>JACMRG010000422.1 GCA_014376585.1 Opitutaceae bacterium | reverse complement strand
TCGCCGAAAAATATCCCGATCGCTTCGCCTGGTTCGCCAACGAAGTCACCGACCAGCCCGACGCCGTCGACGTCATCCGCCGCCAGCTCAAGGCCGGCGCCATCGGCATCGGCGAACAGAAATTCTACGTCGCCAGCGATTCCCCCGGCATCGAGAAAATCGCCGCCCTCGCCGGCGAATTCGACGTGCCGATGCTCATGCATTTCCAGCAGGGCACCTACAACAACGACATCCATCGCTTCCACCGCATCCTCGAGAAATTCCCGAAGGTAAACTTCATCGGCCACGCCCAAACTTTCTGGGGCAACATTTCCAAAAACTACGACGAGAAGGTCCTCTATCCCAAGGGCCCGGTTATCCCCGGCGGCATCACCGACCGGCTCCTCTCCGACTACCCCAACATGTTCGCCGATCTCTCCGCCGGCTCGGGCTTCCAGGCCTTCATCCGCGACGAGGAGCACGCCCACGCCTTCTTCGCGCGCCATCAGGATAAACTCCTCTACGGCAGCGACTGCTCCGACCCCGTCGGTCACGGTCCCGCGTGCAGTGGCATCAACCAGATCGCGTCCGTCCGCAAATTTTCCCCCGACAAAAAAGCCGAGCGCAAAATCCTCTGCGAAAACGCGCGCCGCGTGCTGAAGCTCAAAAACCTGCCGTTCTAATCCGCCGTTGGATGTAGGGCGGGGTCGCCGAACCCCGCCGGCGTTTCCTCCTTCCCGAAGCCGCGAGCGTGAGCGATCAGGCGAAAGCCCCTCGCATATACGTCGCCCTCGTTAATGGGTTTCGATTTTGAGCGAAGCCTCTGTCTCATGCTCGCCAATCAAATGGTTATAGCGATCCACCAGCGCTTGAGTCGTCGGCCGGTGATTTTGCGCCTTAAAAAGGGCTCGTTCGTAAAGATTGGCGGTGAGGAATTGCTCGATATCCAAGATATCGATTCTGCTCTGGATTCCCGCGTTCTCCGCCAGTGAGTCGGCCACCGCTATTTTCGAAGGCAGTGTAATCACCAGCGGGCGCAAGCCCGCCGCCAAATTGGCCGCGCATTTTTGCAAAAGTTTTTCCGCCGGAGCCGTGGTCACGTGAATCGCCACGTCGCTCACGCAAAAATCGCCCGCCCTGCCCTCGGCGCGATCGGCTTCCGCGGACGAATGGTGGGCGACATTCCCCGCGCCCAGAACCCAGTCCAGCTTTGCGCCCACCAGATGCTGGAGGAGCGTGGCTTCGAAGCGCACGCCGGGATAATCTTTCTGTCGTTTCCGCGCCTGCTCGAGCAACTGCCTGATGGCGCTGCGGACGGACATGGCAACGTCCACATGTAGCTTCAGGGGTTGCGCTGCGAAATACTCCTCGATCTTCAACACCCAATATTTTTGAAGTTCATCAAGATCGGCTGATCCGAGAGGCCCGAGTTCATTGAGAAACTTAACGTAGACCTCCATCTGCCGAATGGCTCCGCGGTTGGTTCGCGCGCCTTCCGAGGAAAGCGTCCGCTTGATCCCATGACGTTGGAGAATTTTTTCGACCGCTTTTCCGCTCAATCCTCGGACCTGCCCACCGTTCTCTGTCTTAAGTTTTTCCGATTCAAGAGGGAGCCCCGATCTTGCCTGCTCCGTGACAATAAGACCAACCGCCATCGCTCCTTTACCCACAAAGCGGTGCTCTGAGACGAATTTCTTAATAGCTGGAAGGAGTATTGAACTCATGCGGTAGCAACCCGACGACGGGGAATAACGGAGGCGAGCGGGGTGAGTAGTTGTTGTCCCAGAAACCGCACAACCGGGACGCTCAGACCGTCGCCCACAAGATCGTAGGCTTCGTTGTAATCGGGAGGCAGCCAGTAGGTATCGGGGAGCCCCTGTAGCCGCGCGGCTTCACGCGGTGAAAGCAGACGAGTTCTGACCGTCTCGCCGTTTACCTCCACGACGATTTGCTTGGACGATCCGCCGCCGGCCGTGCGGAGACATCCCGCCACACCGTCGAAGCGAACCTCGGCGCGTTGCCTGCCTGCGCGCGTGCGCCGATACGCAAAGCCCACAACCCGGCGGTTCAAACGTTGTGCGTCCCGCACTTTTTTTCGATGGAGCGGATTCATCAGGCTCAAAATGTAACCCGTTTTCTCGGAGGAATCCCAATCGACCCATTGATCGGCATCGCCAATGAGCGATTCCACCCGCGGTCGGTCCACACAAGGAGGACAAACCGACCACCATATCCATTTTTCACTCACTTCGGCGCTCAACGACGCGTAAGCCTCCTCAACGGCCTTCGGGTGGCAAAACGCATCGGGAAGCAAGGCCATCATATGATTTGGAATCGGAACATCTTCCCTCACCGCCACGATAAAAAGCCTCTTACGTGATTGGGGAAGCCAATGAACCGCGTCCAAAATCAGAGGCCCGAATAGGTATCGGGCCTGACTAAGTGCGGAGCAAAGGGCCCGAAAATCGGCACCCCCGTTCGCCCGCAGCGCACCTTCTACGTTTTCGAGCACGACCATCGGGGGGCTCATTCGCGCAACCAGTCGCCAAAATGGCCAAAACGAACCCGACCGCGTAAAGGTCTCATCGTGGGCGTTGCCGATTCCCGACTGACCGCCCGCTTGAGATAAATCCTGGCAAGGAAACGACCCCCAGACCATATCGGCGGAGGGCAACGAGAGTAAATTCACCGCCGCGACATCTCCGACATGAAGCTCTCCGCCCCCCCAATTCTTTCGATAGGCCGAGGCTTTCTCGGGCGAAAAATCGTTCGCCCAAACACTGTTCCAGTCAGGAGCAAGTCCCGCTCTGGCCATCCCGCCACCCGCAAAGAATTCTAAGAAGCGATAGGTTTCGGCCATAGCCGGAAAGCAGGGAGCTGCCGCTTCTTGCAACTCCCACGACATAACCGGACTACCCATAGGCGCACAGCTTGAACGGCTTGTCTTGGGCGTCTTTCGCTTTCTGTGCACTCGGATAACGAGGGAATGCTTTCCGCGCTTTTGAGCTGCGTTTTTACCTCCTGTCACGGGGCTAACCTTAGTTGATCGGTGTGTCTTAGTGGGCATTAGGTCGACCGTTTAATCGAGCCAGACAACGAGGCGGACTTAATTAGGCAAATAAGTTTCCCTGACGATATTCGGTTTGGCCGAAAACGACGTCGCCCAAATTTCTACTCTGCGAATCGGCCTCTTGGTTATTAGCGCGGAGCAAAAAAAATTGTTTTGCGAAAAATCCGCGGCCAAACCGTTGAATCCGCCATTTTCAAGTCCCTCGCTTTTTCGCATCAAAAATCCCGGGGCTTCTACCACTCTGCCACAACACCGAGCCCCGCCCACAACCACAGCGTCCGGCGACCCGCGTCATTCCGCGTCCACGGCTTCGCCCAACTTTCAGATGCGAATTTCGCTTTCACTAAAATCTTCAGCGCCTCGATCTGCGGCGGTGTAAGCTCCGCCTCAAATCGAATCCCCTGCGATGCCGCATAAAAGCGCGCTGAAGTCGCACCGAACTTGACCGTGTAGATTCCGGTCCAGCACCAAATCGCCACGGCCGCTTTCGCGCGCCGCAGCATGATCCGGTGAAACCCTGCCGGCCGGATTTGATCGAGCCGTTCCGCGAGTTCGCCGATGCCCGCCGGATAGAGCGTTTTTTCTTTTCCGTCGTCGGCCACGATGTGCAGCGCCGGCGCCAACACCGCCGTGCCCGCCACTTCCCAACCCGTGCGCCGCGCCGCCCGCCGCCAGCGCGCCAGTGGCCAGTTATTGAAATGCCCCCCGCACACATCGCTCGCCAGATAACTGGAGGGCATCGTTGACTGCTCACCGAGTTCGTCGTCGTGCAACGTGTCCCAAAGCTGCAGCAGCTCACGCACCCGCCGCTCGTCGCGCAGCTCATCGACCACGACGCCAAAACTCTTCAGCCACGGCCGCAACGCCACCGTCGGATGCCCCGCGCCGTTGACCCCGAGATAAAGCGCGCCGTCCGCCGCCATACACGTCGCCAGCACCTTCAGCGCGCGGCCCGGCTCCGGAATATAACTCAACACGCCGTGACACGTGATCAGGTCAAACTGGCGCCCAATCTTCCTCGCGAGCTGCACATCCGTGAGATCGCCCACCAAAAACGTGATCGGCCGGCCAACCTTCGCTTTCTTTTCCAACTGCCGCGCCACTGCGATGGACCGCGGACTAAAATCCATCGCGACGATTTCCGCGTGCGGCAACCAACTGCGCATGAGAAACGCCTCCACGCCCGTCCCGCAGCCGGCGACCAGCACGCGTTGCGGTTTCACGCACCCCGGCCGCCCGATGCCCTGCATCCACGAGAGCGCCGGCAGCGAACCCTTGCCCTCGATCAACGCAGCGAGGTCGTTTCCCGGATAAGGAAACCGCTCGTAGCTCTCCTTGATGTGTTCAGCCGATGACAAGCGGCCAGTGATCGAGTTTGCCGGCTTTGAGGTCAACGGCCGCGTGCGGCCGCCGGCTCAGCGCCTCACTTCCCAGCCGCGTAAGCCGCGAACTGCTCCGCGATCTTCGCCGCCTTTTCGTCGCCTTCGTGGAAATACAGGCGCCAGCGGAACGTCACGCTGCCACCCGCTGGAATCGTGAGATCGCCCGCCTTCGGATTGGCTTTATGCTCAGGCTCAAAATCGTGCTGACCAAACGGGTTCGCCGCGAACAGACCGTAGTCGCGCACGTGCCACCACGTCGCGTGCCGCGGATTTTCCGGATGGTCAAACATCGCGATGCCGTAAATTTTTCCGTTCTTCGGCGCATAGTAATCGACCCACGCGGATCGCTTGCTCCACGTCGCCGCATCCCGCACGCCCTCGGCGTTCACGATGGCACCTTTGCCATCGGTCTTCTGTTTTTGAAACGTGTGCGGCGGCGTCATCCACTGCGCGACGCGGAACGCCATCGAGCCTTCCTTCGTATCGCCGAAAATCACCGCCTTGTCCGCTGGCGCCTTGAGCGTGACTTCGTAGTCGATCTGCCGGCCGGCAGGAATCGCGCTCAGGCGAACCGTCGTCTCGTCCGTGCACTGCACCACGCCGTCCGGCCCGACCCAGCGGTTGGTCGAGACCAAGGTAGCCATGCTGCCGGTGGCCGTCGCCTTCACACCGTCATTCACGATGGTGCCCTTGCCTTTCCCCTCCGCCCAAAAATCCACCCCATTCACCGCCCCGTGGGTGAACCACAGCGAACGATGGTGCGGGTGGTCGAGTTCTTCGCCCGGCGTGTCCGCCTTCATCGGGAAGTCGCGATTGAGCGGGGTGCCATCCGCCGCGAGCACCGGATAAAAATACGGCCGCGGCCCGCCTTTGAACAAATACTCGGTGAACAGTTGCCCGCCCAACTCGACGCGCACGCGGTCATCGGTGCGCGTGACCTTGGCTGCGGGCGTCGCACCGAACGCGACGACCGACGGAATGAACAACGCAGCCGCGAGGAGGGGTAGGTAACGGGGTTTCATTACGCGAATGACGCACGATTCCACCCAACCGTCCAGCCCGGCCACGCCGGAATTTTCGGCGGCTTCCCCACTACCGATCACCCGCCGCGACTGCGCCTACTGAATCTCGCGCAACCGGCTGACGGAGGCGCGCCGTGCGCTCCGCGCGCGGCCTTCCGCGGGGTGCCCTCAAAGGGCGCCACACGGAAAAGGCACGGCCCATCACAAAAAAGCCGCCGCCCGCGGGGCGCACGGCCCACCACAAACCGGCATCCGTCGGATGCTCAGATCTCCACCAACGCGAGCGAACCTCCCGGCCCGCGCCCGATGCCTCGCCCCCATCAGAGCTTTTTCTCCTCGGCCGCCTTCGCTGTCTGCTTCGCGCCCGCGGCCGCACCGCCCGGGTTGCCATACCACCTCGCCGGCACTTCGTCGGGCACTTCCAATTCTTTCCGCAGCCGGGCGAGTTCTTGCTCCAATTCCGCCGTCGTGGCCGCGTAAGCGGGGTCGCCGTAAACGCTCTTCAGCTCGCTCGGGTCCTTCACCCGGTCGAAGAGCTCCCAGTAATTCTCACCGGCCCCGCCGAAGCGCACGAGTTTGTAGCGGTCCGTGATGACGCCGTAGTGCGGCCGCACGCGGTGCGGCGTGGGATACTCGAAATACTGGTAGTAAAACGCCGTGCGCCAATCCGCCGGGCGCGCGCCCGCCAACAACGGCCGCAGGCTGCGCCCCTGCATCTCCGCTGGCACGGGCACGCCCGCCACATCCAAAAACGTCGCTGCGAAATCGAGATTCGAGACGAGCGCCGCGGTGCTCGCACCGGCCTTCGTCACGCCCGGCCAGCGCACGATCAGCGGCGTGCGCGCCGATTCTTCAAAGCTCCAGCGCTTGTCGAACCAGCCGTGTTCGCCGAGGAAAAACCCCTGGTCGCTCGCGTAGATGACGACGGTGTTTTCCGCGAGGCCTTCCTTCTCCAGATAGTCGAGCACGCGGCCCACGTTCTCATCGACCGCTTTCACCGTCGCGAGGTAGTCGTGCATGTAGCGCTGATAACGCCAACGCACGAGATCTTTGCCCGCGGGTTTCGCCGCGCGGAAAGCCGCGTTGCGCGGCTTATAATAGGCGTCCCAAGCCGTGCGCTGCTCCGGGTTCAGCCCCGGCGGGACGACCAGCTTCGCGTCGAGTTCGGTGAACGTTTTCTCGATCGTCATGTCCTGTTCGCGCTCGGCGGAGCCACGGCCGGCGAAGTCGTCGAACAGGGTCGCGGGCTCCGGATAGACCCGGTCGCGATCAAAGCCGAGGTGGCGGAGCGGGGGCGACCACTCGCGGTGCGGCGCCTTGTGCTGCGTCATCAGCATAAACGGCTTGGTCTTGTCCCGATTTTTTAACCACGCGAGCGACACATCGCCGATGATGTCGGTCACATAACCGGGCATCGTGAGGCGTTCGCCCATCTTGATCATCGGCGGATTGTAGTAGATGCCCTGACCGGGAAGAATTTGCCAGAAATCGAAACCCGTCGGATCAGAGCCCAGATGCCATTTACCCACGACGGCGGCCTGGTAGCCTGCCTTCTGTAGCAGTTTCGGGAACGTCAGTTGAGCGCTGTCGAAGGTGGAGTTCGTGTTGTTCACGAAACCGTTCAAGTGATTCTATTTTCCGGTGAGGATCGTCGCGCGCGAAGGACCGCAGATCGAGTTGGTGACGAGGCGGCGGTCGAAACGCATCCCCTGCTTTGCGAGCCGGTCGATGTTGGGCGTGTCGATAAGCTTTCGCCCGTCACCTTAGGCGCTGATCGCCTGATAGGCGTGGTCGTCGGAAAAAATGAAGACGATATTGGGCCGGGTCGGCTCGGCGCCGCGCGCGAAGGCCGTCAGGACAAGAAAGCAGAGCACGGGGTTTTTCATCGTTACGGTGGGGGTTAAAGCGTGAGCTGGTCCGTCTCTCTCCCCCGCGTCGAGTCTGCTCATCCACCACCTCGCCGACCCAACCCGGCCCGGCGCGCACCGTCAGTTGCCGGGCTGGCAGAAACAGGACGAGGTCAACGTCACATCGGCTTTCGCCCAGACGTGCTTGAAACGCGCCTCCAACGCCTTCGCTTCCGCGGCGTTTTTGTTCTGTAACCGCAGGCACTGCGCGAGGCCGAAAAGCGACCATCCGTTGTCGGCGGTGCGCGCGAGATCTTGGCGGTAAACTTCCTCCGCCTCCGCGAGCCGCCCCCGTTGCAACAGCGCCGCGCCGAGCGCGTGGCGCACGGGCTGGGCCCACGCTGGCGGCTCCGCGTAACGCAGCTTGTCCTCGCGCACCACCGCCTCGCGCAGCGCGCCGAGTGCGGCCTCGATCTTACCCTCGCGGAGCAAAATCTCGCCATCGAGAAACCGCGCCGCGATCTCCATCACGTCGGCGAGTGGGTTTTTGCGGTAAACGGCTTTCTCGGGGATTCGCGCCCACGCGGCCTTGAACGCCTGCTCCTCCGCGCGAGCTCCGACAGGATCGCCCTTCGCCGCGAGCGCGACGCCCCGCGCCAGAAAACGCCATGCCCGCGCGTGGGTGTAGCGTGCGATGGGCTCGGGCTCGGCCATGATTTCATCCCACTTTCCGAAACGCTTCATCACGTCGAAGTGCATCGCGAAATAACCGTCGCCGATGTCCGACTCCCTCTCCCATTCCGGCGGCATCTGCGCGAAAAGATCGCGCATCGTCTGCGCGGCCAGCGCCCCCCGCCCGCCCATCATCGCGGCATACGTGAGCATGTGATAGTCGTGGCCCATGTAGCTCAGATAGCCGACCAGCGGCCGGCCGACCTGCTCCCGGTAACTGCGGTTGGTCGCGATGGCCCGCGTGTTGGCGTCGGTGGCCCCGCCCCAACGCCCCCGCCGCACATCGATGTGCGACGACATGTGAACCAGATGACCGAGACCGGGTGCGATCTCGCGCAACATATTCGCGGCGGCGTCACCGCGCTCCGGGCGCGCCGAGGCTTCGTGTGCGTGGACGGCGAGGTGATTCGCGAGCGGGTGGCGGGGATTGAGCCCCAGCGCCGCATCTAGCGCCGCCACGACTTCCTCGGTGCCGGGCTGCGGCTCTCCGTTTTTCCGCCACAGATCCCAAGGGCGAAGCATCATCCGCGCATCGGCTGCCCACGCGCAAATGTCGGCGTCGCCGGGATGCGCCTTCCACACGTCGCGCATCGCGGTGGCGTAGGCTTCGTCGAGCGGACCGCGCTTGGCCTTCGCATCCTCCGCGAACCGCGTGCCCATCGCCCGGATCAGCGCGCGCTCCGCCGGCGTGCACGGTGCCGCCAATTTCTCCGCGTTGACCAACGCCTCCCGCGCCCGCTTCGCGCGCTCCGGCGTGACGCCGGTGCTGTTGATGTGCGGGCTGCACGCGAGCGCCACGCCCCACCACGCCATCGCGCACTCGGGATCGAGTTGGGCCGCGTGCTCCATCGCACGCAGACCTTCGTCGTGGTTGAAACTCGTGATGAATGCCACGCCTTGGTCGAAGTAGCGCTGCGTCTCCGGCTTCCCGCCCGTGATGATCCGGCTATGCGAACCGGTCCCCGCAAAAAGCGGCGGCGGCTGCGCGGCGCCGGCGCGATTCTCGGCCCCCACCGCGAACCCGGCCGACGCGACGACGAAAGCACTAACGACCAACCGACCGGCGAGGAGAGAAAAAGTTTTCATGACCGAAGCGAATGACGAGGGCGGAGCGTTTAAGGGCGGAACGGCCCGCAGCGAAACGCGCTGCGACCCTCGCGGCAAGTCCGCTCACGCCCCGCCGTTTCAGCCTTTGCCGCCCCTCGTCGCTCCCATCATTAGCAACCACCCCATGCACTTTGTCCTCCGCTTCCTTTTTCCCGTCGCTCTGGCCGTCGCCGGCACCACCCACGCCGCCGAAACACTCCGCGTGACGTCCTTCAACGTGCGCAACTCCAACGCCGCCGACGGCGTCGACGCCTGGCCGGGACGCACCGCGCTCTTCTTCGACACGATCACCGCCTTCGGCCCGGACCCGATCGGTTTCCAGGAAGTGCTCGCGCTCCAGCACGACGCGATCACGGCACGGTTGTCCGACTACACGTTCAGCGGCGTGGCGCGCGACGATGGGAAACGCAAAGGCGAGTGGTCGCTCATCGCCTACCGCCGGGCGCGTTTCGCGGCTGTCGCGCAGGGCGATTTCTGTTTCCCTGAAACGCCCGACCCCATCGGCAGCAAATCCTGGGACGCCGCGATCATGCGCATCTGCAGTTGGGTGCGCCGGCGGGAGACCGCGACCGGGCGGGAGTTCGTTTTCGCCAACACCCACTTTAACCACAAAGGCGTCGTCGCCCGCCAGGAAGCGAGTCGCCTCATCTCAACCCGACTCGCGCAGATCGCGGCGCACCTGCCCACGCTGCTCGCCGGCGATCTCAACATCACCGAAGACAATCCCGCCCACGCCATGCACGTGCGTCCGACCGCTCCTGGCGCGATCCGCTGACTCGACTCCTTCCGCGCCGTGCACCCTGTCCGCGCCCCCGATGAACTCAGCTTCCACGCCTTCAAAGGCGGCGACGTCGGCTCACGCATCGACTTCATTTTCCAAACCGAGCACTTCATCGCGACCGAGAGTGCCATCGACCGCACCGCGCGCGACCGCCGTTACCCCTCGGATCACTATCCCGTCACCGCCGTGCTGCGGCTTAAATAAATTTAAATCCCGCGGGCGAAAGTGAATCACAGAGGCACGGAGACACCGAGAAACCCCGCTCCCTAAAAAACGAGAGGCATCCAGTGAACTCACCCGCCGGTAAGACCACTCTCGCAAGCGGTTCTCCGGTTTCTGCTCTCCGTGCCTCTGTGGCTTTGTGGTTCAACTCCGGTTTTTACTGCCCGCGCCCAGCTCAAATCGCCGCCAACAATCCGCCATCCACATAGATAATCTGGCCGTTGACGAAGTTCGAAGCCGGCGAGGCCAGAAATACCGCGGCGCCGGCCAATTCCTCCGGCCGGCCCCAGCGGCCCCCGGGCGTGCGCCCGCAAATCCACTGGTTGAACTCAGGATTCTCCACGAGCGACTTGGTCAGCTCCGTCGCAAAATAGCCCGGGCCGATGCCGTTGACCTGAAGATTGTGCCGCGCCCACTCAGCGGCCATCGCGCGCGTGAGCATTTTGAGCCCGCCCTTCGCCGCCGCGTAGTTGCCCGTCGAGGGTCGGCACACTTCGCTCATCAGCGAACAGGTGTTGATGATCTTTCCGGCTTTCCGGGCGATCATGCGCGGCGCGACCTGGCGCGTGACGAGAAAGGCACTGGTCAGATTGGTATCGAGCACCTCACGCCACTGCTGCTCGGTCATTTCCGCGAGCGGCGCGCGGCGCTGGATGCCGGCATTATTGACGAGGATGTCGATCGGAGCGATCTCGGTCTCCACCCGCTCCACGGCCTGCGCGATCGCAGCGCCATCCGTCACATCAAAAGCCGACGTCGCCACTTGAAAACCTTCCGCCCGCAACGCCGCCGCGGCCGCCGCCAGCTTGTGCTCGTCGCGACCGTTGAGCACAAGCGACGCCCCCGCCGCCCCCAGCCCACGCGCCATCGCGAGGCCGAGACCCTGACTGGAACCGGTGATGAGCGCGGTGCGCCCGGTGAGATTAAAAAGTGGATTGGACGGGGTCATGGGATCAGTGCCTCGACGCCAGCGGATGCGGCCGACGACGACAACTCATGAGATTTTACGTCAGTCCAGTCCAAGCGGGACGGCGCTCTCCGCCGCCCGTTCGCATCAACCGCCAAACTTCTCCAACCGCGCCGCCACATCCGCCCGCAACCGCTCGATGTGTCCCAGCGCGAAATCGCGCACGTTCAACGTGTCGTCCGCGACGAGCGGGGTCAGGTCCATCGCCAATGAAATCGCGTTCGTCGCATCCGTCGCGTGCGACGCAAAAAACGTGGCGTTGGCGAGACGGCGGCCCATCGCGGCGAGGTCGTAGCGTTTGCCGCCGGCAATCTGAGACTCGAAAACCGCGATGAGTTTCGCCGCCAGCCCGGGATCGGCACTGGCATCCATCGCCACCTTTTCCTGGTCCATGAGCCAGTCGAGATTGCGCCAACCTTCGACGCCGAACACGCGCGCGGGACGTTGGCCGCGCGGCAACGCCCGGAGCGCCTCGATACACCGCAGGAAACACGCGACGTGCGTGTCGTGCTTGTCCGCCGGTTGGTGCAGATAGACGACCTCCGGCCGGCAGCCGCCGAAGATCGCGGCCATATCGGCGGCGACGCCTGTATGTCCCGCCTTCTTTACGTCGGCGCTCGGGTGGGCGAGCTGGAGCTGGAGGTTGTAGTTGCCCAGCACCGCGGCCGCGCGCTGCTCATCGCGCCGGATGAGCTGCATCTCCGCGTCGGTCACCTGAGCAAATTTCCCCGTGCGCGCCGAACCGGCGCCATCAGTCATGACCACTCCGGTGAAAAACCGATCCGCGCGGCCAAAGCACTCGGCCACCGCCGGGTAGGCGTTGATCTCGATATCGTCCTGGTGGGCGATCACGCACAGGTGCGTCGTCCGGGCGAGCGCCCGTGTCGCATCACCGCCACCGGGGACAAACACGTCAGCTTCAGGTCGGGAAAATTTCATGGGGGAAACCTCGCGATCACGAACCCGCGCCAGAAGCCCTCACTTTTTTCCCGCCAGCAACTCCGCCAGCGCCGCCTCATCGACGGTGCCCTGCACTGCATGCAGGTGATGCAGCACGCCCATGCGGTCGTCGGCATTCGCCGTCGAAATATCGAGCATCCAGTCCTCCGTCTTCGCCGCATCGACAACCACGAGGTCGGCCCACGCGATCACGTCCGCCGCGACCACGAAGCCTTCGGTGAGGCCGCGGATGTAATACTCGGCCATCGTTCTGAGATTGGGAGGTGTTGCCATTGGGAGAAAGCGAGCCGCCCTCCGCGCGCCGCGTCAACCGTTCGATGCGGGCCGCGCGCCGCCGCTCAAAACAACTTCGTCGGATACGCGCCGATCGCCACGAGCTCCAGGATCGCCGCCTGCACGCGCGGCTTGTCCTCGCGGTAGGTGACGCCGAACCACGTGCTCGCCGTCGGCAGCACGCGCACCGTCGCCTCGCCCCGGCCCACCATCCCGGCCACCGCCGCCGGCAGATAAAATTCCGCCTTCGGATCGGCGCTCTTCGTCGCCATGAACTCCCGAAACTGCGCATCAAGGCCCGCAAACACCGCGGGCGTGAAACCCCAGCAATTCATCGAAACCGTTTCCTCTCCGGAAAACTTTCTCCCCGCGCCCACCTCGGCCGCGAGAATGCCCGTCTGCTCCACGATGCCCGACAGCTTGCCGTAGTTCACCGTGCACACGCCGCGAGACACCGCGCCGTGCTCCGACAGCGTCCGGTCCAGCCGGAAGCCCACCATCGCGAACTCCGCCACCGTCACCCTCGGCGGTCGGTGCCCCGACATCGGATCAAATCCCGCCGCCACCGGCGCCGCGAGGAATCCACCGAGCTGCGCAAACGAATCGGCCCCGTAGAAATCATCCGCGTTGATCACCGCGAAGTTCCGGCCCACCGCCTCCCGCGCGCACCAGACCGCATGACCGGTGCCCCACGGTTTCTCCCGGCCCGCCGGCACCGCACTCCCCTCCGGCAGCGCCGCGAGCGACTGGTAAACGTAGTCCACGGCGATCTTGTCCGCATATTTTTCCGCCACCTGCGCCTTGAAAGTATCCGCGAAGTCTTCGCGGATCACGAACACCACCCGCTTAAACCCCGCGCGCACCGCGTCGAACACCGCGTAGTCGAGGACCGTCTCACCCGTCGGCCCGACCGGATCGATCTGTTTCAATCCGCCGTAGCGCGATCCCATTCCGGCGGCGAGCACGAGCAGCGTGGGTGACATCGCCCGGGATGAGAAGCGATTGCCCCCGCCCGCGCAAGGCCCCGTCGCATCATTTCGTCACGGGCCGTCCGGGCGGCGGGATATTTTATCGGCTCATCCACCGCGCTCATCTCCGCGCCAAAAACATCTTCCCCTCCCCGTGACGTTCCCCTTCGGCGCGTCGCAGCGCATTCGGCGTTCAGCCGCGTCCGCCCTTGAGCAGCACCAGATAGTCCGTCCCGCGCGCCTCAAATTCCCGCCAGTAGCTGTCCTCGATTTCTTCAAGGCGCTTCGTTTCGTCCTCGGTCAATTCATCGCTGAGTTTCGTCGAGCCCAGCTCCGCCCGCAAATCGCGCTCGGCGAGCCGCTCCACCAACTCGCGCCAAAACGCATCTTCGGTGAATCGCTCCAGTTTCTCCCGCACCGGCCCGGTCTCCAATTTCTCCGAGGGCTGGAACTCGTCATCGGCCACTTCTTCGACGAGGTCGCCGCAGCCCAGCGGTGTCGCCAGCGCAAAAAGTTTCTGCGCCGCATCCGCATAGCGCTCGGGCAACACGTCCGGCGCCTCGCTGTCGCTGCTGGCCACGCGCAGCCCCATGTAGGCGAGTTCGAGGATGCGCGCGTATTCCTTGTTCGTGAACATGACTTTCATGCGCGGAAAACAGGACCCGCCCCGCCCCGCGCGCAAGGCCGGACTGCGAAGGCCGCCTCCTCCACCATTATCACGCCGCACCCGCTCGCACATCTCCAAGTCCATGTGCTCCACGTCGCGCCCGCGACCTTGTCGGCGGCAAGGAGACCAAAAAATCAACTTTACCTCGCCCCTGTTTTCCGGGCTCAACGGCTCCTGCTACTTCACCCTGATTTTCCAACGGGTTTGAACGACGGTCCAACATCACCGGCGTCGCCGACCTTATTCCGCCGTCTTGAAGTCGCCCAACCCACCGCTAGCGTCGCCCGCTACCGCGAACAGTTCGCCGCACGTCAGCTCTCCGGCGGCGCAAAACCCACCGGAATCGATACCTTCACATCGACCGCCTGCCCCTCCCGCATCGGCGCCTTAAACACCCACTGCGCCACCGCCGTCGCCGCAGCCCAGCCAAATTCCTCGTGCGACGCCGAGACTATCTTCGGCAACCGCGCCCGCCCGTCGCGCGCGATGACAAACTCGATCACCGCCTCCCCCTTCGGCCCGCCCGCGGCTTTGAGTGCCGCCGGATAGACCGGGGGCACCCGGAAGATCGGCGTCAGTTTTTCATCGAGTCCCTTCGGCGCACCGATGCTCCCCGCGCGCACCGCCCGCACCAACTCGGCCACGGGATCTTTGATCGCTTCCGCCGCCGCCGCGCTCTGCGGCACCGCGACGAATTCCACGCGCTTGATCAGCGGCACCGCAATCGTCTGCCCGTTGCTCAGCGCCGGACGAAACCGCCACGTCGCCAAGGCCGCCAACGCCGCCTGCCCAAACGCCGGCTGCGTCGCCGAGAGAACTCTCAGCGACGCCACGCTGCCGTTTGCCTCGACCGTAAACTCCAAGACCGCCTCGCCGCTCCCGCCCTGCATCAGCAAGTCATGCGGCCACACCGCATCGGCCGCGCGGACGAGCTGCGGCCACGCACCGGGAGCCCCACCCTCCGGCGCCGCGATCCCATTCGCGGCCAACACTTCGGCCCGATTCCCGGCAATCGCGTCGAACGAAACCTCACCCACCAGCTCCGTCGCAATCACGAGGTCGCCCTGCTTCGCCGGCGTAAATTCCCACTTCGCCAGCGCCGCGAGCGCCGGCAGCACGAAGTCTGCATGCGTCGTGCCCAAAATTCTCGGCGCGCTGGCCCGCCCCGCCGCATCCACCCGACACGAAAATTCCACCGCCCCCGCCAGTCTGCGCTCCGAGAGCACCCCCGGATACTCGCCCGACGGTGTGCTCTTCGGCTCCGCTCCCGTGACCGGCGCCGCGCGCGGATGGTTGGCCATGTTGGTCATGTAGCTCGAAGGCCAGTTCTTCTGCCCCTTCTCCGCGTTGAAATTCAGCGGCACATCCACGCAGCTCACGATTTTCTTCTCGTTGTCCACCGCCGCGGAAAATTTCCACGTCTTCACCGCCGCCAACGCCGCCTCGCCCAGTCGCGGATCGTCGGCCTTGAGCACCCGCGCCGCCGTGATCGCACCCCGCTCATCCACGATGAGCCGAATCACCGTCCGCCCGCCGATTTTTTCCCTCAGGGCATCCGCAGGATAAACCGGCGCCCCCCACGAGTTCACCAACACCGGCCCATCGACGAGCGAGTTGTCGAAAGGCGGAACGGGTGCCTGGGCGCGGCCGGCGGCGATCAACAGCAAAGACCAAAAAAGGCGTCTCAGCCCGATTTTCGAGTTCATCGTTTTTCTTCGTTAAGGGTAAACACCAGCGGCGAGCGCATGCGGGTAGCCACCGCCCGCCCATTTTTCAGCCCCGGCCGATATTTCCATTGCGCGACGGCCGCCGCTGCCGCCGGACCGAAGTCTTCGTGCGTGGACTCCACCGGCGTCGCTCCCTGCACGTTGCCCTGCGCGTCCACAATGAAGTCCACCACCGCACTGCCCGCAATGCCGTTTCTCCGCATCGTAAACGGATAATTGGGGCGCTTTTGAAAAGTTATCACGGGCTTTTGATCGAGAGACTCCAGCGGCACGATATCCGCCGCAGGGATGGATGCCGGCGCCGCTTTATAGTCGGCGGTGGAATCGACGCTATTCTGGGAAAAATTAATCGGCGCCTGCATCCGCGTGTTCACAGGCCGGCCGTTTTTCATGCCGGGTTTAAACTTCCAACCTGACACCGATTCCACGGCGGCGGCTGCAAAGTCGGGATGGGCCGCTTCAATGGCCCGAGCATCGCGGACCTTTCCCTCGGTATCGACGACATAACGGATCATCGCTCCCCCCGAGGCGCCTGCACGTCGCATGGCCGTGGGATAACGGGGGCGCTGTTGGTAAGTCGGGACCGGCGCTTGATCGACCTCCTTCAGGTCAAAAACCTCGGCGGTCTTTTCTCGATACGGCGCCGCCGGCGGCGTCTCACAACCGGTTAGCAATGCGAGCAACAACACCGGCAACCGCCGGACGATTCCCGCTGGCCGTAACCTTCCGCCGATCAACTTGGTATTATTCATGGGGTCCACTTACGTGAGCGCCCCGCCGCCCGTCGTCAATTCATCACGTCCCCAAACCTCGTCATAGCCGCAATTTACTTCACAGCTCCACCACCGCCACCCCATCCAACGGCGGCGGCTCCGCGCCCAAGCCCGCCGCGCGCGTCAACGAGCCGATCCGCACTTCGCCGCCCACCACGTTCACCCGTGGCCAGCTCGATCCGCCCGCGCCCTGCATTGCGCAATAGACATCCCCATGCTTCGCCAACACGTGCGCCTGCACCGCCGCCGGCCACGCCGAGAGCCCCTTGAAATAATGGTGCCCGTTGCGCTCCACACTCGTCACCCCGAGCGCCGCTTGCACCGCGAGATCCTGCAAGAGCGCCACCGGGCCGACATTACTTAGGTCTTCGCCGCTTAGCATCCCGGTTTCACCCGCCGCCCGCCGTTGCGCCAGCCGACACGCGTTGGCCACGCCCTTGAAAACGCCTTTGCAGTTTTTGTGGCTCGTCCCCGCGTAGCCGAGCGCCAGCGCGGCCGGCAGACTGCCCAGCTCCGCGTCGGATTCGTCGATGATGATCGGGGGCCGCCCCGGCCATGCCTTCGCCAGATCGCCGATCGCCGCCGAGAGCGCGACATCGCGATGCCACGGCTGTTCGATGAACAACAACCGCGGCCAAAACGCCTTCAGCTCCCGCGCCGCCATCAGCCCGCGCGCGTAGTCCGCAAACACGCCGACTTCTTTAAAACTCTCGTTCCCATCGAGGGAAAACGCCCAATCCGCGCCCGCGCACTCGTGCGCCAAAATTCCCGCCATGCGCGTCAACCGGTCGCGATCCCGCGCCGCCTCACCGTTGATTTTTATCTTAAAATGCCGGAGCCCGTAAAAACGAATACACGCGTCCAGCGCCTGCGGGAGTCCATCGCTCACGCGCTCATCGGCCGGGATATCGCCGTCCTCCAGCGGATCGCTCAACCCCACCGTGTGCCGCGCGATCACCTTTTCCGCCGGCTGTGCGGGCAGCCAATCGCGCGGCGCCGTGCCCGCGAGTTCCGGCCGCAGTGCGCCGAGCTCCACGCCAAAAAGATTCTCCTGTAGCGCCGTCACCAGACTCGCGCCGTGCGCCCGTCCAAACGCATCGACCAACGCCCGCTCCACGAGCGACGTCCCGAAATGCGCTAACAACGGCGGCACCGCTTTCCCTGCCGCGCCCACCACGCCCGCGCCCTGCGCCCACGCCGACTGCGCCGCATCCAGCTCGCGCCAAAATCCAAACACCGTCGCCGCGCGCACCCCCCGCGCATGGCCCACCGCCGCGCGGATCACCGCGAGCATATCGTCGATCTCATCGCGCGGCGCCCGCGCCGGATCCTTCGTGAACCACTTCGGCGGCAGATGATCCGCCGCGATTCCCGTGGCCGCGCGCCCGTCGATTTCAAACGTGAGCGCGAGCACTACATGCGGCAGCTCCGTCATCGTCGCGATCCCGTAGCGAAACGGCATCCGCGCCCGCAGCTCAATCCGGTGCAACTTGGCCTTTAGCAGTGTGATCATTTCGATTCTTTGGATTCGGGCACAACGCGGTCTTCGTTGTTAAAAGTAATCGGGATCTGCGCACGCGTGGCCACGGCCCGGCCGCCGCGCTTGGGCGGTTCAAAGCGCCAGCTCGCGATACTCTGCATCGCCGCGTAGCCGAAAGCCTCATCGGTCGCCGAAATGATCCGCGGCAATCGCGCCCGACCCTCTTCATCGATCAAGAATTCAATAAGCGCCTCACCTTTCTTCATCCCCGCCGGTGCGGACGGTGGGAAGACCGGCGGGCGTCGCGACTTCGGGACCAGCTTCGCATCAAGGTCCCGTTGCGACGCGATGGACTCCGGCTTTTTCTGTTCGCGGCGGAGCAGATCGAGATCGTCGTCATCCACCAAACCCCAGTCCGTGCTGCGGTTGAATTCTTGGCTAAACCGCCGCACCGCCAGACTCGGCCGGCCGCCCTTGAGCGCCGGCTCATGCGTGAACTGTTCGATGGCCGCGGCGAGCGCGCGAATAAACTCCGGCGCCGTGCCTTCCCCCGGGATGATCTGCGTCACACGCCCGTCCAACCCGACCACATAGCCCACATCGGCCCGGCCTGCCTTGCCGTCGCGCAGGAGCGCGTAAGGATAGACCGGCCGCGCCGTTCCGACCGGGCGCGGCGGCGTATCGTAGCGGAACGCCTCGGGTAACTTCGAAAGATCCGGTTTCCCCCGCCGCTCCTCAAAAGGCCCGCTCCCGCCGCCATCGAGGTCGAAAATTATCGGCACCTGCATGTGCGTGTTGACCGGACGCTCTCCGATGCGTCCCGGCTCGAACCGCCACCGCTGCACTGCATCCACCGCCGAATCATTGAAGCTTGGGTTAAGCGATTTCACCACGAACGCATTTCGCACGCGTCCTTCCTGATCCACCACAAAATCTACGAGCACCTCCCCCTTCATACCGTTCGCGCGCATCGCGTGGGGATAGACGGGTCGCGCCTGAAACGTCACCCGCGGCTGGACCTGTTTGCCCTCGCCCGGAACTTGTGGATGCCGTCTAAAAACGATGAAAGGGGCTCGCACCTCGGCGGCGACCGGCTGCCCCTTTTTCCGCGCCGGAGCAAAACGCCAGTTCTTGGCCGCGATCTCAAACTGTCTGGCCACCGGCCCCGGCATTCCGCTGTTCACCGCCGTCACGACACCGTTCTCGTCCACGCTCACGTCGGCGAATACGACTTGGTCTTCGATCCGCTCCGTGGGCTTCACCCCCTCCGGCCAAGGCAGCTCGACGAGATCGACCTCAAGGAGCCGTGGCGTGGCGTCCGCGAGGTTCTTGGCCGCCGAGGCCGGATTGAAGATAAACGCCACCGTGGTCGCCGTGTTGACGCCTTTCCCCGCGCGCCGGCCGGGCGTGAACTTCCAGCCGCTCACACTCCCCTCAACGACTCGAGCGAGCACGGGCTGCGTGCTTGCCTCCGCGCCGCCCAACCAACGGCCCTTTTCGTCCAGCGTGACATTCTTGACCACATACCCGATGTCGGCCGCGGCGCGCAGCTCCGCTGGAAACTCAATCCGCGGAATCTTCTTAAACGTCGGCAACTCGTCGGGTGCATCCTTCGTCTCGACCCACCCGAACGAAGTCACCGTCACATCTTGCGCATTCAGCCATGAACCACCGCTCGTGAATGCAACAAACGCCGCGGCCAGTTGTAAGCTCTTGAAGTTCATGGTGAGCGACCGTGCCGGGCGCACGGCAATCGTCAATCTCCAGCCGTGTCGGTTTAGATCCACCGATCCGGTTCCGGCGCCCCCCGTTCACTTCTTCGCAAACCGCCTAATCTCCGCGCGTTATTTTCAATCGCTCTGGGAGCGCCGCGCTCTTCTTGAGTTCGATCCTGATCGGCTCGGCCGGCATCCAGCCGCCGATCAAGTCACTGGGGAAATCCACCACCGTGAACGCGACCCCGACCGCACGGTGCGCGCACTCGAAAATCTGCGCGATCTTCTCGGGAAAAATTTTCGCCGGCACTCCCCTCGCGCGTAAACCTGGTCCCGAGGACGTCGCTGAAAATGGAGGCGTCGTTTTTTCGATGCGCTTCGCCCACGCGGCTTGCTCCGGCAGATGCTCCACGCCTGCAAGCAGCGGCGACGAATCGCCCCGTCCATGGAATTTCGACGCAAGTCCCGCCGTCATCCACCCGGCATCCTCGCAAAAAACGTTACGTGCTCACCCCACCTCCACCACCGGCCGGCACATCGCCCCCGAACACCCCGGCCAGTTCAGCGGCAGCGCCCAAAACTTCATCGGCGCCGCCAACGCAAAAACTTCCTCCGGAAATTTCAGCTCCTCCACCACCCACACGCCCGCGCCGAGCAGGATCGTGTGCGTCTCCTCGTTTATCTTTCCGCCCCCGCCGATGGAATAGTGGTCGATGCCCACGCCGCGCACGCCGCGCTCGACGAGCCAGCGCGCGCCGCTCGCATCGACAAACGGTGAATGGTGCAACCACTCCTCCGATTTCGCCCGCCGGTCGCCCCAGCCCGTGGCCAGCAACGCGATCTCTTCCTCGACCAACCCCGGCAGCTTGGCCGCGAGCAACTCCGCCGTGATCGGCTCATCCGCTTTGAGCCCGCGCAGATCCGCGATCCGCGCCGGCCCGACAAACGTCTCCAGCGGCAGCTCCGAAATACTCCGCCCGCCCGCGATCTTGTGCAGCGGTGCGTCGAGGTGACTGCCCGTGTGCGTCGCCATCGCGATCTCCTCCATCCGCCAACCATCCGCCGGATGGTCCGCCGAACGCCGAAACGCCACCGGCGGATGCACCGGGCAATTCGGCGCGCCGTCAAAAAGCGGCTGCGAGAGATCGATCAGTTTCATAGGTCGTGACAATTTACTTCGCCGCCGCGGGCGCAGCCACTTTCTCCGCCGCCGCCCCGGCCCGCGCCGACGGCAGCGCCCACCGGGCAAAACCAGCGACCGCAAACAACACCACGAGACGGATCATTTTCACGGGAGCGATGCCCCAGCCTCAGTCCCCCCTCGGCCTTGGCAACGGCGAACCTCTTCTTAATTCCCCGCAGCCCCCCTTCTCAACCCTCCCCTCCGTCGCCAGCCCGTCTTTCGCCGAGAAGCTCAACCGCCCCTTGCCAGCATCACGCCGATCATACGAGATACTGCGGCCCGTTTCCGCGATCATCGGCTCCCATCGCATCGCGGCCTGTCAATCTCTCCATGCGTCAGCTCTTCCTCGTCCTTTTTCTCGGCTACGCCACCCTCGCCGCCGCCGCGCCCTTGCGCATCGGCGTCGAGTTTGCCGACCGGCCCATATCGTTCGTGGACCCGGCGGGTAAACCCGCTGGCTTTACCGCCGAACTCATCGCCGAGATGCGCCGCGCCGGCCTCGGCGACGTCGAAATCGTCACCGGTCCC
>JACMRG010000421.1 GCA_014376585.1 Opitutaceae bacterium | reverse complement strand
GATGCGCCAGGTCCCGTCGGTATCCGCCGCGCCGAGTCGCACGGCGATTTTCAGCCGCGCCCCGGCGGCGTCGACACTCACTGTGCAATCGCGGAAACCCTCGCGCGGCGCCCGGGCCGAGAGGCGCCAGTGGAGTTTGGGCGCGCCGGGCAGCAGCGAATCAAAATCCCCTTCCATCTCGCCCGAAATCGGCAGCGACAAAAAGCCCGGCACCTCCGCCCGCGCGACGCCCAGCGCCAGCAGGACAAAGAGGAATCGCGCCAACATGCGTAACATGTAAGCCGGAGCGAAACATCCCCGTGCAGGCAGTCAACGGAGCGCATGCCATGGTAGCGGGGCCTGGCCGTGATACGACGCGGGGCGGTGCGGGTGCTCGCCCACCTGCACCTCGATAGCTCATCGTGGCTTCCGCGCCCCGCCCGGCGCCCGCTTCGTAACCCAATTGGCACGGATTCGTCGCAGCGAAGGAATCCTGACGGGCCGATTAGTCTTCTGCGCATGACTACCATCCTCCCGGACGCCACGTCACCTGCCCCTCTTTCCAGCCCTCCCTCCGCCGCATAGCCCGGAGCCTCAACGACCGATCTGAGGACCCTGATCCATGACCGGCACGTTCTGCCGCACTCCACCACGATGGAGGCCGCCCAGGAATATTTTCACCGCCGGGGCGTGGAATATGCCGCCGTGCTCCCAGGCTCGCAGCTGCTCGGCCTCTGCTCCCAGCATAAACTCGACCTGCTACTGGGCCAGCGTTCCGGCATTGGCTTCGCGCTCTACGCCCGCCGGCCTCTCACGGAAGCGCTCCTCCCCCAAAGCGTGAGCCTCGAGGAGAACACCCCGTTCACCCTCGTGCTGCACACGGTCTTCGCCCGCGGGGGTGACGATTTTTTCGACGACATCGCCTTGGTCGACGCCCCGGCGCGTTCGCCGGGCTCGTGCCCGTGCGCTCCTTGGTTTCGCTCCAGCACCGCATCCACTTCGAGCAACTCCAACAGCTCTCGGCTCTCACCGTCCGTCTCAACGAGACCAACCGCGAACTCGCCGCCGCCCGCGACACCGCCCTCGCCGCCACCCAGGTCAAATCCGATTTCCTGGCCAACATGAGCCACGAAATCCGCACCCCCATGAACGGCGTCATCGGCATGACCAGCCTCCTGCTCGGCACGCCGCTCAAAGACGACGAGCGCGAACACGTCGAGACCGTGCGCTCCTCGGACCAGTCGCTCCTCGTGCTCATCAACGATATCCTCGATTTCTCTAAGATCGAGTCCGGCAAGCTCGAGTTCGAGCGCCAGCCGATCGCCTTCGACCGGCTTTTGCTCACCTCCCTCAATCTTTTCTCCGCCAGCGCCGCCGAGAAACATATCGACCTCGGCCACCTGCTCGCCCCCGACACGCCCGTCTGGATCTGGGGCGATGCCACTCGCCTCCAGCAGACCTTCGTCAACCTGATCAGCAACGCCCTGAAGTTCACCGAGCGCGGCGATGTCTTCGCCACCGTGCGCGTGGTGCCCCACAACGCCCTCGCCCAACGCATCCGCCCCGATCCAACCCAGCCGCCGCCCGACGTGTGGCTCCAGACCAGCGTGCAGAACTCCGGCATCGGCATTCCGCCCGAGCGCATGGACCGCCTGTTCCAAACCTTCAGCCAGGTCGATGCGTCCACGGCGCGGCGCTACGGCGGCACTGGCCTCGGGCTCGCCATCTGCCGCCGTCTCTGCGAACTCATGGGCGGCGCCATCCGGTGCGAGAGCGTGCCCGGCACCGGCTCGACGTTTCACGTCCTCCTCCCCTACTCCATCCACACGCCCACCGTCCCGCTTGATTCCACCGGCGAGTCCACGCTCGCCGGCAAGCGCCTCATCATCGTCGACGACAATCTCAACTACCGCCACCTCCTCCGGCACCACGCCGAAAGCTGGGGTCTGCGTGTCGCCGCCGTCTCTTCTTTGTCGGAGCTGCCCGAAACGCCTGCCAAGATCAGCGCCTACGACTTCGTGGTCCTCGACGGCGATCTCACCGACCGCCCGTGGGAAACGTGTCTCGCTCCGCTCCTCGCGGTCGCGCCCGCCCCGGCGCTCGTCGCGCTCGACACTCCCGGCAACCACGCCCACCGCAGCCATCTTCAAGCCTGCGGGGTGCGCCATTTTCTCAACCGGCCCGTGAGCGCCTTCGCGCTCAAGAATCTCCTCCTCCACAGCTCGGGGCCGCGCCTGCCCACCCGCACCGAACGCAGGGCGGATGTGCCCGCCACCGCCCTCAACCTCCGGCTGCTCGTCGCCGAGGACAACCCGTCAACCAGCCCGTGATTCTCCACATGCTGAAGCGGCTCGGCTTCAAACCGGACATCGTGGCCAACGGACTTGAGGTGATCGCGACGCTCCACCGCCAGCCCTACGATGTCATCCCCATGGATATGCAGATGCCCGAACTTGACGGCTACGGCGCCTCGGAACGCGTGCGGCGGGAGTTCCCGCCGGAGGCCCGGCCCCGTATCATCGCCGTCACCGCCGACCCACTCGTCGGCGACCGGGAAAAATGCCTCGCCGCGGGCACCGACGACCACCTCGCGAAGCCCGTCACCGTGGAAGGCCTGAGCCGCATTCTACTCCGACACAGTCCCACGGTGCCGGCATAATCCGCCGCCACCCCGCCACGCTCGCGCCGTTCACGCCACGGGCACGGCGGGAAGATTCCAGATCTGCTCGGCGTATTCGCGGATCGTGCGATCGCTGGAGAATTTGCCCACGCGCGCGGTGTTGAGAATCGCGGCTTTTGCCCACGCTGATTTATCGCGGTAGGCCCCATCGACGCGCGCCTGCGCATCGCAGTAGGCGCGGAAATCGGCGAGCACCAGAAACGGATCACCGTGCCCGAGGATCGAATCGTGCACGGCCGCGAACGCGCCGGATTCGCCGGGTGTCCAATAGTCGCTGCCGAGCCAGTCGAGGACGGCGCGGAGTTCCTCGTCGGCGTTGTAATAGTCCCAAGGGTTATAGCCCTTGGCCCACAGCGCCTCGACCTGTTCGACCGTAAGTCCGAAAATGAAGATGTTATCGGCGCCGACCTCCTCGCCGATCTCGACGTTGGCGCCATCGAGCGTGCCGATGGTGAGCGCGCCGTTGGCCATCAGCTTCATATTGCCGGTGCCGGAAGCTTCCTTACCGGCGGTGGAAATCTGCTCCGACACATCGGCCGCGGGAATGATTTTTTCGGCGAGCGAGACGCGGTAGTTGGGCAGGAAGGCGACCTTCAATTTGCCGCCGATGCGGGTGTCGGCGTTGATGCGGGCGCCGATCGTGTTGATCGCGCGGATGATGTTTTTCGCGACGTCGTAGCCGGGGGCGGCCTTGGCGCCGAAGATGAAAACGCGCGGCACGATATCCAACGCGGGGTTTTGCAGCAGGCGGCGGTAGAGCGCGAGAATGTGCAGCAGATTCAGATGCTGCCGTTTGTATTCATGGAGCCGTTTGATCTGCACGTCGAAGATCGCGTCCGGCGACACCTCGACGCCGCACTCGGCTTTGATGACGGCGGCGAGATCGACTTTGTTGGCGCGCTTGATCGCCATGAACTCGGTCTGGAACGCCGTGTCGCCCGCGACTTTTTCCAGCCCGCGGAGGAGGTCGAGATTCCGCGGCCACGCGGTCGCGGCCGGGGCGGCGAGCGTGCGGGTGATGAGCGCGGAGAGGCGCGGGTTGCTCTTCAGCACCCAACGGCGGGGCGTGATGCCGTTGGTCTTGTTTTGAAATTTGCCGGGGAAGAGCGCGTCGAACTCGGGGAAAAGATCTTTTTTGAGCAGCGCGGTGTGGAGAGCGGCGACGCCGTTGACGGCGTGCGAGGCGACCACGGAGAGATGCGCCATGCGCACCATCCGCTGGCCGTTTTCCTCGATGACGGAGCAGATGCGTTTTTTCTCATTGTCCCCGGGCCAGCGCACCTCGACGGCCGCCAGATGGTGGACGTTGATCTCGTAGATGATCTGGAGATGGCGGGGCAGCACGCGCTCGAACAGCGTCACGCTCCAGCGCTCCAGCGCCTCGGGCAACAGCGTGTGATTCGTGTAGGCGAAGGTCGCGTTGATGATCGACCACGCGCGGTCCCAAGCGACGCCCTCCTCGTCGAGGAGGATCCGCATCAGCTCCACGACCGCGATGGCGGGATGCGTGTCGTTGAGTTGGACCGCGACTTTCGTGGCGAAATTATCCCACGAGTTGCCCGGCGTGCGGACGTGGCGGCGGATGATGTCGCGCAGCGAGCAGGCGACGAAAAAATACTGCTGCCCGAGGCGCAGCTCTTTGCCGTTTTCGGTTTTGTCGTTCGGGTAGAGAACTTTTGAGATCGTTTCGCCCACGGCTTTTTCCCGCACGGCCTCGACGTAGCCGCCGCTGTTGAACGCCGCCAAATCGAAGTCCTCCGTGGACTTCGAGGCCCAGAGCCGGAGGAGGTTCACGGTTTTCGTGCCGAAGCCCGCCGTCGGGATATCGTGCGGCACGCCGAGAATCGTCTTGGTATCGACCCAGCGCGGGCGGTAGTTGCCGCGGTCATCGAACACGTTCTCCACCCGGCCAAAGATGCGGACTTCCTGCGTGTATTCGGGCCGGACGACCTCCCACGGACTGCCGAAGATGATCCAGTTATCGGGTGCCTCGACTTGGTGGCCGTTGACGAAGGATTGTTTGAAAAGCCCGAACTCGTAGTAAATGCCGTAGCCGAGGGCCGGGTAGTCTAAGGTCGCGAGCGAATCGAGGAAACACGCGGCGAGCCGGCCGAGACCGCCGTTGCCGAGGCCCATATCCACCTCGGACTCGCGGATTTTTTCGAAATCCTGGCTGAGCGAGGTGAGCGCGTCTTTCGCCGTGTCGAGGAGGCCGGTGGCGAGCAGGTTGTTGCCGAAAAGGCGGCCCATCAGGTATTCGAGCGAGAAGTAGTAAACGCGGCGGACGTTCTGCGCGTTGTGCACGGCCTGCGTCTCGATCATGCGTTCGTGAATCGTGTCGCGCACAGAGAGCGCGGTGGCGACCCACCAATCGCGGGGCGTCGCCGTGGCCGGGTGGCGCGCGAGTGTGGACGTGAGGTGGCGCAAGATCAGCGAGCGCAGGATGGCCTCGGGACTATCGGCATGCGGCCGGCCCCCTGGGACAGGCAAAGCCGTGGGGGTGGCGGGAGCGGAGAGCGGGGCTTTGGGCTTAGCGGCGGATTTGGCCATACGGTAGGTGGATGAAGAGATAACAAGATTCGTGCCAGTGTGGACGGAGGGCCAACAGTTAATTTCCTGCGACGCGGGGGCTAACGCGCCGACCGCCATTTCACTTCTGGAAACGACGGGCCAGTTCGCCGTGATTGAGCTCGATAAACGTCGGTCGACCGGCGGGGCTGGTCAGCGGTGTGCGCGTCGCAAACAGCTCGGCCACGAGCGCACGCAGCTCGACTTCGGCGGGGGTGCCGGGCAGGCGAATGGCCTTGGCGGCGGCGATGCGCGCCAGTTCCTCCCGGGCCAGGGCGAGATTGCCCTCGGGGAGCCGGCCGTCGCGCAGCGCGCCCAGCACGTCCCGCAGAAACGGCTCGGCGTCGGCCGGCTCCATCCACGCGGGCACGCCTTCGACGCGGAAGAAATTACGGCCAAACTCCGAGACCTCGAAGCCGTGGCCGTTCAGAAATTTGAGTCGATCCAGCAGCAAGGCCGTCGCGATGGGATCGAGTTCCAGCGGCACCGGCAGCAGCAAGCGCTGGCTCGGCACGGCGCCGGCGGCGAATTGCGCCACGAGGCGGTCAAACCACACCCGCTCATGCGCGGCGCGCCGGTCGAGCAGCACAAGACCGGCCGCGGTCTCGAAGAGCGCGTAGCTGCCGTGCGCGAGGCCGACGTAACGCCAGTGGAGATTTTCAATTTTGGATTTTGGATTTTCGATTGGGGCGGCCGCGGGCGCGGGCGAAAGGTGGGCCGTGCGCTCAGCCGCGCGGCCGAGCGACATCGCCAACCCCGAGGCCGGGGCTAACCCGGGCACGCGTTGATCCGAGAATCTCGGCACCGTCGCCGGCACCACCAAAGCCGCGAGCCCGGGCGGAAGCGCGGACGGGGCGAATTGACCGCGCGCAGGGCCGCCCGGCCCGCTTTCGGGCGCAGGGGCCGGCGCGCCGACTTCCCGCAGCCGCCCGAGCACGCTGCGGATCACGAAGCTGCGCACCTGGGGCTCGCTGCGGAAACGCACCTCGCGCTTGGCCGGATGCACGTTCACATCCACCGCCGCCGGATCGCAGTCGAAGAAAACAAAGGCGAGCGGGTAGCGGCCCTTGGGCAGCGACTCATGGTAGCTCTCAATCAGCGCGTAGTTGAGCGTGCGGCTATCCACGGGGCGGCCGTTGACGAAGACGATCATCTCGTGGCGCGTGGCCCGCCCCACCCCGGCGCGCCCGATCAGGCCCGAGAGTTTCAAGCCGGGCTCGGCGCTCTCGATTTCGACGAGCGACTCGGCGATTTGCCTGCCGAAAATCTCTATCACGCGTTCGGCCAGCGTGGAGCATTCGGGGGAACGGAAGATCACCCGGCCGTCTTCGATCAGCGTGAACGCCACCTGCGGGCTCGCGAGCGCGTAGAGCCGCACGCATTGCGCGATATGCGCGGCCTCAGTCTGGTCGGTCTTCAGGAATTTACGGCGTGCGGGCACCGAATTGAAGAGGTGCGTGACCTCCAGGCGCGTGCCGACCGGCCGGCCGCAGTCGCGCACGTGGACGAACTTTCCGCCGTTTACCAAGATCTCCGTGCCCACGTCGCTCTCGGCGGTGCGCGTCTGCATTTCGAAACGGGAAACGCTCGCGATGGACGGCAGCGCCTCGCCGCGAAAACCGAACGTGTGCAGCCGGTCGAGGTCGGCGGCCTCGGCGATCTTGCTGGTGGCGTGGCGCTCGAGGGCGAGGAGCGCGTCGTCGCGCGTCATGCCCGAGCCGTTGTCCTCGATACGCATCAGCGCGCGGCCGCCGTGGCGGAACTCGACCTCGATGCGCGTGGCGCCGGCGTCGAGGGCGTTTTCGACAAGTTCTTTCACCACGGCGGCAGGGCGCTCGATCACCTCGCCGGCGGGGGTCTGATTTGCGACCCGGTCGGGAAGGATGCGGACTTTGGCCATCGGAGCGCGGGATCAGTTACGGTCGTCGCGCGGCGGCACGGCATCGCGCACGAGGCTCTTGGCGTCGATCAGGTTGACGAGGAACGAGGCGGCGCGAAAGGGGTTGAGGAGGGCGTTGCCGATGATGATGGGATCGACGTGCGTCACCGTGTTCTCGCGCAGCCGGGCGAAGAGCACCGAGAGCACGCAGGCGCAGGCGAGCACGCTCGCGAAGAACCACTGGAAAAGCCCGTTGTCGATGCTCGGCGCGCCGTCGGGCCCGGTGCTTTTGAGCACGAGCCCCCAGAGGATCGGCGTGCAACCGCCGATGCACGCCACGGCCGCGCCGTGGACCGAGATGTAGAGCGCACGTTCACCCCCGGGCGAAACTTTGGGCAGGTAGTGGAGGTTGGCGACGTTCCAACAGACCGCCCCGAGCCCGATGACAAAATAGATCCCGCCCATCGCCGCCAACCCGCCGACGATCTGCCGCAGATACAGCCACCAGACCACGGCGGCGACCGCGACGAGCCCCAGCGCCACGAGGAAAAACGCCCGCGCGCCCACCGCGTCGATGCGACGGCGGATCAGCCACGCGCCCGCGATCACGCCGCAGTAGCGCAACACCTCGAACTGCATGATCTGACCCGCCGTGAGGTGCGCGCCGACTTTCAGGTAATACGCCGCAAACGGCGGGATCGGCGTCGTGATCACCGCATACCACACAGCGAGCCAGAGGTAGTGCCGAAAGTCCGACGGCGCGAACATGAGCCGCGGCGTGTCGCGCAGCACCGAGCGCAGGCTGATTTTCTCCGGCCGCGCGATATCGGGCAGGCGCTTGAGCGAATAGTAGCTGAGCGTCGAACCGAGCAGCGCGATCACGTATTGCACGAGCAGCGCCGTGTAGATCGGCAGCAGCGCGAAGAGCCCCGCGCACGCGACCAGCGCGCCCACGCCGGCGATGCCCGAGAGATATTGGTCGCTCGCGAAATACCGACCCTGGACCTTGGCCGGCAGCAGGCCCATCAACCACGCCGTCATGGCCGAGGCGCCGACGGACCGGAAAAAGCAGAAGAAAAACACGCTCCAGATCAGCGTCGCCACCATCCACGGCTGGCCCGTGGCGGGCGCCAACACCGCGAGCCACACCGGCACGGCGAGAAAGAAACTGCGTATGCCCCAACCACCGAGGGTCACGCGCTTGAAGCCGAAGCGCGGGAGCAGCGCCGTCGCCGCCACCTGCACCGGCGTGAGCAGGAACACGAACGAGTAGGCCAGCCCCACCTGAAACGACGACGCCCCGAGTCGTTCGGCAAAGAGCACCATCGGCGTGCCGATGGCGATCTGCCACGTGAGCGCGTTGAAGAACCCGAAGAAAAGGCCCGCGCGAAACGGCGCGAGTTCGGGATCGGATTTGGCGGTGGGAAACAGCGACACGGGTGCGCGACGTGATCCGGGCGTGGGCGCGAGTCGGCGGGCCTAATTGAGCAGCTTTTTCCAGCGCGCGAACTGTTTCGCCACCTGCGCGGGGCCGGGCATGCCCGTGCCGGTGCGCTTCGCGAGCGCACGTTTCAGATCAAAAACCTCCAGCCAATCGTCGCCGTATGCCGGATTGATTTTCTGCACCTCGGCGGTCGGGAGTTGGTTAAGCGGCAGATCGAGTTTCTCCGCGAGTTTCACAAGGTCGCCGACGGCATGATGCGCCTGACGAAACGGCACGCCGCGCAACACAAGATAGTCGGCGAGATCAGTCGCGAGCAGCGCCGGATCAGCGACGGCAGCGGCGCAGCGGGCGCGGTGGAGAGTCATGCCGCCAATGGTGCCGGCGAGCACATCCGCGCAGAGCGCGGTCTGGTCGAAGCTGTCGAATACCGGCGGCTTGTCCTCCTGAAGATCGCGATTGTAGGTGAGCGGCAGGCCCTTTGTAAGCGTGAGGAGCGTGTGGAGATTTCCCTGGAGGCGCGCGGATTTGCCACGCAGGAGTTCGCAGGAATCGGGATTCTTCTTCTGCGGCATCAACGAGGAGCCGGTGCAGAACGCGTCGGGCAGCTCGATAAATTTGAATTCCGTGCTACTCCACAAAATGAGGTCTTCGGCGATGCGCGACATGTGCACGCCAAACGTTGCGCAGGCGGCGGCGAACTCGATGAAGACGTCACGGTCGGCGACGGTGTCCATGGAGTTTTGCGTGACCTGCGGGCGGCCCCTGGCATCGACGAAGCCGAGCGCTTTCGCGGTGAACTCGCGGTCGATGGGCAGTGTCGTGCCGGCGATGGCGCCAGAGCCGAGCGGACACCAGTTGGCGTGCGCGGCGACATCGGCGAGCCGCGCGCGGTCACGCTCCAGCATCTCCAACCACGCGAACAAATGGTGCGCGAGGTAAACGGGCTGCGCGCGCTGGAGGTGCGTGTAACCAGGGATCAGCACGTCGCGGTTGGCGGTGGCCAAGGCGAGAAGCGCGCGTTGGGCGCCGAGGATTTTTTCGGCGAGAACCGCGGTGGCGTGCTTGAACCATAGGCGCATGTCGGTCGCGACCTGGTCATTGCGGCTGCGCGCGGTGTGGAGCTTCGCGGCGGCGGGCACGCGCTGGGTGAGCGCCTGCTCGATATTCATGTGCACGTCCTCGAGCTGCGTGTCCCACGTGAATTTACCTGCGGCGATCTCGGCGAGGATGGCGTCGAGCCCGGCGTGGATCGCGGCGCGCTCTTTGGCATTGATGAGGCCGACATGCGCGAGCATGGCCGAATGGGCCTTACTGCCCGCGATGTCGAACGGCGCGAGACGATGGTCGAACGAGACGGACTCGCTGAACCGGAGCATCAATTCTGCGGGGCCCGCGGTGAAGCGGCCGCCCCAGGTGGCTTGAGAAGGCTTGGCCATGGGAAAAGCCGAGCACACGCCGCCCCACCCCGTCGCGCAACGCGAAAGAGAGATTGCCCGACAAGTGTGGCGCCGCACGCTGCCCCGGTGATTCCCCGTTGGTTATTTTTCTACCTGAGCCTGACGGCCGCCGCCCTCGCCGCTGCGACGGAGGACCGCTTCGCGACGGTCGTGATCGCGCCCGCGAAAACCTCAATCTACATCGGCAGCGTCGCGATGACCATGCCGACGTTCCAGCGCGCAGGCGCGCGCTACGAGTCGAGCTACGCCGCGAAAGTTTTCCCCTATTTTTTCTACAACGAGCGCGGCACGCTGGTTATCGATTTTACCGCCGAGCAACTCGCCAATTTAGGGAAAGGCGAGCGCGTCGAATTTAAAGGCCAAGCCCGCAGCGATACCGGCGAAAATCGCCGGATCGAAGGCCACGCCACACCCGTCGACATCGAAAGCGGAAAAATCAAGGTGCGGGTCTTCGTCTCCAAAAAAATCGAACTGATTTTTAATACGACCTATCGCTTCGCGCCGGACGCCAAGTAGCGACTACCAATTCATAACGTTCCCCCCGCGCCAATAATCGAAGCGGGCGGACTAAGGCCGATTAAGCCAAATTAAGGCCAACCGATGGCGGCCAAAGTGCGCATCCAAAACCACTCCCTCGATCAAAATTGGTGCGGTGGAGGTGACTCGAACACCCGACCGGCGGTTTAGAAAACCGCTGCTCTATCCAGCTGAGCTACCACCGCAGAACCGGCCTGAGTGCTACCCAACAGGGCTACACGCACAAGGGCAAAACCGGCGCTTGACTTGGCCAACTCGAATTCTACGTTCCGCACTCTTTCCCGTCTCCACGGGGTGGTAGCTCAGCTGGTTAGAGCGTCTGCCTGTCACGCAGAAGGTCGCGGGTTCGAGTCCCGTCCATCCCGCCAATTTAAGGCCTGTCCTCACCGACCGGCCTTTTTTATGGCCGCCTGCCAGAGGGCGGTTTCTCCCGGCAGGCCATGGGTATTGAGCGCTGCGTCAATTTGCTCCAGCGCAGGCTCTTCGATCACATGCTGGGGGTCAGCCGCAAACTCCGGTCGAGCCACGCGCGTGAGCGCCCAACAAGCCCACGCCCGCCAGCGGCGTTGGTCGCGCCGCGGCTCATTCATGCGGTCGGCGTAGTGCTGGAAATGCACCCGCGGATTGCCGATAAAAACCTCCGGCGGCGTGTGTCCGATGCACCACGCCATCGCATCGTAGGGCAGGGGCCAGCGAGCCAAGGCTGATTCATCCCCCCGCAACTCGGCGCTGAAGGCACGGTCGAGGCAGAGCAGCGCCCGGGCGGCCAAGCCGCGTTGCCACAGCGTATGGCCGTATTCGAGGCAGGCATAATAGAACTCCCCACCCCGCGCATCGGTGCGAAACGCATGCAGCGAGCGCCAGTCGAGGCCGGGCCGGGGCGTGGGTAGATACGGGCAGGGTGG
>JACMRG010000420.1 GCA_014376585.1 Opitutaceae bacterium | reverse complement strand
GGATCAGGCGAGGGGGAGCGTGAGGCGCATGGTGGTGCCGGCGGGGCTGTTGTTCACGAGGGCGAGGTCGCCGTGGTGGGATATGAGCACGCGTTTCGTGATGGCGAGGCCGAGACCGGTGCCGCCGGGACGGCCGGAGAGGAAGGAGTCGAAGATGCGTTCGCGAATGCTGGCGGGGATGCCGTTGCCGGTGTCGGTGAGATCGAGGATCGCGACGGCGCCGGTGTCGCGGAGCTGCGCCTCGAGCATGAGCGTGATGGAGCCTCCATCCGGCATGGCCTGCATGGCGTTGATGATGAGATTGAGGAGCACTTGTTGGAGCTGGCCGTGATGTCCCTCAACGACGAGTGGGCGCGGTGGCGGCTCGAAGCGCAGGGAGATTTTACTCTGCGCGAGCTTGAGCCGAAGGAGCACGAGCGTGTCCTCGATGATTTCGCCGAGCGAGCAACGCGTATGGAGCGTCGTGGGGGCTTTGGCGAAATTGAGGACCCGGGTCACGATGGCCTCGAGTTGGTCGAGCTTTTCGCCGATCACGCGCATGTCGGTTTGGCGCGGATCGTCGGGCGGGAAATCCACGCCGAGGCCGCCGTGGAGGAGTTTGAGGACGGTGAGAGGATTGCGGATTTCGTGGGCGATCTCGGCGGCGAGGAGGCCGAGGGTGGTGAGGCGCTCGTTTTTGCGGAGGGAGTCCTCGCTTTGGAAAACGCGGGTGTAGAGGCGGGAGTTTTGCAGAGCGACAGCGCCGAGCGAGGCGAGGGCGGCGAGGAGGCGTTTCTCGTCGTTGTCGAAACGGTGAAGGCGGTCGGTGAAAACGGCGAGCACGCCGAGGACTTCGCCCTCGTAGCTCAACGGGGTGGCGAGGACGGACACGAGCGCGGGGTCGTGCGGGAGGTCGGCGAGATCGCGAAAATCGGGCGTCTGGATGTTGGCGAAGGAGACGGCGCGGCGGGTGTGGATGGCGGCGGCAAAGGCGCAGGAGTCGAGCGGGATTTCACCGATGGGCAGCGGCGTGATCGCCGCGCTGGTGAGCGAGGCGAAGCGCAGGGTGGCGCCGGGAGTGTCATGAAGGTAGAGCGCGCAGGCACGGGCGGAGAGCACTTGGCGGGCGTCGCGGGTGAGCGTATCGAAGAGTTCCTGCGGCTCGATTTTGGCGACCAACGACTGGCCGGAGGTGATGAGGGTTTCGAGCTGGCGGGCCTTGGCTTTGAGGTGGCCGATATGCCAGAGGCGCTGGAGGACCGCAGTGGCTTCGACGGTTAAGCGCACGAGGAGCGCGAGGTTACCGGGGGTGAAATGGTTGGCCGTGTCGTGGTCGATGCAGATGACGCCGATGACCTGACCGTTGTCTTCCATCGGTGCGGCCATTTCGGAGGCGGTCGAGGGGCGGATGCGAACGTAACGCGGATCGCGCGTGATGTCGGTGACGAGTTGGGCGCGGGTATGGAAGGCAACCCAACCGGTGACGCCCTGGCCGAGGCGGAGAACGACTTCGCGGTAGTCTGAAGGGAGGCCGATCTGCGTCTCGATTTCGAGACGGCCGGTGTCGGGGTTGAGCAGCGAGATCGAGCCGGCGGAGCCGTTGAAGTGCGTCAGGAGTTCGCCGAGGATCCGGGGCAGAACGAAGACGGGATCGTCGCTCTGAAACCCGAGAGAGGCGATGCGGCCGAGCGTGGCCTGGTCGGCGAGAGTGAGGGCGAGAGCGGCGGCGGAAGGAGCATGGGCGGCGGAGGAATCCACGCGGCAACGATTGGGGAATCGGGAGGGATGGCCAGAAATTCTGTCGGCGGAGGCGCGGGCCGGGCGCGTAACCGGCCGGGTCCGGAGGTCCCGGCGCCACCTCGGCGGGGGACTTATTTGCCGGTGGCGGGAGCAGGGGCCGGGGCGGCGATCACTTCGGCGAGGGCGTCGCGCAGGGCGTGGAGACGCTCGGGATTATCGACGGGCTCGTGGTTGGCGCTCTCGATATAAAAGGTGTCGATGGCGACGCCGCGCTCGGTGCCGATGCGGGCGAAGGTGGTGTCGAAGCCGTGGTCAGAAACCGTTTTTGCGAGGCGATAGAGAAGACCGATTTGATCGCGCGCTTGGATTTCGACGATGGTGCGCTCCATGGAAAGCTCGTGATAAACCTCGACCGTGGGAGGGAAGGAGCTGTGGAGGGCCTCGCCGTTGGAAGCGGAGAGGTAGCGCGTGGAGGCGATCTTTTTAGCCTGCGCGACGATGTCGGGGTAAAGGTCTTTGCTGGAGACGAGGGCGGCCTCGATGGTCTTGGCGAAGATCTCCTGAGCGGCGGCGCTTTGGACCACGCCGCGGCCGGGCTCGACGACGTAGAAGGTGTCGATGGCGATGTGATCGGTGCGGGAAATGACTTTCGCGCCAAGGATGCTCAGGCCGGCCACGCTGAGGGCGCCGGCAAGTTTATAGAAGAGGCCGGCGCGGTCCCACGTGACGACATTGACGACGGTGAGTGAGCGATTGAGATCGTCTTTCCAATCGATGATGGGGCGAAGCGTGCCGACGGAATCGGCGGCGGCGATGGGCGTGAACAGTTTGTTCACCATCTGAATGTGGAGTGCGATCTCGCTGCCGTCGGTGTGGATGAAGTAGCGATCGGGCAGCAGGCTGAAATGCGCCGTGATTTCGTCGTCACTGATGCCGGGGATGTGCTGGGCGATGAGTTCCTGTTGGGTCATGAGCTTCTTGGCTTCGTAGCTGGCAGCGAGGGTGGGGCCGTGTTTCAGGCGCTCAAGCGTCGCGCGATAGAGGGTGGTGTGAAGGGTGTCTTTGTAGCTGTTCCAGAGGTCGACCGTGGTGCCGCGGGCGTCGCAGAAGGTGTGAACGTAAAGCATGCGCAGGCGCTCGGGATCGAGCACGAGTTCTGCGAAGGCGGCGGCGGTGTTGGGGTCATCTACATCCCGCTTCTGCCAGAATCGTGCCATTACCAGATGATTTTTGATGACAAAGGTGACCACGGCGCGGCCTTCAGGTGAGACATCAAATCGGGCCAGAAGCGGTTCTGCGAGGCGGACCCCACTTTCAGCGTGGCCCTGGATGCCTTCGGCTTTGCCAATATCGTGGAGCAGCAGGGTAAGATAAAGGAGGGCGGGATCGGAGACCTCGTGCAGGGCCTCACGGTATTTGAGCGTGATGGGTTCGGCGGCCGTAAAGATGCGGTCCAGCTCACGGATGGCGTTGAGCGTATGAACGTCGGCCGTGTAGCGATGATAATACTCGTGCTGCACGAGGCAGGTGAGCGCGTCGAATTCGGGGATGAAACGCCCGAGCGCGCCGAGTTCGTGCATGAGTGCAAGGGCGGGGTAAACGGCGCCGACTTCGGAGAGAATCGCGCGGAAGCTCACGGTGGCGTCGGCGGAGGTGGCGACCGCCGGGGTGAGTAACGGCAGGGATTCGCGGATGAGTTCGCGGAGGTGCAGATCGAGCGCGCAGTCGAGTTGCTGACTGTGGCGGAAAACACGGATGAGGCGGACCGGGTCTTCGCGGAAGACGGTGGGCGACTCGGCGGCGAGTTCGCGGCCGCGGACGATGAAGCCGTCGAGGCGCTTGCTGCGCGTGAAGCGGGAGATGCGGAGGGATTCGCGGATCGAGCCGGGGACAGCGGCGCCACCGCGACCGATGGTGAGCGCGAGGCGGCTCTCCACGAGTTTCGACATGCGGAAAATCGTCTGCGCGGCGCGGTAGTAGTCCTGCATGAACCGCTCCACGCGGAGCAGCATGTCGGGCTCGGGGTAGCCGAGGTTTTCGGCGACGCGGGGCTGGGTATCGAGGTTGAGCGTGTCGGTCGGGCGCGGGCTGATGAAGTGCAGCTCGTTGCGCACGCGGAGCAGGAACTCGTAGGAACTCTGGGCGGCCTCGACGTCGGCGGGCTTGAGGTAGCTCTGGGTAGCGAGATCCGCGAGAGTGTCGATGCCGAGTTTCACCCGCGCCATCCACACGGTGTTTTGATAATCACGGAGGCCGCCGACGCCGTTTTTGATATCGGGCTCCTGGTTGAAGACGGTGTCGGCAAACTTCGCGCGCCGGCTGGCCTGATCGTCGAGGCGGGCGCTGATGTAGCCCTTCGGATCATCGCTCGTGTAAAAGTTGCGGTAGGTCTGGGTGAAGGTCTCGGCGAGGGCGGCGGAACCGGCGACGTGGCGGGCTTCGAGGAGCGCGGTCTTGGTC
>JACMRG010000419.1 GCA_014376585.1 Opitutaceae bacterium | reverse complement strand
GATTGTGCGCCACTTGCCGAAGCGCTCCGGCAGACGCCGCCACTTGCAGCCGTTCTCCATCACATACAGCACCGCATTCAGGAAGTTCAGCACCTCCATGCTCACATTGCCCCGCTCGACGGGCAAACTGTCCTGGATTCGTTGCAGATGCGCCTCGGTCAGTTCCATTCCTCCTGCCTACACTTCTACCCCACTTTGGCAATTGTGTTAACAGGCCCTAGTGGATAAAAGTTTGTCGGGTTACTACTCCGCCCCGTAATCGACTCACGACAGCAGTCAGCAACAGAGGTGAAATCCACATCGCATGAGCCACAATATTGATGCCGTAGCCCAAGCAGTAAAAGCCGCCGCGACTAACGTGTTTGGCATTATACAGCATACGGCGGCAGATCGAACGACCGAGGAACGGGCACAGTTAGAGGAAGAAGCACAGCAAACAATTCTGGCTCTCGTCGCGGCGATTCTTTCTGCCGACGGCATGATTGCTCCTGAAGAAGAGGATTTTGTGCGCTTGTTGATAAAGCCCTCCGGCACTGACCGAGCACACGATTATATTTCTCAATACGCTGAAAAATGGTTGGAGACCAGCAGTGTATTACCACGGTTTATTGAAGGCGCTTTGCGCTTCGACGAGGTCCAAAAAACCGGTAATGCGCTTTCAATAATCTGGCAGTTCGAGTCTCTCGCGAAGGCAACCAGTGCATGCGACGGCAATTCAAGCCCCGAGGAACTTCAGATCGCGCAACGCTTCATAGATCTGCTCAACAAACACTGGAGAAAACGGATATGGCGGGTCGGCTGGGATGGTGAACCCTTACAAAAGGCCAAGGTGGTGCTTAACGAAGCTCGACCAACCCCGACTAAAACCAGCAACGCCGAAACAAGGCAGGAAACCAAAAATAAGTCCCCCTCAGGCAAAACGGATGCGCTCGTTTCGCCTGATGCCGAAACAGAACTTCAGCAGGCGGTAGCCGCGCTCGACAAGTTGGTGGGCATGGAGGAGGTGAAAACCAAAGTTCGTGTCCTCATTGATTTCCTTAAGATTGAAAAGCTCCGCCAAGAGCGCGGAATGGCAAAAAATCTAATCTCTCTTCACTCAGTATTCAGCGGTCCTCCAGGAACCGGAAAAACGTCCGTCGCTCGACTTCTTGGAAGAATTTACCATGCGCTCGGCTTCCTTAAAAAAGGCCATGTCGTAGAAACAGATCGAGCTGGAATTGTCGCCGGGCTATGTCGGGCAAACTGCTCTCAAGATCGAAACCCTCATCGAGGCGGCTACAGATGGAGTCCTGTTCATCGACGAGGCATACTCGCTCAAGCCGGAAAGTGGAGGGAGTGACTTCGGGCAGGAAGCCATCGATATCCTTCTTAAACGGATGGAAGACCGGCGCGACAGACTTGTCGTCATCGCCGCAGGCTACACATCCGAGATGGCGCGTTTCATTGAGTCGAACCCGGGGTTGAAGTCTAGATTCAACCGCTACTTCAAATTCGATGATTACCTGCCCTCGGAGCTGATGCTCATATTTGAACGAATTGCCGGTGCTCAAGGTTTCGAACTCTCAGCCGATGCTAAGCTTTGCCTTCAAGATATTTTGGGTGGCCTATACGAAGCGCGGGATAGGCGGTTCGGCAATGGTCGCCTAGTCCGCAATATCTTCGAGCAAGCTATCGAGACTCAGGCCACCCGGCTTGCACGCATGAAGACGATCAGCAACGCCCACCTGACGACACTTGAGGCCGAGGATTTCGATTTGGCTGTATCGACTCATATTGCCGATAGAAAGAATCGGTGAACAGCTACAGCCGATCCCAAAAATCACTGGCGACGTTGGCAAGCGATGGTCACGCAAAGAATTTCTCCATCTGCCACGAACACGGCGGCCAACAACTGCCCAAGAAATTCCCCGCCCACGTCAGCGATAAGATATTCGCCGGGCTTGAGCAGCAGGCGAAAGTGCTCGCTGCCGGTTAAGCCCGTCGCCCACCGTTCCACGTCCTCCACTTCCCACCATGTCGTCCACTCCGCTTATCGCTTCGTCCCTCTTCGACCTGACTGGCCGCGTGATCATTGTCACCGGCGCCACCGGCGTTCTCGCTGGCTCGGCCGCGCGTTACCTCGTCGCCCAAGGCGCGCGCGTCGTCTTCCTCGGCCGCGATCAGACTAAGCTCGCCCTCGCCCTCGCCGATCCCGCCGGCCCCCCCGGCGAAGCCGCCGCCTACTCGGTCGATGTCCTCGACCGCCCAGGTCTCGAACGCGTGCGCGCCGAGGTCGTCGCCCGCTTCGGTCGCATCGACGCCCTCATCAACGCCGCCGGCGGCAACCAGCCCGGCGCCGTCATCCCGCCCGACAAAACATTCTTCGACCTCGACCTTGCCGCCTACCGTCAGGTCCTCGCCCTCAACCTCGAAGGCACCGTCCTCCCCTCCCAAGTTTTCGCGCAGACGTTCGCCACGCAGCGCCGCGGCACCATCATTAACTTCTCCTCGATGGCCGCCGAGCGCGCCATCACCCGCGTCGTCGGTTATTCCAACGCCAAGGCTGCCGTGGATAATTTCACCCGCTGGCTCGCCGTCGAGTTCGCCACGAAATACGGCGACGGCCTCCGCGTAAACGCCATCGCCCCCGGCTTCTTCATCGCCGATCAAAACCGCCGCCTCCTCCTCAACGAGGACGGCACCCCCACCGCCCGCGGCCAAGCCGTGCTCAACCAGACGCCCTTCCGCCGCTTCGGCGCTGCCACCGAACTCCACGGCGCGCTGCACTTCCTCCTCGGCGACGCTTCCGCCTTCGTCACCGGCACCGTCCTCGCCGTGGACGGCGGCTTCTCCTGCTTCTCCGGCGTCTGATCCCGCCGTAATTTTAAGAACGCGGGGCGCCGGCGGGCCTCTGCGTTCACTTCACTTCGAGGTCTCGCCCGCCGGCAACAACGCGCGCGGCCGATTGGCCGGACCGGGGTTCGGCGCCGGCAGGCTCTTGAGAAAGGTCTCCCCGGCCTCCACGTTCGCCGCCAATCCGCCGTCACCGGCCCGGTTGCGATACTCTCCGGCATCCGCATCACGCAGATAGAGCTCACGACCCTCGCGGCCGCCGTCCCAGTCCGTGTAGCGCCATTCGTTCGTGATAACCGTGCGGCTCAACACGTCGCTTCGGCTCGCGACATCGTAGTGAAACACCATCGTCGCCGCGGGCCGGCGCGCCTCCGGACGCTTGCCAGCCATGAGTTCCACGAGCGACTTGCCCTCCAAGCCTGCCGGCGCCACGCCGCGGCTGACTTCGACCAACGTCGGATAAACATCCAGAAGCTCCACCGGCGCGTTCACCACGCGTCCGGCCGGCAAGCCTGCGCCCGCGACGATCATCGGCACGCGGGTCGATTGCTCGAAAGCACTCAGCTTCGCCCAGAGTCCGCCGTGGTCGCCGAGGTGAAACCAGTTGTCGCCGATCAGCACCACCACCGTCGTCTTCCAAAGATCGCGCCGGTCCAGTTCGTCGAGCAACATCCCCACGTGGTCGTCGGTAAACGACACGCACGCATAGTAGCCGCGTATCGCTTCCGTGCGCGAGTCCGGCTGCGGGAACCCCGACAGTTCCGTCTGCAACGCGATCGCCGGCACGTCGCGCATCGCCGGTTCCGCCGGCACCGTGATACTGCCCGAAGGATAGAGATCGAAAAAACGCTTCGGCGCCGCCCACGGCAGATGCGGCTTGTGAAAGCCCGCCGCCAAAAAGAACGGCCGGCCCTCGGCCGTCTTTTCTCCGAGCAATCGCAGCACGGTGCGGACATTGAGGCCGTCGCGCGTGCGGCTGCCGTCGCCGTCGAGCACGACCGAGCTCGGCCGACCGTCGCTCCCGCCGCCGCGCCGCGATTTCACCGCCGCCTGCTCCTGCGCGTCCTCGCCTTCGCCGTCTTCGTAGAAATCCCACGACGCGGCGTCGCTCATCTTCGCGTTGTGAAATATTTTTCCCGCGCCACCGGTGAAGTAACCGCGTTGCCGGAAAAATTGCGGCAGCATCACCGCGTCGGGCAACGCCGTGCGCGCCGAGATCGCCAGCGAATAAACGCCGCTCGTCTCCGGTCGCCGCCCACTGAGAAACGACACGCGGCTCGGGTTGCAGAGCGGATATTGGCAATACGCGCGGTCGAACCGCACACCCCGCGCCGCCAGCCGGTCGATGTGGGGCGATTTCACCTCGCGGTTGCCGTAACAGCCGAGCGTGGTCGTGAGATCGTCCACGATGATGAGCAGGACGTTCACCGGCTGGAGCGCGACGGGTTGCCCCGCCGCCGCGAGCGGCCCCGCCAGCGCGAACGCGGCGACGCAAAAATACGAAAAGAAAATCGTCACGAAATAATTCTAGCGGACCGCCGACCCCAAAGCCTCGGCCGCACGCGCGATGTAGTTCTCCGCACCCGCACCCGCCGACGCCACCGCCAGCTTCGCGAGCGCGGCCCGGATGCTTTGCGGCGGCGTGCGCGGAATGCGGGCCACCACGTTCACCGCAAACAGCCGGCCCTCGGCTTGCGCGGCGTGGTTCAACTCCGCCGCGACCACCGCCCACGCCTTCGGATCGTCCCCGCGCCGCAAGATCGCCTCCGCCGCCGCGAGCCGCACGACCGCCTCGGTGTCGGCCAGCAGCGGTGCCACCTCAAAGTCTTCCCCGCCACCCAGAGCCACCACCGCCGCCCAATAGCAAACCATGGACTCGGGCGCGCGCAGCGCAGCGCCGACCGCTTTTGCGTCGGGCTGCGCGGATAACTGCAACGTATCCAGAAGGTCCAAAATCCGCGCGAGCGGGTAGCGCGTCTCGTCCGCCGCGACGACGGCCGGCGAACTCCCGCCCGCCCACGCGATCATCAGCGGCTCTGGCATAAATCCGGTGTCGCGCACCGCGAGCAGATGGCCGCGCAACGCCGCGCGCAGCCGGAGTAGGTGCGGCCGCGCCGACGGATCGGCCGCGAGGTTGCGGACGTTGTCGGGATCGCTCGCGCAATCGAAGAGTTCCTCGACGGACTTCGGCTCGAAGAACGCGCGCTGTGCGGCGTTGGGTTTTCCCGCGACGTAGAGTCCCGCCCACTCGCTCATCGAAGCTTGTCGCCAGAGAAATTCGAGGTGTTGGCCCCACGGCTGGCTCGGGTAGTAGTTGCGAATATAGCGGTAGCGCCCATCGGTCGCGGCGCGCGCGAGGTCGTAGCGTTCGTCCATGCGGTCGCGAAACGAAAACGTGTATTCCGGCGCCGCCGTGCGCGCCGGGCCCGCAAAGGCGCGCCCTTGAAACTGGGCCGGCAGCGACACGCCCGCCAGACTCAGCACCGTGGGCGCGAGATCGACGAAGTTGACGAGTTCGCCCACATGCGAACCGGGCGCGGCGGGCGCGAGGTGTTGGTATTTTTTCGGGAAATGCGCGATCAGCGGCGGGTGCGTGCCGTTTTCATAGAGGAAGCGCTTGCTACGGGAAACCGCGCCACCGTGGTCGCCGTAGTAAAACACGATGGTGTCTTCCGCGAGCCCGTCGGCCGCGAGCTGGTCGAGGATCTTGCCGAGCGCGACGTCGGCCCGGGCGACGCAATCGTAGTATTGCGCGATGTCCGCGCGCACCGTCGGCGTATCGGGCAGGTAGGCCGGCACGCGGACTTTGGCCGGATCGGTCACGAGCGGCGCGCGCGTGTGCAGATTGCTCTCATGCGACTGCTCGAAATTGAAAACCGCGAAAAACGGCTGGCCCGCCGCGCGATGGCGCCAGTGCGCGGTCTTGTTGTTTTCGTTCCACGCACCGTCCCACGATGACGAGGTGTTGTAGTCCGTCTTGGCGTTGTTGGTGGTAAAGTAACCGGCCGCGCGGAGGAACTCCGGGAAAAATTTCACGCCTTCGGGCAACAGCCGCTGGCTGCGCATGTGCTGCGTGCCCATGCTGCTCGCATAGCGGCCGGTGATGATACTCGACCGCGTCGGCGCGCAGACGGCCGAGCTGGAATAGCAACGGTCAAAGACGATGCCGCCGGCCGCGATGCGGTCGATACTCGGCGTGCGCGCGAGCGGGTCGCCATACGCGCCGACGGTGGTGGCGACGTTGTCCTCGCTCACGAGCCAGAGAATGTTGGGCCGGTCGGCGGACGCCGCGCGCGCGAAGCCGCCGCCCGACACCGAGCCGAGGACGAAGGCGGCCACGGGTCGCGCCCAAGCCAACGAACGAAGCCGCGGGCTCATAATTTTTTCTCCCCGCTCGGCTTCGCCCCCTGCCAGCCGCGGCGCCACTGCGCCATGAGCCGCTCGACGAGTTCGCCGTTGGCCGCCACCTTCGCGACGTTGAAATTCTCCTGCGGGTCGATCTGGTGGTCGTAGAGTTCTATCGCGTCGATCTTGGTGTGGTCGTCGCGACTCACCCAGACGGTGAGCCGGTAACGCTCCGTGCGCATCGAATAGCCCATGAGCTGCCGCCCGTCCGAATTGCGCGGATACTGGCTGAACGCGGCGGATTTCCACGCGCGCGCCGGCTCGTCGAGCAACGGTCGGAAGCTCGTGCCCTCAAGATGCGGCGGAAGCGGGAGGCCGGCGAGGTCGGCGAGCGTCGGGTAAATGTCCACGAATTCTACGAGCGCGTCCGTGCGCACGCCGGCGTTTTTCATCCCGGGCACCGAGAGCAGGAGCGCGCCATTCGTGTCGTTCTCGGTGTTCGTGTGTTTGCACCACGCGTCGTGCTCGCCGAGCTTCCAGCCGTGGTCGCCCCACAGGATCACGATGGTGTTCTTGCGCAGATCGAGGCGGTCGAGTTCATCGAGAACTTTACCGAGCTGCGCGTCCATGTAACTGATCGAGGCGTAATAGCCGTGCTTGAGCTGGCGCGCGAGGTCGTCGGGGATGGAGCCGGCCGGGATGCCGTGGTAGGCCCGCATCTCGCCGCCCGCTTGAACCGCATAGTCGGGCGCGTCCTTCGCGCGGAATTTATTGGGCGCGAGCCGAATCTGGGCGGGATCGTAAAGATCCCAGTATTTCTTCGGGGCCACGAAAGGCAGGTGCGGTTTCACAAAGCCCACGGCGAGGAAGAACGGTTCCTTTTTCTGTCCGAGATTACGCAGGGTCGTCACCGCGAGGTCGGCGACTTTACCGTCCTGAAAGGTGGCATCGGGCACGTCGGCGCCCTCGAAAGCCGGGCCGCGGGAACCGGGCGCGGTGCCGGCCCCCTTCTGTTTCCCCTGCTTCGCGCCTCTCTGCTTTTTCTTCGTCACTTCGTCGTCGGGTTCGCCGGCGAACTGCCGCTGGTTCAGCGTCAGATTTTCCGCGAGCCCGTAGGCGGCGGCTCGCGGCGTCTGCCACGGCACCGACCACGAGGGCGCATCGTCAAAATTACCGTGATAGATTTTACCCATGCCCTGCACGAAGTAGCCGTTGTTTTTAAAATGCTGGCCGAGCGTCACCACGTTCGGCAGGGCGGTGCGGAAATGCGTCACGAGATCCCAGACCTTCGTCGTGTCGGGCCTCGTGCCCGTCAGCAGGCTGGAGCGCGTCGGTGAACACACGGCCTGCTGGCAATAAGCACGGTTAAACGTGATGCCGGCTTTTGCGATGCGATCAAGGTTGGGGCTCCTGATGTAACCGGCCCCATAGGCGCCGAACTCGGGCCGCAGGTCATCCACGGCGATAAACAGGATATTGGGACGCGACTGCGGCGCTCCCGCCGCGACGGCCTTGGCGACGGTGAGCGCCATCAGAAAGCAAAAAATCGAACGGGGTAGAGAGTTCATGGGGAGCGGCAGGAGTGATCGGAAGCGGAAGTCAGGGTAATATAAAACGGCAAGGCGAGCGGCACGCTCACTGCACGGGTTTTTCTAACAGGCATAAAATTGGAGTTCCGGCGCGATGAAATCAAGCGGGTGACAGCGGTGGATTGATTTTACGGCCGGAGCCGGTTGCGATTCGCCTTGGCCGCGCCGCCCCCTGGCCGGACCCACCCGTATCGCCACCCCCCTCACGCCGATGAACCAACTCATGCAGGAGGCCATGCGCTGGTTCGGTCCCGCCGACAGCGTCACGCTCGCCGCCATCCGTCAAACCGGCGCGACCGCCGTGTTCACTTCGCTTCACCAGATTCCCTACGGCGAAGCCTGGCCGGCTGAACTCATCGCCTCGCGCCGCGACGAGATCGCCGCCGCAGGATTGGGGTGGACCGTCGTCGAATCCGTCCCCGTTTCCGAAGCGATCAAGACCCGCACCGGCGATTTCGAGCGCCACTTGGAAAACTATCGCTTCACGCTCCAACGCCTCGGCGCCGCCGGCATCCACGTCGTCGTTTACAACTTCATGCCCGTGCTCGACTGGGTGCGCACCGATCTGCGCCACCGTCTGCCCGACGGCACCGAAGCCCTTCTTTACGATCCCGCCAAATTCGCCGCCTTCGATCTCTTCGCCCTCGCCCGCCGCGGCGCCGAAGCCGACCACGCGCCCGCCGTCCGCGCCGCTGCGAAAATTTACTGGAACGCCCTCGACACCGCCGCGCGCGACGCCCTCGTCCGGCAAACGCTCGACCTTTTTCCCGGCGTCCGCCTCGGCCTCACGCTCGATGGCTTGCGCACGATGCCCGCGCGCTACCCCGCCACCGACGCATACCGCCGCTGGGCGAAACCGCGCAGGCGCTGGAAGGCGCGGTCGACCTCGGCAGCTTCCTCGGTTTGCACGTTGCCGTAAATCACCTTGTCGGTTGCGTTCAGGGCTTTGCGCACGTCGGAATCGTTCTCGAAATAGGCCACAATTTCGCGGGTGGTGAACGAGTTCAGCCCGCTGTTTTCGAGGCCGGCGAGGTAGTTTTTCCAGAGCACTACGGCCCGCTCCACGTTGGTGGCCGAGCGCGACAGCTCGAAGCGCTCGACGTGCCGCGCAAACTGGGCCAGGAAGTAGCCGTGG
>JACMRG010000418.1 GCA_014376585.1 Opitutaceae bacterium | reverse complement strand
TTCTTGTTGCGCCGTGCAGCGAGCAGCGCGGCTTCGTTGAGAAGATTGGCGAGTTCGGCGCCGGAAAGACCGGGCGTCCCGCGAGCGATCACAGCGAGGTCAACGGCATCCGCCAAATTGATCTTCTTGGCGTGGACCCGCAGGATTTGTTCACGACCGATCATATCGGGCAGATCGACATACACCTGCCGGTCAAAGCGGCCGGGACGCAGCAACGCGCTGTCCAGCACATCGGGGCGATTGGTCGCCGCGATGATGATGACACCCTCGGTGGTGTCGAAGCCGTCCATCTCGACGAGCAGTGAATTGAGCGTCTGCTCGCGTTCATCATTACCACCGCCGACGCCGGCGCCACGTTGGCGGCCTACGGCGTCAATTTCGTCGATGAAGATCAAGCACGGGGCGCTCTTGCGGCCCTGTTCAAACATGTCGCGGACGCGGCTGGCGCCGACGCCGACAAACATCTCCACGAAGTCAGAGCCTGAGATACTGAAGAAAGGAACGTCCGCTTCACCGGCTACGGCTTTCGCGAGCAGCGTCTTGCCCGTGCCTGGCGCGCCCACCATCAGGATGCCACGAGGAATCTTGCCACCCATCTTGGTAAACTTCTTTGGGTCTTTCAGAAACTCCACGACTTCGCTCACTTCTTCCTTGGCCTCATCGCAACCGGCCACATCGGCGAAAGTAATTTTATCCCGATCTCGCGTGAGCAGTTTGGCCCGGCTCTTGCCGAAGCTCAGCGCTCCGCGACCCGCCTGCTTCAGCTGCCGGACGAAAAGGAAATAAAGCAATCCGATGATCACAATGAACGGCACAACCTGCACCAGGATCGCGGAGAGCATCGTCTGGCTGGGTTGTTCGGAGAACTTCTTGGACTTCTGCAGACGCTCCATATTGGCGTCCGTCAGGCGACCTGAAGCGACGAAAGAGTTGGTTTCCAAACCACGGTCGGTCTTAAGCGATTTCCGGTCCAACTCGCCCCGGATTTCAACCCCGTCACGCCCGCCGGAAGAATCAGGCCGAATCACACCCTTGGTCACTTCGCCCGACTCGGCCTTCTCGACCACGTCTTGAATGGTGAACTTGGCGGGGCCCGTCGTGATACTGGGCGACCACACCAGCAATCCCACCACCGCCACGAATATGGCGAGCCAGATGAAAAGCACCTTCGGCTGAAAACGTTCAGGCGGCAGGTTCTTGATGGAACGACGGGGCTTTTTGTTGTTTTCGGAATCGGACATTTTCTAAAATAGACTAGTGGGTGAACTTGGATGTTCCGCAGTGATAAGTCAATTGAACCACCGTGGAAAACACATCACCCAATTCAATCGGCGCGACGACCGGTCTTTTGAATCGATAAACGCTGCGTGTGAATCACCGCAAAGGCCCTGCGCCCTAAACTCTGGCGGGTATCACCGCCCGTTTCTGAAGCCGTCAGCAGCCGCTCAAAACCCTGCCGCGACAGCTCACCCAAACCTTTTTGCGCCCCGAGCCAGCGGTGCAACGCCCGTCGCAAAAGAGCCCGCGGCTTTCCCCTCAACTTCGCCAATTCCAAGGCTCCGTCTTTCGCCTCCACCGCCAGCTCGTTCAACCATTGTTCGAGCGCAGCATCATCCTCCGCCAATAGTTCCCGGGCCAGTGCCGCACCCGCGAGCGCATCGCGACCTGAGGCCTTGCACCACGCCGGCACCACCATCTTGCGCAGCCGGTTGCGGAAATAGTCTTCGCCCGCGTTGGAGGAGTCCTCTCTCCACTTTGCCGCGACCGACCTCAACGCCGCGACAATGCCACCCTTCTTTAGCGTTAACAACGGTCGCACGTGAATCCGGCCCGCCGTTTGTTCCTGCAACGGCCGGGGCGCGGCGAGCCCGGAGGTGCCGCTTCCGCGGGAGATGCGCATGAGCATCGTCTCCGCGATGTCATCCTGCTGTTGGCCGAGCCAAAGCACCCGCATGCGCCGAGCCCGCAACGCCTGTTGGAAAAAATCAAATCTCGCCGTCCGCGCTGCCGCCTCGCTCGCCTTTTTTGGCGCGTCCTCCCATTGCCCAGCCACCAACTCGATTCCCAGCGCCGCGCACACCCGCAGGCAAAATACCGCGTCACCCCGTGACTCCGCGCCGCGCAGCCGATGGTTAAAATGCAGCGCCACCAAGCGCGACCGCCGCTGTGGCCAATGCGCCCATAACAGGAGCAGCAGCGCCAGCGAATCGACGCCCCCCGAAAAAGCCACGGCCCAACGCTCCCCCGCCGATCTCGTTTCAGCCCACGCCACCACCGCCGGATGCAACCGGTCGCGGGGCACCGCAATCGCCAGCTCCGCCGCACATTTTTTCCAGTCCGGTGCGCGACGTTTCATGCAAACTTGCGAACCGGAAGGCGGGATATGGGTCGCCCTCGCCGAGCTCAGACAAAGCTCAAAAACTCTTTGCCGAAATACGGCTGCAATGCCGCGGGAATCTTTACGCGCCCATCGGGCTGGAGGTTGTTTTCCAGCAGGGCCGCGAGCACGCGGGGCACCGCGAGCCCCGAACCGTTGATGGTGTGGACAAGTTCGGGTTTGCCACTCTCTTTTCCGCGGAAACGGATCTGGGCGCGACGCGCTTGAAACGCTTCGAAATTCGAGCAGCTCGAAACCTCGAGCCAGCGCTTTTGTCCGGCTGACCACACTTCGAGATCGTATTTTTTCGCCTGGGCGAAGCCCACGTCGCCGCCACACATCAACAGCACGCGATAAGGCAGCTCCAGCTGCTGTAACAGCCGCTCCGCATCGCCACGCAGTTTCTCCAATTCATCGTAGCTCGTCGCGGGGTGGACCCATTTGAGCAGCTCAACCTTGTCGAACTGATGTAGCCGGTTCAACCCGCGCACATCCTTGCCGTAACTGCCGGCCTCACGGCGGAAACAGGGCGTATAGGCACAGCGGTAAATGGGCAGCGCACTTTCTTCGACGATCTCGTCGCGGAAGAAATTCGTCAGCGGCACTTCCGCCGTGGGCACGGCGTAGAGCGGGTCCGACGTCTCATACATCTGGCCTTCCTTATCGGGCAGTTGCCCCGTGGCCGTCGCGCTCGCCGCGTTCACAAAGATCGGCGGCGAGACCTCCGTGTAACCGGCCTTCACGTCTTCATCCAAAAAGAAATGGAGCAACGCCCGCACGATCCGCGCCCCGTCACCGACGTAAAACGGAAACCCAGCGCCCGTGACCTTGGCGCCGCGGGCGAAATCAAACAGCTTGTCGAAGCCGGGAATTTCCCAGTGCGGGAGTGCATGCGGCAGCGGCTGATCATGCGCGCCATGCAGCGAGAACACCACGTTTTCCTCCGGCGTCCGCCCCTCCGGCACGCTCGCATGCGGCAGGTTCGGCAGGGAGAGCATCGCGTGCCGAAATTTCTCCTCCGTGTCTTTCAGCACCAGCTCGCGTTCCTTCATCTGCCCCGAAACGGCCTTCATTTCCTGCACCTTCGCGATGAACTCCGGCGAGCCCTTCGGCAGCGCCGCCATCGCGGTGTTTGCGGCCTTCTGCGTGCCGCGCAATTGCTCGACCTCCTGCAATTGGGCCCGCCAGGCGGCGTCGATCGCCAGCACCGCATCAAGATCGACCGTGAGGTGCTTCTTGGCCAGCGCAGCGCGGACGAGGTCGGGATTTTCGCGAATCAGTTTAGGGTCGAGCATCGGATAAAGTTCAGACTGCCGTTAGCGGTTAAAGCGGGCGCGGGCGCGCTCCAGCTTGGCGTAAACATCCTTGGCCGGGAGTAATTTCAAATCTCCGACCGGGGCTTGGATCACAAAATTGGTCGGACCGTTTAACGGGTAGGGCCCAAACAGCCGCGGGTCCGTCGGGCCGAAAATACCGAAGGTCCGCACGCCCTGCGCCGCCGCCAGATGCATCGGGCCGCTGTCATTCGTGATCACCCAATCGGCCCGCCGGATCAGCGCGGGCAGCGAAACGAGGCTGGTGTTGCCCGTAAGATTCAGAAATTGCGCCGCCGGAAACGCGCTCCGATCCGGCAGATAATTGCTACCCGCCCACACCACCTTGCGCGAACGATCCTCCTTCAGAATCATCTCCGTGAGCTGCTTGAAACCACCCCAACGCTTCTCGACCCGCCGGCTGTCGGGAAACATCAGGATCGGCTTTGCACCGCCGCGACCATCGGTAAATTTCAGATTCAGACTCTCCGCCTCGCGAAACTTGACCGTGCCGCGTAGCACCGGCTCCACCCCGAGCACCGGGCAAAATTGCAGTAGAATATCGATCGCATGGCTCCGCCGTCCGTCGGGCGGCAGCGGCACTTTCTGGTCGTAAAAAATCCCGGCCATCTCCCGCGCGTCCGTGCGCCCCACCTTTTTTTTGCCCAGCGCCCGCTTCGTCATGAGCCCCGTGCGCAGCAGCCCCTGAAAGTCGAAAACGTAATCAAATTTCGTCTTCCGCACCTCGCTCATGAGCTTGAGGAACGACTTCGCTCCACCCGCCCGCTCAAAGATATAAACATTGTCCACCGCCTCGCAGACTCGCACCAACGGCGCGAACATCTCGCGCACAATCCACGAAATCCGCAGGTCTTCGCGCTGCGCTTTGAGCGTGGTCGCGACTTGCAAACCGTGCACGATGTCGCCGAGCGAGGAAGGCTTGATGATGAGGAGTTCGGTCATGCGTGGTGCGAAGGCCAAAAGAGAATCTGCTTTTAACCGCGTGAGTGTTACGTTTGATGGCTTTTCCCGGCCAAAATCAAAGCCAAATCCCGCACGCGTGCTCACTCTCTTGCTCAAGACTCTCGGTTGGCTTCTTGCCCACACCCCTGAGCCACTCTTGCGAATGCTCGCCGCCGCCATCGGGGATGCGCTGTATTTCGGCCTTCCGCGCCGCCGCCGGCTCGCGTTGTCCAATCTCGATCACGCCTTCCCGGCACGATCTTCGGCCTGGCAACGCGCCACCGCCCGCGCCAGCTTCCGCCGCCTCATCGAGACCGGCCTCTTGTCGCTCGCCACCCCGTTTCTCAGCGAGTCCCGCCTCCGCGCCATCATCTCTCTCTCGCCTGCGATGCTCGCCGCCTACGCCCGGCATCAGCGCGATCCCGCCGCCAGCCTCATCTGCTCGCCCCACATCGCCTACTGGGAGGTTCAGACCGCCCAACCGCTCGTCGTCCCCGGCCCGTTCCCCGAATTCGGCATCATCTTCCGTCCCTTGGACAATCCCACGGCCAACGCGTTCGTGGTGAAATCCCGCGAGCGGTTCGGCATGAAGCTCCTTTCACGTAAAGAAGGCTTCGCCGAGGCCCTCAAAATTCTTCGCCGCAAGGGCTTCGTCGGCGTCCTCTTCGACCAAAACGCCGGCCTCCAAGGCGCCCTCACCACGCTCTTCGGCCGCGTCTGCTCGACCACCGAACTCCCCGGCCTCATGGCCGAAAAATTCTCCGCCCGCGTCTACGGTATCTACCCGCGCCGCCATGCCTTCTGGCGAGTCGAGATCGATTGCACGTTGGTGGATCACGACAACACCACGACGGGCGTCACCCTCGCCCTCAACCGCTGGCTCGAAAATCTCCTCACCGCCGACGAAAACCTCTGCGCCTCCTGGCTCTGGTCCCACGACCGCTGGCGCAATCAGGACATGCCAGGCAAACGTTTCCGCCTCGCTGCCAAACGCGACCTCCTCACCGCCGATCTCGCCGCCCGCGTTCTCCCCGCCCTACCGCGTCGCACGCGTCTCTTCATCCGCCTCCCCAACTGGCTCGGCGACGTCATCATGGCGCTCCCCCTCCTCCGCGCCCTCCGCACTTCCCGCCCCGACGCGGAGATCACGCTCTTCGCCGCCCCGGCCCTTTTACCGCTCCTTCGCGACTGGGCGATCGCCGATCACCTGGAGCCATTACCGGCCCGCGGTCCCGGTTACTTTCTCCACTTCTGGCGTTTGCGCTCGCGCTACCCCGACGTCTATCTCCTCTTCACGAATTCATTTCGCGGCGATCTGGAAGCTTGGCTCTCCGGCAGTCCGCAACGCTTCGGGCTGATCCGTCCCGGCCGTTCGCGCCCGCTTCTCACCCACACCTACCGTGCGCCCAAAAATTTCGACGAGCGCACCCATCACCAACTCGAGTTCTGGGAGAACTTCCTCCGTCACTTCGGCCTCACGCACCCGCCCGACCGCTCCCCACTCTCCCCTTTCAACTCTCAGGTCTCAAGCCATCCGTCCACCGCCCTCATTCCTGGCTCCGAAAACACTCCCGCCAAACGCTGGCCCGTCACCCATTGGCGCGCGCTCATCGCGGGCCTGCCTCATGAATCCTTCGTCCTCTTCGGCACCGCCCGCGACGCCACCATCACAGCCGAAATCGCCGCCGGCTTCGACCCCACTCGCGTCACTGACCTCGCCGGCCGCACCGATTTGCCCACCTACGTTGCCCGCCTCCGTGCCAGCCGTCTGCTCGTGACCAACGACACCGGTGGCATGCACCTGGCTAACGCCCTCGGGGTGCCGCTCGTCGCCCTCTTCGGTCCCACCAACCCCGTCCGCACCGGCCCCGTCTTCTCCTCACCGGCGCACATCCTTCAGCCGCCCGGCTGCCCACCCACGGGCGGGGCTTCACTCGACGACCTTCCACCCGAAACAGTAATCAAGATGGTGCGCAGCCTTCTTGCTCCCGCCGCGCCATCTGTCTGATTTCTTCTCACCCGCCTCCCGCCCCACGCCTCATGCCTCTTCTGTCCGTCACCGATCTCCGCACTCATTTTTATACGCGCAACGGCATCTATCGCGCAGTCGATGGCGTCAGCTTCAGCGTCGAGCGGGGTGAAACGCTCGGCATCGTCGGCGAATCCGGCTCCGGCAAATCCGTCACCTGTTACTCCATCATGGGGCTCATCCCGCAACCCCCCGGCCGCATCGTCAGCGGCACCGCGATGTTCGATGGCGTTGATCTCCTGCACTGCACGCCGAAACAAGCCCGCTCCATCCGCGGCAAACGCGTCGCCATGATTTTCCAAGATCCGATGACGTCGCTAAATCCGTTCCTGCGCGTCAGTGAACAAATCATCGAGCCGCTTCTCATCCACGAAAACATCTCCCGCCGCGACGCGCTCACCCGCGCCCTCGCCATGCTCGAAGCCGTCGGCATCAACGACGCCGCCAAACGCATTCACTACTATCCGCACGAGTTCTCCGGCGGCATGCGCCAACGCGTGATGATCGCCATGGCCCTCATCACGAAGCCAGAGCTGCTCATCGCCGACGAGCCCACCACTGCCCTCGACGTCACCGTGCAGGCGCAAATCCTGGAGCTCATCAAAAAAATGCAGCAGGAACTCGGCATGGCTGTTGTGTTCATCACTCACGACCTCGGCGTCGTCTCCGGCCTCTGCGATCGCGTCCAGGTCATGTATGCCGGCCGCATCGTCGAGACTGCCGACACCCGCACCCTCTTCCACGCTCCGAGCCATCCCTACACCCGCGCTCTCCAACGCTCGATCCCCGCTCTCCAAAGCAAAGGCGCCGAACTTTACACGATCCCCGGCCTGCCGCCCGACGTCTCGAAAACCATCTCCGGCTGCGCCTTCGCCTCCCGCTGTGAATTCGCCGCCGAACGTTGCACCGCCTCCACGCCCGAACTCGCCCCCGTTTCGCCCACCCACTCCCAGGCCTGCCTCCGCGTCCAAGCCGGCGAACTCTGATCAGTCTCTCAACTTTCACCTCTCAACCCTCAACTGCGAGCGCAGCGAGCCTCATGTCCGACCCCATTCTTCAGCTCACCGACGTCAAAACGCATTTTCCCATCGAGCGCGGTTTTTTCTTCAAGCGCCACGTCGGCACCGTGAAAGCCGTCGACGGTATCAACCTCACCGTCCGCCGCGGCGAGGTCCTCGGCCTCGTCGGCGAGTCTGGCTGCGGCAAGTCCACCCTTGCTCGCACCATCCTCCAACTCGTTCCCACCACCGGCGGCACCGTCGTCCTCAACGGCCGTAACCTCGCCACCGATTCCGCCCGCGAACTCCTCGCCGCCCGCCGCGATCTGCAGATGGTCTTCCAAGACCCCTATGCCTCGCTCAATCCGCGCATGACGGTCTTCGCCACGCTCGCCGAGCCGCTCGCGGTCCACAAAGTTTGCCCCGCCTCCGAGATTCCCGCCCGCGTCGCCGCGCTCATGAGCACCGTCGGCCTCGCCCCGCGCTTCATGCAGAAATATCCGCATGAATTCTCCGGCGGCCAACGCCAGCGCATCGCCATCGCCCGCGCGCTCGCCCTTGAACCTAAGGTCATCGTCGCCGACGAACCCGTCTCCGCCCTCGATGTTTCGATTCAGGCGCAGATCCTGAACCTCTTGGCGCAGCTCACCAAAAAGATGAACCTCACGCTCATCTTTATCGCGCACGATCTCTCCGTCGTGAAGCACATCTCCGACCGCGTGGCTGTGATGTATCTCGGAAAAATCGTCGAACTAGGCCTCGCCGCCGACGTGATCGACCACCCGCGTCATCCCTACACCCGCGCGCTTGTAAGCGCGATTCCCACACCCAACCCCGACATCGAGCGCACGCGGCAGCGCATCGTTCTCGCCGGCGACCCACCCTCGCCGATCAACCCACCCGCCGGTTGCGCCTTTCACCCCCGCTGTGCCTACGCACAGGAGCAGTGCAAACTTGCCCCCCCGCCGCTCATCGCCGATGGACCATCTCGCGAAGTAGCCTGCATTCGTCTGCGCGATTTACCCTGATTCATCCGCGCCGGGTTGTCGGCATTTTGCTTTGCTTCACGAACCTCGCGCCCACTCTGCCATCATGAGCGATGAGATATCCCCTCAATCCGACCGGCTGCCACCGGCCGGCCCCGCTCCACTCTCGCCTCCGGCCCGCGCCACGATTGCGCACACGCCCGACATAAAACCTCAGCTCAGCGTTTCCCCTTTTTCGGACTATCCTCCGGCCAGTGCCACTCCGTCGCCGGCAGGCTCAGCGACCACGACCACCCCACCTGTCGCCGCGCCGGAAAAGGACATTCCCCTTCCAGATATCGTCCTAGGCGGCCCTCAGCCTTTCAACGCGGAGCGCTCGCCGCTGATCCGCTTCATCAAGCTGTGCACCGTCCTGTTGAAGGTAGGCGTGGCTGTCATAATCCTTGGCTTCATGCTCTATTACTACCTGAGCATCGCCAACCCCAAGATGCTGCCGAAATATGACCCGAAGACGGGAGCCGGTGCCACCCCCTTCAAGGCCATCAATCAGATTCTTGCCATGCCCGCCCAAGTCATGGGCAAAACCAAAGATGTCGTCGTCGCCAACGATGCGCGCGTGGCCGATCTCGATCACGTCATCACACTTTCCGAAGGCAAAGACGGCAAGGCCCGCAACCAAGGTTCTGCTTACGTCCCGCCCACGTCTTCCGAATCTCCATCAGCCCAGCCAGGCGAAGCTGCTCCCGCGGCTCCCCGCAGTGCCATCGGCCAGATTTTCGCCCTTCCCGGCCAGGTCATCGGCCAGACCAAAGCTGTCGTCGAAAAAAACAATGCCCGCACCGGCGTTCTGGATGGCGTGATTGCCAATCCCGAAGGGATGGAAAAAGTTCCGACCGGTCGTGCCGCCAGCGCCGCAGCCTCCAGTCCAAACGCAAAGCCCGCCCCTCCCGCCAAAACATCGGTGCGCAGCGAAGAGACCGCCGATTTGGCCCAATCGCTCATCAATTTCAGCCTCGCCCAGCCCGCCGCCGAAAACCCGGTCAACGCGACGGCTCCGCCTCCGAAGCCGTCCGTCGTCACTCCCTCCGCCACGACTTCGCCGGCCATCGTCCCCACCGTCGCAACCCCGGCCATCGTCCACGAGCCAAAGAAAATCCAGCTCGGCGGCGGCATCACCATAAACACGCCCGGCCTGGTCGGCACGCCCGCGGCCAATGAAACCTTCATCGCTTGGGTCATAAACGTCAAAGTGAGCAGTATCTCCCCGGGCACGCCGGCCCGCGTGGTGCTCAACGAACGTCTCGTTCGCGAGGCCGACCCGGTTCACCTGCGGCTCGGCATCGACTTCGCGGGGATCGACGCAATGAGCCGCTTGCTGCTCTTTCGCGACAAATCCGGTGCGACCGTCTCGCGCAGTTACTGAGCACGGTCGCCCACCCGGTCGGCACCCCGATCTGCCGCAGCGCCTCGTAAGCCGCCACGCCCGCCGCCGTGCTAAGATTAAGCGAGCGCAACGCTGCGTTCGCCTGCGGGATCGTCACCCTCGCCGCTTCACCGAGTTCCTCGTGCAACCACGTGGGCGCCCCCGAACCTTCATTGCCGAAAACCAAACCGTCCCCGTCCTCAAACGATACCTCCCAAAAACTCCGTTTCGTTTTCGTCGTGAGCAACCATAGCCGCCGCGGCGCGACCGCACTCGTCCGAAACGCCGGCCAGTCCGCATGCTCGTGCACGTCCAGCGATTTCCAGTAATCCATCCCCGCCCGACGCAGGTTACGGTCGTTGATCACATATCCGAGCGGATGAATGAGGTGCAGCCTTGATCGGGTTAACGCACACATTCGACCGATATTACCGGTATTCTGGGGGATTTCCGGTTGAAATAGCACAATGTGCAGCATGGCACAATCCACCCTCGTAAATATTACAATGCAAGCGTCTCGCGGATTGCCTTTCGAGTTCCGCCACCCATCGTCCGAGACCCCAGCCCGTGAATTCTGCCACCCGAAAAACCGTTGTCATTGTGGACGACGAAAAGTCTTACGCCGATCTTCTGGCTCAGCTCCTTAAAGATAATGTGGAGTGCAGCGTGCATGTATTTTACCGGCCTGCCGAGGCCCTCGCCGCGATCCCCGAGCTCAAGCCCGGCGTGATTGTCACAGATTATTATATGCCCGAAATCAACGGTCTCGATTTCATTCGTCAGGCTACCGTGTTACTGCCCGAAACCGTATTCGTGCTTATCACCGGACACAATATGTCCACGTCACTCGACGAACTGGCCAATCTCCCCTCGCTCAAAGGCCATCTCGCGAAACCTTTCGGTTGGCGCCAGCTCGCGGCGGAAGTCCTCGGCGTGTGGCCCGGCGGTTCTCCGCCCAAGCTCCGCGGCTCGGCTTCACTCAAGGTTTAAGCCGGCGTTATCGGCGCTCAAAGCCCGGACTTCGCTCGCGATTCCGACCGCGGCAAATGCCGCCGCCATCGCCTCGCCCACTTGGGCCGCTTCGGCTGTCGGGGCGACACAAAGCACGCTGGAGCCACTTCCACTCAACCAGCCCGTGTAGGCTCCGACCGCAGTTCCCGCCGCAATCGCCGGGGCCGCGCCTGTAATTTTCGGCAACCGGTAAGGCTCGTGCATGAAATCACCACCCGCCTCACGCAGCCGCGCATAGTCGCCCGAGGCAAAAGCCGCCACGAGATAGGCTGCGCTGTTGATGCTTCGCACCGCATCGAAATACGGTAGCACCGACGGTAATGCGCCCCGCGATTCTTTCGTGAGCAACTCGATGCACGGAGAGACCACTACGAAGGCGATTTCGTCGGGCACGTTGAACCGAATCGTGTCGCGATAACGGCCGGTCTCCGGGTCGCAGCGCGCGACGCAGAAGCCGCCCAAAATTCCCGCGCTCGCATTATCCGGATGCCCTTCCAGCTGCGTCGCCAGCTCTACCAGCTGGTGCCGCGAGAGTCCCGTGCCATGCAGCGCATCCAAGCCCGCCAGCACCCCCGCGATCACCGTCACGCTTGAGCCGAGCCCGCGTGCCCGCGGCACATCGCCCTCGATGTGATAGGAAAATCCCCGGGCCGCCCGTCCTATTTTTTTGAAAAACACCGCCGCAGTTTCGCTGACCATTGCCTGTGCCCGCGCATCAGCGGCGTTTTGAGCGATCGGTGTCACCCCCTCGTCCGATGCCAGCGTCACTCGATTGTAAACATTGAGCGCAAGCCCGAGTGTATCAAAGCCCGCTCCGCAATTGGAGGTGCTTCCGGGCACCCGCACAGTGACGGTCTCTCGCAGCGTGGCCATCAGCGTCGTATCTTGAGCACCTGACTCAATTCACGCTCTTCCACCTTCTGCTTGAGCGTCTCCCGCTTGTCATGGTTCTGCTTCCCCGTGCAGAGGCCGACTTCGACCTTCACGAGCGCCTCTTTGAAATACATGCGCAGTGGCACCAGCGCCCGTCCACCCGCGTCGAGAGCCTGGGAGATTTTCCGCAACTGATGTTTGTGCAGCAGCAGCTTTCTCGTCCGCTTCGCTTCGTGATTGTGGATGTTGCCGAACGCGTATTGCTCGATGTGCGCGTTGTGCATCCAGAGTTCACCATTCACCATGCGCCCGAAGGCATCCGAGATTTGCGCCCGGCCCGCACGGATGGACTTCACCTCGGTCCCGCGCAGTTGCACGCCCGCCTCGAAACGCTCGTCCACAAAGTAGTCCCGCAGCGCCTTTGCGTTGCGGACCTCCGTAAACCGGGTGGCGTCTTTCTTCTGGGCGGACATGGTGGTGAAAAGTTAACTATGCACAAAAAAGGCGACGCCGACAATCGCGGGCCGCCTTTAAAAAGATGTGCGCGTTCGTCGGAAATCAAGTGCCGATGGTCTCGTAGCTGATCCTTTCCTCAATGATCTCTCGCAGTGCAGTGTCCTCGGGAGAAAGTTTTTACAGCGATTCCGCCAAGAGGCGGTTGCCGCGCTTGAGCTACTTGATCCGGAGCGAGACCAAGTTGATCAGCACCTTGGGATCAGTCATCTTTAGCGGCGGATTGTTTGAGGTAATCGTCTCTTATGGCAAGGGTTCGGCTGTTCTAAAAACACTTTACAAGGAAGCCGGGGCCAACCTGCGTCAAGGGGGAATTTCCCGGCATCCGCAGCCCGGGATTTTGCCCGCCCTCCACTTTATCCATAGCCTCACGCCATGTTAATGATCGCCTGGACCACCGTCGCCACCCGCGCCCGATGCCGACCGACTCGCCGCCGCCGCGATTCAGTCGGGCTCGGCCGCGTGCGTCCAAATCGCCAGCCCCATAACATCCGTCTACCGTTGGTCGGGTAAAATACAGAAAGCCACCGAGTTTCGCCTGATGTTCGAATGCTTCCCCGCCCATTCGGCCGCTCTCGAAACCCGGATCATCGCGATCCACCCCTATACGATACCGGAGTGGATCGTTGTCCCAGCCGCACACGTCACAGAAAAATACTTGTCATGGGCTCGGGAAAACACTCAGGCTCTTCTCCTTTAACTCGCCGCAACCCTCTTCTTTAAGCACCATGTCACAACATAAAAGTCTCCAAGGCGCCAACGGCCTCGTCGTCAAACGCAACGTCCTCAAGCGCTTCGAGCGTGTCGATATCCTAAAGAAGCGTGGCCAGTGGAAAGAAGGCGACCGCGTCGCCGGTCTCCGCAAGACCAAGCCCGACGTCTAATCCGATTCGGCTCTCACTTTCGGCAGGCAGTTATCCGCTGCCTGCCTTTTTTGTATCGTTTTCCAAGCACCCGCCCAACTCTGCCCCGCCATGATCGACCTCGTTAAGAAGCTCATAGACTTCGTTCTCCACATCGACAAACACCTCGCGGAGATCATCCGCGATTACGGGATGTGGACCTATGTGGTGCTCTTTCTGATCATCTTTGCTGAAACGGGCCTCGTCGTGACCCCGTTTCTGCCGGGAGACTCCCTCCTCTTCGCCGCCGGCACCCTCTGCGCCGTCCCCGAAAACGGCCTCAACGTCCATTTGATGGCCGCGCTGCTCTTCGTCGCCGCATTCGTGGGTGACACCTTGAACTACTGGATCGGCGCCAAAATCGGCCCCTCTGTTTTCAAGCGCAACGACTCCATTTTTCTGCGCAAAAAACATTTGGAGCGCGCCCACGCCTTCTTCGAAAAATACGGCGGCCGCGCCATCATCCTCGCCCGCTTTGTGCCCATCGTGCGCACCTTCGTTCCCTTCGTCGCCGGTGCCGGCCAGATGACCTATTCCCGTTTCATCGCCTACAACGCCATCGGCGGCTTCATCTGGATTTACGCCTTCATCTACCTGGGCTTCGCCTTCGGCAATATCCCCGTCGTGCAGAAGAATTTCAAACTTGTGATCCTCGCGATCATTTTCCTCTCCATCGTTCCGATCATCGTCGAACTCTGGCGCGGCTGGCGCGAAAACAAGAAGTCGGCGGCTTAACCCCGAACGTATCGTAGGCCAACGGCGCCGGCCCATCAGATTCGTTCCGATTAATGCCGCCTAGCGTTCTGCGAGCAGGGCTTCGACACGCTTCTTCAAATCCATAGTTGGTCCGCCGCGAGCACGCAGAATGCCCTGGCGATCAATCAACAGGTAACACGGGGCAAGCTTAACCAGAAAGCGTTCGGCGACATCGTTCTGCCAACCTTTACCGTCCCAGTAGGTGGGCCAAGTGATGGAATTAGCCGCTAGGAACGCATCCACATCGATGCGCGATTTCTCCAGCGCCACAAAAACTACCGATAGATTTTCTTCGCCGCAGACCGCGACCAACTCCTTCAAATCTGCGGGTATTTTTTCGCCCAGCTTTGGTCGCCGACGGATGAAAAAAGAACGATGACCGCCTTGCCCCGGAGTTCTTGAAGATCGAAAGCCCTTCCATCAACCGCCATGAATTTGAGATTACAGAGCCGCCCCATCAATTCGAGCGCGGCGATGGTCGGCATCACCGCAATGTCCCCGGGATAGATCTCCCGCAGCAACGCGATCGCCTTCGCCGGAGAAGCATCCACGGCCGCCGCCGCAAGGCCATCACGCGCGGCATCCGTTCGCAGGTGGGGTCTCAGTGCATTCGCCAACAAATCGAGCCGCGCGTCAGCTTCAGATATTCCCGGGCCGGCTCGCGGTGGCTTGTTGGTAACGTTCAAAACGGCGATCCGTGCTCGTTGTTCTACATTCAACCGGGGATCACTTTCGCCCTCGGCGGGATTCCAACTGCGAAGCTGGGTTAAATTTTCTGCGGTGAGCCAACCCGAAAATGTTGCCGCAAGCACCCGCACCGCGCCGTAGAGACTGCTCGTGAGAAACCGCAGGCAAAAATCTCGGCACGCCAGCTGGAACTGCAGGGCGGCATCTCCTCGCTGCGGAGGATATAGCCTCAGCTTGTCGTAGGCGGTCTTCGCCCCGTCCGTCTCCGTAAATAAATGTTGCGTCAGCGGCGGTGCCTCGGTTGGTGGAAGTTCATCTTTCGCGTTCGCAACCTTCCCACCACTCCGATCAGCGAAGCCCTGCAAATACTGCGCCAACGGCGACATGCCCAGCGCCGCCCGCCGCTGATCAACGTGGGCGGCATCCTCTATCGGGTGGGCTTCAAAATCTCCCGCTTCATTACGATGAACCTGACTACCGTAGATCTGGTTTTTATTTTCACGGACTAAGATCCGGTCCTCCAGCAGCGCCAGATGAGAACCATTCATCTCCTGGGCGAGCGCCGCGGCACGAGCCGGTGGCAGATATTTTTTCTGATAAGAGGGCCCTGAATGCTGCAGGATAAAAAATGCCGCCGCCGCCGCCTTGTCGCCGAAAACGCTGCGCTTGGGCCAGCCGTGCTTCGCAATGATTTCCTCCAAGCGGACTATGTTGTGCGCATCGGATTCATTTTGCTTACTCCACAATGCACGCATCTCGGCCGAGTTGGCCCCGTGTGTTTTCTCCACTTCGGACATCTGGCGCCGTTGCGCCTGATCGGTTATAAACATCGCTTCCAACTCGGATTTCGCCGCCGCGATTTCAGGACTAATTTCTGTGCGCGTGGCGGTCTCGACGGGCTGGGGGTCGGCCTCCAATCCAAACGCACTTCCCAGCCAAAATATACTGAGCCACACGACAGCGAAACGGGGTGATTTCACGTCACAGAAGCTTGTTTATAAACGGTTTGTTCCAAGCCAAAACGCAATTAAACTCTGATGCTGTGCATTCAATTGACCCTCACATCCACAGCGCAATGTCCGCTCAAAACAATTTATGCAGACGATCAAATGGTGCGAGCGGCGGGAATCGAACCCACATCAATAGCTTCGGAGGCTACTACACTATCCATTGTGCTACGCTCGCAGATCGATCTGAGATGAAGTGAGCGGGCTTTCCACGCGTCAAGCCCGCGCCGGCAACTGCGGCGTTGATTCGCGCCGGACCGCACCGCAATTTAGTCCGCTATGACCGCTGAGCCCAACGTGCCCGCCACTCCTCCGGCCCCGAGTGATTTCGTCCGCGACATCGTCGCCGGACACATCGCCGCAAAGCGCTATCCGAAGATCGTCACCCGCTTCCCGCCCGAGCCCAACGGCTACCTCCATATCGGCCACGCCAAGTCCATTTGCCTCAACTTCGGCATCGCCCGCGAAAACGCCGGCCAGTGCAACCTCCGCTTCGACGACACCAATCCCGTCAAGGAAGACATCGAATACGTCGACTCCATCACCACCGATGTCCGTTGGCTCATCGCCGGCTGGGCTGACGACGTCCTCGGCTTCAAGCCCAAGGGGGCCAAGCCCGCCGCCGTCACTTCCAATGGTCGCCCTGATCATTTCCTCGCGCCGGCGGCCGTTGGTGCGTCCGCCGAACCCTTCTTCGCTTCCGATTACTTCGCCGAACTCTATGCTTACGCCGTTCAACTCATCAAAAAAGGCAAAGCCTACGTCTGCGATTTGAGCGCCGAGGATACCGAGAGCTACCGCGGCTCGCCCGACCAGCCCGGCAAGGACAGCCCGTTTCGCACGCGCACGGTCGAGGAAAACCTCGATCTCTTCGCACGTATGAAGGCCGGCGAGTTTCCCAATGGCGCCCGCTCCCTCCGCGCCAAAATCGACATGACCGCGCCCAACCTCTGGCTGCGCGATCCCCTGCTTTACCGCATCCGCCACGTGCCGCATCATCACGCCGGTGACGCTTGGTGCATCTACCCGCTCTACGACTTCGCACACTGCCTCAGTGACTATATCGAGGGCATCACCCACAGCATCTGCACCCTCGAATTCGTCGATCATCGCCCGCTCTACGATTGGATTCTCGGCTCGCTTGATCTGCCCCGCGCCCTCCCGCACCAATACGAATTCGCGAAGCTCAACCTCGGCTATACCCTCGTTTCCAAGCGCAAGCTCCTCCAACTGGTGCAGAAAAAAGTCGTCACCGGTTGGGATGATCCCCGCATGCCCACGCTCTCGGGCCTTCGCCGCCGCGGCATTCCGGCCAGCGCCATCCGCCAGTTCGCCTACAACATCGGCGTTACCAAAAACGACAGCGTCACCGACGTCGCCGTCTTCGAACACGTCATCCGCGAGTCGCTCAACGTATCCGCCGAGCGCCGCCTCGCCGTGCTCAAGCCGATTAAAATCGTCCTCACCAACCTCGCGCCCGGTGAAGTCGTCGCCTGCACCGCCACCAACAATCCGCAGTCCGAAACTCCGACCACCCGGGGCATCGGGCTCACCCGCGAGGTCTTCATCGAGAGCGAGGATTTCGCCGAAGTCCCGCCACCGAAATATTTCCGCCTCAAGCCCGGCGGCGAAGTCCGCCTGAAATACGCGTGCATCATCAAACTCGACGAGATCGTGAAGGATGCCGCGGGCGTGATCACCGAACTGCGTTGCACCGCCGATCTCACCACGCGATCCGGCCAGCCCAATTCCGACAGGAAGGTCAAAGGCACCATTCACTGGGTCAGCGCCGACCAGGCCATCGATGCCGAGGTCCGCCTCTACGACCGTCTGTTCACCGCCGCCGAACCGGCCGCCACCGACGATTTCCTCCAGCACGTGAACTTGCAGTCCCTTGAGGTCGTCACCGCCAAGCTCGAACCCGCTCTCGCCGCCGCCTCCCCGGACGAGTGCTTTCAATTCGAACGTCTCGGCTACTTCACGCCCGACGCCAAGGAGAGCGGCGCCGGCAAACTTGTGTTCAATCGCACGATCACCCTGCGTGACGCTTGGGCCGGCAAAATCCCCGGCCACAAATAGCGCGGACTCCGCGCTCCGCCATGGACCCCGTCCTGCCCCCGCTCAACCCAGCTGAGACTCGCGTGCTCGGCGCACTCATCGAGAAAGCCGTCACCACCCCGGGCTATTATCCGATGTCGCTCGGCGCACTCACCAACGCCTGCAATCAGCTCTCCAACCGTGATCCCGTGGTTGCCTTCGACGAGAAGGACGTCGTGCGCGCCCTCGACAGTCTCCGCGACAAAAACCTCGCCGCCCTCTTCCACGGCGCCGACAGCCGCGTCCCTAAATACAAACACGCCTTCACCGACCTCTTCCTCCTCACCCCTGCCGAAGTCGGCCTGCTCTGCGTGCTGATGCTGCGCGGTCCACAAACCCTCGCTGAACTCCGCACCCGCACCGAACGTTTTCAACCGTTCGAATCTCTTGCCGAAGCCGAAGAAGCCCTTCAAGCGCTCGCCGCCCGCCAACCCCAGCCGCTCGTCGCCAAACTCCCCCGCCAGCCCGGCACCAAGGAGCCCCGTTACGCTCAACTCATCTCCGGCCCTGCCGAGTTCACCACGGCTACCGTCACCCCCTCGGCCGAATCCGCTACCCTCGCCGTGCGCGCCGAGAACGAACGGTTCGAACAACTCACGACCGAGGTCGCCAATCTCCGCCGCGAACTCGCCGAACTGAAACAACAGTTCGCCGAGTTCAAGAAACAGTTCGAGTAATCCTCCGAGCGTTCAGCTGACGGCGAACCGCACCAGCCGCGCCGTCACCCGCTCGCGCTCCAGCACGCGAAACATGCTTGTGATACTCGGCCCCGCATTCGTGCCCGAGATCGCCAGCCGCGTGACCGCCTGATAGTCGCCAAAGCCCAGCCCCTTGCCCGCCGCGAGCGCCTTGATGGCTTCCTCAATGGCGGAGTCGCTGGAGAAATCCATCGTCGGCAGCACCGCGATCAGCTCTGCCAACCGAGCCTTGAGTTCGCCCTTGGCCATGATTTTTTCCTTCACCTTGGGATCGACGACAAAATCTTCGGTGAAGAAATAAGCCGTGTAGGCCGGCAGCTCCTCAAAGCCTTTGATCTTGGGTTGCGCCAGCAGCATCACTTCGCGGAACAGCTCCGGATTCACCAAAGCGAGCGCACCCGCCGGCTGAGTCTGGAAATAAGCCGTCGCCCGCTTCAAAAACTCCGAAGCCGGCAGTTCGAGTAAGTAGGTCATGTTCATATGCCCGAGCTTCTTCTCGTCGAAGCGGGCATTGCTCTGGTTCACCCCCGGCAGATCGAACAGCGCGATCACATCCGCGATGGCCATCTTCTCGCGATCATCCTTCGGATTCCAACCGAGCAGACACAGAAAATTCACCAGCGCCTCGGGCAGGAATCCGCGCTTCTGATATTCCTCGATGAGCGCACCCTGATCGCGCTTCGACATTTTGCCCGGCCCATTCTGTTTCAGGATGAGCGGAATGTGCGCAAACGCCGGCACCGGTGCGCCAAACGCCTTGAACAACTCCACATGCTTGCTCGTGTTCGAAAGGTGGTCTTCGCCCCGGATCACGTGCGTGATCTTCATCGCGATATCATCGACTACGTTCACGAAGTGAAACACCGGATTCCCATCCGACCGCACGATCACAAAGTCCTCGTCCTCGACGCGCTCGACCCGCCCGCGGATCTGATCCTCGATCACTGTCGGCGCCACTTTCACCTTGGTCACCGTCTTCTTGCGGTGCTCGTCGAACACCTCGTAGCGGTCGCCAATCAGCTTAAACCAGATCGCGCCCTCCTTCTCATAAGTGCGGCCCGCCGCCTTCAGTTTCTCCAAATATTCCGTGTAAATGGCTCCGCGCTCACTCTGCCGATAAAGTCCGAACGCGCCGCCGACCTGAGGACCCTCATCCCAGTTCATCCCCAGCCAGCGCAGTGAATCATAGATGAGATTGAGGAACGCCTCACTGTTGCGCTCCTTGTCCGTGTCCTCGATGCGCAGAATAAAAACCCCGCCCGTGTGGCGCGCATACAGCCAGTTGAACAACGCCGTGCGGGCGCTGCCGATGTGGAAAAACCCCGTCGGACTGGGAGCAAAACGAACGCGAACTTGTGACATGGTCGGAGGAAAAGATTGCGGCTTGTGCTGGAGGAAAACGGTCAGCAAGAAGCACGCTATGTCCCCTGTCAAAGCCGCTCCCTTCGACCCGCCCGCGCTCGCCGCCCGCTTCGAAAGCGCCGGTCGCACCGCCGGCTTTCGCACGGAACGTTACGGTGAAATCGCCGGTTGTCCTCTCTTCGCCCTGACCAAGCGCACCCCCGGCCCGCGCCCCCGCATCTACCTCTCCGCCGGCATGCACGGCCACGAACCCGCCCCTCCCCTCGCCCTGCTCGACATGCTGGAAGCCGGCGTCTTCGACGACCGTGCCGTTTGGTTTCTCTGTCCGCTGCTCAACCCCACCGGACTTACCCGCGGCACCCGCGAGAACACCTCCGGCCTCGACCTGAACCGCGATTATCTCGACCGCCGCGCTCCCGAGACCCGCGCCCATGCCGCGTGGCTTGAACGCCAACCCCCCTTCGATCTCACGCTCTGCGTGCACGAGGACTGGGAATCCACGGGCTACTACCTCTACGAACTCAACCCCAACAACCGTCCCAGTTTCGCCGAGCCCATGCTCGCCGCCGTGCGCATGTGTTGCCCGATTGACGAAGCGACCACCATTGATGGTCGCGTCATTGCCGCCACCGGCATCATCCGCCCCATCGACGATCCGCTCATGCGTGAGACCTGGCCCGAGGCCATCTATCTGCGTGCCCATCACACCACCCTCAGCTACACGCTGGAGTCGCCGTCCGCCTTTCCACTCGCGCAACGCATCGCCGCTCAGCGCGCCGCCATCGAAACCGCGATTACAGTGCTCACAAAGCCGACAGGCTGAGTCCGTGCCGGACGCAAAACTCCCGCATGTCAGCCGCAAGTTCGGCGTTAAATATTTCCGGCGCACCGACCACGCGCAGGTCGATCTCCGCGCAGTGCAACGCCTGCCGCGACAGTAACAACTTCTCTTCCAGCGCGGGCGTCCACCCCGTCGCGATGAAGTCCAAATACAGCCGTGCATCCGGCCCGTAGATCTTATCACCCACCAGTGATTTCCCCAGCCATTGCGCGCGCGCCCGGATCTGGTGCTTGCGGCCTGTCTCCGTCACCACCCGCACCAGCGTAAAACCGTTCGCCACCGCCCGAGGCGTGAAATGCGTCACCGCCGTCTGCCCACCCTCGACCACCGCTGATTTGATGAACACCGGACTCGCCGTGTCGTCCCCCAGCGGCTGATTCACCGTCACCGGCTCCGCAAGTTCCCCCATCATGATCGCGTAATAACCTTTTCCCGCCTTCCGCTCCATCATCGCCGTCTGCAACCGGCTCGCCATCTTGGCGTCCTTCGCGAGCACGACCACGCCGCTAGTCTCCCGGTCCAACCGAAACACCAGATGCATGGTCGGCAACCCCGTGTATTCCCGCGCCGCGCCGACGAGGCTCGACCACGGACCCGCCTTCGACGGATGACACACCACATCACCCGGCTTGTTCACCACCAGCAGCCGGGCGTCTTCGTAAATAATCCAAGATTTAATCTCCTCCAGCGTGATCATCCGCACCGGCCCCTGCGAAACCCGCCGCGGCCAAGCGCACGCCCGCCGTGGAACAAAAAAATTTCCCGGCTCTTTCCCCACTCCTCCACCCCGCGCGTCCGTGTCGTCCGCCGCTCCCGCTGCCTCCGCCGCGCTCACCGCGCGACCTTTTTCATTCTAAACCGGGCCAGCACCACCGCTGCGATCCGCGCCGCCAGTGGCTTCGGCAACTTCGAGACGAGAAACGTCGACACCCTGTTCTTCCAGCCCGGCACGACCTGACTTCGTTCCGCCGCGATCGCCTTCAACATCGCCGTCACGACCTCATCACAGGTCATACTGATCGTTTCCGCCACGCTGCCTTGCTCCAAGCCGGCGCGGCGAAAAAATTCCGTGGCGGTCGGTCCCGGGCAAACTGCAAGAGTCCGCACGCCCGAGCCGCGCAACTCCTCGTTCAACGCGAGACTCCAGTGCTGCACGAATGACTTTGTCGCCCCGTAGACGGCCATATACGCCGTCGGCTGAAACGCCGCCGTCGAGGCCACCGTCACGATCACACCACCGCGCCGCTTGATTAAAGGCAGCAACCTCCCCGTGAGTTCGACCACCGCCCGCACATTCACGTCGATCATCTCCGCCAATTCCTCCACGCCCGGCTCAGGAAAATATCCATACGCCCCGAAACCGCTGTTGTTCAACAGCAGCATGCGCCCCGTCGGAATTTCGCGTTCAAGGAACTCTTCCAGCAACGTCGCTGTCTCTTTCAACGTGGCAGTTCGTGAAAGGTCGCACGGGAAATGGCGCAGCTTAAGCCCCCGGATATTTATGGCCGGCGCACGACGAGAGAGGTTGCAAACCTGCAAACCGGGGCTCAACGCTACGCATCGTTCGATGAATGATTTTCCAATACCGGAGGATCCGCCCGTCACAATGACGGCCGAGAAATTGTTCAACGCTTCGTTTAACGAGGGCATGGATTGTGACGTTAATTACACTTTCGACAGCCGACCATCCGGCCGACTGCGGTAAACCAAAACATACGCAGAAACATGAACAGACAAAACCACCACGAACTGATCGTTTCCGGCATCCATCTTGAGCTGACTCCATCGCTCAAGACCTTCGTTCAGGAGAAAGCCGAGCGACTTTTTCGCCACGAGGAGCGCATTGTGCGCATCCGCGTTGAGTTGGAGTGCGACTCCAAAGAGACCGTCGGCACGCGCTTCAAGGCCAAGGGCCATATCGCCATCCACGGTCCCGATATGAACGCCACCGTCGAAGCCGAAGAGTGCCACAAGGCCGTCGCCCTCCTCGTCGATAAACTTGATCGCATGCTCCGTCGCCGCTCGCGGCTCTTTAAAGTGAAGCGCCATCAACCGCAGCCCGCCGCCTTCGACGAAGCCGAACTGCCGAACGCGATCTGAACTTATCCGGTTTTAACCCAAAGCCCGGGCCCCTTCCCGTGGCCCGGGCTTTTTTGTTTCCCTGTGCCGCCTCCTCGGCGCAACTCAAAGGCCCGCCCCTCCGTCAATCCCTTTACCCCATGAAAATACCTCGCCCGTCCTCGCGCCGCTTTGCCCTCATTGTCGCGCTGCATGCTCTGCTTACCTTTGGCCTCTCCGCCCAAAGTGCTCCCGCTCCCGCCGCCGCACCCACCCGTGCTCCCGCCGACGGGCCTTTCCTGCCCGCCCCTGCTCTGCCCGGCGGCATGGTCCTCGCGCTTTATCCCGCCGACTCGCCCCAACTCAAACGCGAACGTCTCCACGAGTCTGAGAACTACAACAGCACCTCCGGCGGCAGCGGTCCCAAAGTCCAGAGCACGCTCAACATTCACAATCCCAGCATCGAGGTTCACCTCGCCGGCGGACGCTCTTCCAACGGCGCCGCGGTCATCGTCGCTCCCGGCGGCGGTCACAAAATTCTTTGGGTCGGCCCCGAGGGCTTGGATTTCGTCCCCTATTTCGCCCAATTCGGTGTCTCGACCATTGTCCTCCGCAACCGACTGCGCGTTGACGGGTATGACGCCAAGATCGACGCCGTGAACGACGCCTTCCAAGCCATCCGCATCGTCCGCGCCCACGCCGCTGAATGGAAGCTCGATCCCGCGAAGATCGGCTTCATCGGGTTTTCCGCCGGTGCCGAACTCGCGGCGCCCGCCGCGCTTTTCTTCGACGCGTATCAGCAGAAAAACGGCGCCACCTCCGACCCGCTCGCCCAGGTCTCCGCCCGGCCCGATTTCGTCGGCCTGCTATACCCCGGCCCTACCCCCTACGCAAAGGGTGAAACTCCCGAGATCCCAAAAAACGTCCCGCCCACGTTCATCGTCTGCGCCGGATCGGGCGATCGCGTCCACGCCGTCTGGGCCACCGAATATTTCACGCCGATGCTGCAACGCGGCGTCCCCAATTTGGAAATGCACATCTACGGACGCGGCAACCACGGCGGCGGTTTGAAATATCGCGACGGCATTCCCCTCGGCACTTGGCAGGACCGCTTCATGGACTGGTTCCGTGACCTTGGCTTCCTCGGCAAACCCGGCCTCGAAACCAAGGCCGCTGCGGATGTCGCCGCTTTCGCCGCGCAGAAGTCACCCTGATCACACCCCACGCTCTGGGCGGGTTCAACTTCTGGGGTTCCGAGGCAAAGTGGGGCCACCGTCATTCACGGCTCGCAACGCCGTGAGTCGACGCGTCACCCTTTTCTCCGAACGATGTGAATTTACCCCGGCTTCCGCGCCTCTTTGCTCCATCCCATTCTACGATTCCCGCCCTGTCCGTGTCTTGCCGTATGAACCCCGCCCACGCCTACCTGAATCACCTCACGCGCCGCCAGTTCTTCGCCGGCGCCGGCCTCGGCGTCGGCGGTATCGCGCTCAATCTCCTTTCACCCCCCGCCCGCGCCGCCGGTTCCCCACCTCCCACCTCCCCCCTCCTCCCTCCCACCTTCCCCGCCGTTCATCCCCCGCTTCCCGGATTCCCCCATTTCGCCCCGAAGGCCAAACGTATCATCTATCTCCACATGAACGGCGGGCCATCCCAGCTCGACACCTTCGACTACAAGCCCGGACTCAAATCGCAGTTCAGCCAAGAGCTCCCCGCCTCCGTCCGCGCCGGCCAGCGCACCACCACCATGACCGCCGGCCAGGCCGGCTTCCCCGTCGCGCCTTCAATTTTTAACTTCGCCCAGCACGGCAACTCCGGCACGTGGGTCAGCGAACTTCTCCCGTGGACTGCCCAGCTCGTGGACGATATTGCCGTCGTCCGCTCCGTCCACACCAACGCGATCAACCACGACCCCGCCTGCACATTTCTCATGACCGGAAATGAGCTTCCCGGTCGCGCCAGCCTCGGCTCGTGGATCAGCTACGGCCTCGGCAGCGAGAACAACGACCTCCCCGCTTTCGTGGTGCTCACGCCCAAGTGGTCCTCGAAAGCCGCCGCGCAAGCGCTCTTCACGCGCATGTGGAGCAGCGGCTACCTCCCCGGCAAACACAACGGCGTCGCCCTCCGTTCCCAAGGCGACCCGGTCCTCTTCCTCAAAAATCCCGACGGCGTGGACCGCACCGCGCGCCGCGCCATGCTCGATTCGCTCGGAGAGTTCAACCAACTCGCGCACGCCCGCTACGGCGACCCGGAAACCCTCACCCGCATCGCCCAATACGAAATGGCGTTCCGCATGCAGACCAGCGTGCCCGATCTCACCAATTTCGCCGCCGAGACGCCCGCCACCCTCGATCTCTATGGTCCCGAGGTCACCCAGCCCGGCACCTTTGCCGCGAGCTGCCTACTCGCCCGCCGCCTCGCCGAGCGCAACGTCCGCTGCGTCCAGATTCTCCACCGTGGCTGGGACCAGCACAACAATCTCCCCGGCGATCACCGCCTCCAGTGCCAGGACATGGACCGGGCGTGCTACGGCCTCATCACCGACCTCAAACAACGCGGCCTCCTCGACGACACGCTCGTCGTCTGGGCCGGGGAATTTGGGCGCACCGTCTATTCGCAAGGCACGCTTACGCAGACCAACTACGGTCGCGATCATCATCCGCGCTGCTTCAGCGTCTGGCTCGCCGGCGGCGGCATCAAAGGCGGCATCGTCCACGGCGAGACCGACGATTTTTCCTACAACATCACGCGCGATCCCGTCAGCCTCTACGACCTCAACGCCACCCTCCTCCACTGCCTCGGTATCGATCACGCGAAGTTCACCTTCAAATCTCAGGGCCTCGACCAACGCCTCACCGGCGTCGAACCCGCCAAAGTCATCCGCGAAATCCTCGCATGAACCGCCGCGCCTTCCTCCACGACACCGCCGCCGCCACCCTCGCGGCCGGTGCGACTCTCGGGTTTTCCGGCCGACTCAGCGCCGCGACGCCTCCTACCCCGGCCGGCGCGCGCCACTTTCCCGCCCGCGTCACCGCCGCCTCCTCTCCTCCGTTGCCTGCCGGGAAACGCTCCCCCTTCGGCTGGCAGACCGCCCTCGTCGGCGAAACCCCGCTGCTGCTCGCGTGGCCCGATCTGCCACCCTCCGTCACGCCCACGCGTCTGCGCTTTACCGTCGGGCTCGACGTGCGTGATGAGAAACTCATCGAGGTTTTTCTCCCGCAATCCGGCCGCGTCGTCGGCACCTTCGACCTGCGCTACGGCTGCATTTTTCAACCCTTCGAAATCCCCCTTGCTGCCGCCGACCTCCCCGATCTCCGCCGCGAGGGCCTCGGCCTGCGCCGCACCAAGGGCGCCGACCTGCGCATCTTCACCACGGGCGGGAGCATGCCCGCGGCGCTGCAACCGCACCTGCTGGTGCCCGGCGCCACCGACGTGATGACCGAATATTTCGCCCGCATGGATACGCTCGCCTGCGTGCAGTCTTTCAGCTGGCAGGGCGGCTGCGTTCTCGACGGTCTGCTCGATCCCTCCGCCGTTCCCGCCCACGCCGCACTGCGCGACGCCGCCCGGCGCCAGCTCGCCCAATTCATCATCGACGGAAAACTCGTCTATGAAAACCACGTCAGCGACGCCAGCGACGGCCGCATCTACGGGATCGAAGGCACCCTGCCCTTCGCCGCCCTCGCGCACCTTGAGCCCGCCTCCCCGTTGCTCGAAAATCCGCTTAAATTCTCGTCCTCCCGCCACGACGCCGAGCACACCGTTATCGACGGCGGCCACACCTCCAGCGAGGGCGCCTACACCGTCGGCTACCCGCTTGCCGTGATCGGCCGCGCCCGCCGCGACGAGGCGTTGCAGCAGCTTGCCCTCACGCAGCTCCGCACCCGCCACGCGCGCCTCTTCGACGGCCGCACCTTCTGGCGCACCCGCGACGCGGCCGACGGCAAGCTCGGCGACCGCAACTGGGCCCGCGGCATCGCGTGGCAGCTCCTCGGCGCCGCCCGCACCTTCCGCGCACTCGACCACCGCTCCGACCTTGCCGCCGACATCGCTTCGTTCCGCGCCCTCGCCGCGTGGGCCCAAACCTACCAGCGCCCGGACGGTCTCTGGTCCTGTTTCGTCGATGAACCCACGACGCCCCCCGACACCGCCGGCAGCGCCGGCATCGCCGCCGCCCTCGCCATCGGCGCCAGGCAGGGCTGGCTGGGCGCCGACGCCCGCACCGCCGCCGAAAAATCCCTCGCCGGCCTCCGACTCCACCTCACGCCCGACGGTTTTCTCGGCG
>JACMRG010000417.1 GCA_014376585.1 Opitutaceae bacterium | reverse complement strand
GTTTCAATCCGCGCCCCGCTCGTGAGAGCGGGGCGACCGGTGGACGACAACTCGGGGAGCAATGAGATCGCGGTTTCAATCCGCGCCCCGCTCGTGAGAGCGGGGCGACGTGAGCTCCTGGTAGGCGCCGCAGTGGGGGCAGGGGTTTCAATCCGCGCCCCGCTCGTGAGAGCGGGGCGACGAAATCGGGACTGAGCCGCCAGAGGAAAATAAAGTTTCAATCCGCGCCCCGCTCGTGAGAGCGGGGCGACAAACAGCTCGCCCTCATCAACGCCGAGCAACAAAGTTTCAATCCGCGCCCCGCTCGTGAGAGCGGGGCGACCGCGCCTAGCTTTTGACGCTGAACGCAAAGAGGTTCTGGGCTCACTTTGCGAAACTGTCAAAGAACGGAAATGCGTCGCCGGCACTTTCTGGAATCCAGCCTACGTCTGCATCCTCTTCAAGGGCTTGCCGTTTTTGCGAACGGGTGCGTCTTCGGACGAAGCGCTCGTTTCGCGCCCGGGTTCGGCCCTTCCGTCGGGCTATAGAGTCAGCGTGTCCTCCACCACATTCACGGGGACTTGGGCGCCGTGGTGTTCGATCTTATCTTTCCCAGTCTGGTCGATGTAGTAGACCCGGAGCGAATCCTGAGTCACGTCGATCTCCGCCAGCAACCTCGCTTTCAATTCCACCCATTCTTTTTGCCCGAGCTGCATCTCAAAGACCGATTTTTGCACCCGCACGCCATACGAGGTGCAGGCCTTGGCCACGCGGCGCAGCCGGCGCGCTCCGGCGCGTTGGTCGCGGGTGCTCACATCGTAGGTGATGAGGAGAAACATGGCGCGGGCTCAGGCGAACAGGTGCGGCGGGTAATCAACTTCCGAGCGGAGAGCCCGGGCCAGGAGTTTTGCCTGGATGAACACCAGCTGGCCGTGGCGCACTTTTTCCTGAAACAGCGGGTGAACGGCTTCCTCTAGCTTCCGCTGCTGATAGGCCGCTACGAGGGTCTTGCGCGCCGCCTCGGTGAGCTCGACCGCGCCGCCGTCGCGCTCCACGAACTGGCCTGCTTTCAGTTCACCGCGGTTGAGCAGGGTGAGCCCGAGCCGCTCCACCCACGGGCGAAACTCTTCCATGAGGTCGAGGGCCAGGGATTCGCGGCCGGCACGATCCGTGTGCAAAAAGCCGACGAAGGGATCGAGTCCCGCGGCCGTGAGCGCGGAGACGCAGTCGTGGCGGAGCAGCGCGTAGAGAAACGAGAGGAGTGCGTTGATGGCGTCGCGCGGCGGGCGGCGGTTGCGTCCGTCGAACGGGAAGGTCGCACGCAGGGCCGGCCGGAGGTGGCGGGAAAACACTTCGAAGTGCAGCGCTGCGGCGCGGCCTTCGACGCCGCGGATCACGTCGGGGTCGTCGGGCGTGCGGCCGAGTTCGCGGAGGAGATGCGCGTGCGCTTCGGCGGCGGTGCGGAGGAGGTCGCCGTCTTCGGTGGTGGCGGCATCGCGGGCGCTGCGGGCGAGGAGCCAGCGGACGTTGTGGAGCTTGCCGGCGACGAAGGCGCGCGCCAACGCGGCGGTGCGCGCGGGATCGCTCGCGGCGGCGTGTTGGGCGCGGCGGAGCATCATCGAGCCTTGGGGCACGCCTTCGACGCGGGCTTCGAGGCGGCCCCAGTCTGTGAAATAGCAGACACTGGCGCCGTGTTCCCAACAGAGACGCATGGCCGAAGGAGAGACGTAGATGTCGGCGCCGAATACGAAGACGGATTCCAAATTGTGGACCGGCAGCGAGAGCTTGAGCTGTTTCTCGTGCTCGACACGCAGCGCCAGACCGTCGCGCCGCAACGAGAGGCCGGGAGTGAGCAGATAGAGGACGTTTTGGAGGGTCTGGGGCATGGCTCTTTGCGCTATTTTAAATTTAAGATTTGAGCTTTCAAATTCTAGACGGGCCGAAGGTGATCATGGTGCGGGGCGGTTTTTGGGGTGAAGGGGATGGTCGGGCGGGAGATTTTGCGTGAGGAGTTGTTGGAAGTCGGCGGCGCCGGTTTTGCGGGACTGGCGCTTGGTGTAGTCGGCGCGGGATTTGTCGTTGAGGTGGCGGGGGCCGGTGATGCCGGAATTTTGAAGGGAGGCGGTCCAGGCGCCGAGCTGGCGGGAGCAGCTCTCGGCGAGGGATTTCAAATTTGAGATTTCAGACCTGAAATCGGTGAGCGCAGGACGGTGGGCGAAGAAGCACAGCATGGAGCGGACTTCGCCGGCGGAGCCGCGGGCGATGTAGAGGAAGGCGAGGAGTTCGTTGGTGGTGCCGCGCTCGAAGCCTTCGGCGATGTTGTTGGAGACGGAGAGCGAGGCGCGATCAAGCTGGTCGCGTTTGGACCAGGTGATGCGGTCTTTGGCGGCGGTGATGAAATCTTCGGCGCGTTCCGCGAGGACGATGGATTCCTGCCAGACGGGAAGCTCTTCGAAGCGTTGGTAGGTGGGCATGAGGTTGGGGGATCGGGAATTTCACATTTGCGATTGCAAATTTAGATCGCGGAAAAAAACGGGGCGGCGGTCACGGGGCGCGGGACGGGCGGGATTTTAGGCGTAGTCGCGAGGTTCGAAGAGACCCGCGCGGCGCACAGTGGTGGCCTCGGGCATGCAGATGCCGCGCAGGGAGCAGCCGTCGCATTGGGGCTTCAATTGCGCCGGGGGCGCAGTTGGATTTGAAATTTGGGATCGTAGATTTGAAAGCGTGGCGACGGTGAGGGCGCGGAGGGCGTCGTCGAAAGCGACCTCGGTGCGCAGGGCGGAGGCGACGTGGAAGATGAGGCCGGCGTCGATGCGCAGACCGAACATTTCTTCGAGGCAAAGCGCTTGAGCGCAGAGTTGCACGTGGTCGTTGGCCCAGCGGCGGGCGGGGCCTTTTTTGTATTCGACCGGGCGGGCCTCGGCGATACGGGCGGAGTCGGTTGGGTCGCGACGAATTTCGACGAGGTCGGCTTTGCCGGAGAGGCCGAGGGTGTCGGAAAAAAGCGGGAGGGCGCGGAGGAGTTCCCAGCCGGCGCGGTGCTCGTAGCCGGGCGTGTCCACGGCGGCGTGCGCGAGATTGCCGAGGAGGGTGTGCTCGTTGTCGACGAAGACGCGCTCGGCGTGGATGAGATAGGCCCGCCGCTCGCAGTAGAGGTAGTGGTTGAGGGCGCTGAGGGGGAGGGGGCGCGCCTCGGGATGCATGGTAAAGGTGGAGGCGAGGCGACGGATGAAGAGCGGGGCCGGATTACCAGCAGATTTTCAAGCCGTGGGGCGCGTAAGCGGGAAAATCATCGTCGCCCGAGACGAGGGCGAAACCCTCGTTGATCGCAGTCCAGATGAGCAACCGGTCAAACGGGTCGCGATGCTCGGGTATGCGGGGCAGGCGGCCGGAGCTGGCCGCGATTTCCTCGGAAAGCGGCAGGATACTCCAACCGGCTTCGACGACGAAGCGGGGGAAATCTTCGGGTTCGGCACCGTGGAGGGCGAGTTTGCCCAGCCCAGATTTGAGGCTGATTTCCCAAAACGAAACCACGCTGACGGAAACCGAGTTATCCGGGTTTTTCAGCGCCCGCCGGGCCGGGGCGGAGAGTTGGCCGGAGTCTTGCAAGGCCCAGAGCGCGGCGCAGGTGTCGAGCAGGAGCTTCATGAACCGAGAAACTCCTCCTCGGTCATTTTCCAATTGGGGCGGATGGTGACGCGAAATTTCCCGGCGAGGTGGCCGAGTTTGCGTTTGGGGGCGGCCGGGGGAGGGCCGAAGACGGCGACGGGGCGTTTGCTGCGCCCGTAGGTGACGGTGACGGACTCGCCTTTTTCAACGAGGGCGAGCGCCTCGGGCAGGCGGGCTTTGAATTCGCCGATGGTGAGGGTGGTGGACATTGGGGGAGGCTGCGCCCAACTGGACAAGTAGTCAAGTTGGGCGCGGAGGGGCGGTATTAAAGGGAGAACCAGTCTTCGACGGGCAGACCCTCGATCAGTGAGAAGTGGCGGACATTGCGGGTGGCGACCGTGAGACCGAGGGCGACGGCGGTCGCCGCGATGAGCAGATCCAAATCGGCGACGGGACGGCCATTACTCATCTGCACCGCCTTGAGACGAGCGAACTGGGCCCACACCGCAGCGTCGCTGGGGACGACGGCGAGACGAGGTTTGAGCAGTGCCTCGTAGCGGGTCCAGGCGGAGGGGCTGGCGAGTTTATGCAGACCCCATTCGACCTCGGCCACGGAGACGACCGAGACGACGCAGGCGGAATCGCCGACCAACTGCCAGCGGCGGGTGGCGACGGGGTCGGGTTGGCGGCGCAGGACTTGGGAGTAAACGTCCGTGTCGAGGAGGTAACGGGGCACGGTTTACTCCTCCAGTGGGTTGGGTTTGGGCGGAGTGCGATGGAGCCAGACCTCGGGGAAGTCCGTTTCGGGCTGGCCGTGGTCGCGGTCGTATGCAGCGAGGGCATCGGCGATGCCGAGGGGTAGATAGGGGTTGGCGGTGGTGGCAGCCGCGAGCGGCACGAGACGGGCGAAAGGCTGGCCGGCGCGGGCGATGGTGATTTCTTCGCCGGCCTCGACGCGGGCGAGGAGGCGGGAGAGCTGGGTCTTGGCCTCGTGGACGTTGACGATGGAGGGGAGCTTGGACGGGGCGGGTGCCGTGACCGCGAGTCCGGGCGTGGCGCGCGGTTTACGGGCAACGCGGCGGGCGGGCCGAGCGGTGGCTTTGGTGGCCTTGCGTTTGAGAATCGTGGGCATGGGGGATGACTTAGCTAAGTGGTTAGCTAAGTCAAGGGGGTGCTAATAGCCGAGGGTGCTTCGCGTGGTTTAAATCCGTCAGGCGGCGTTATCTGGGCGTGTAACGATTGTAGTGTCTTCAGGTCCACCGGCTCCCCCTCGAAGGCCATGCTCTGGGCCACATCGGCTGGGATCGCTTCCCAGCGGAGACGCAGTTTGGTTTCTGCCGGGAGGCGGCGCCAGCGGGCGATGGCTTGGGTCCAGTGCATAGACGAAGAGCATGTCTCGGGGTGGACGCACGGCAACGAATGAGCCGGGCGGAGACATTGAAGCTCAGAGCATCTCGATGACTTCGACCGTCGATGGAATGGCGGACCGGTCGAGCGTCACGGTGTAGTCGGTGTAAGCGCGGGGGATCTCGACATCGGAGTTTCGGGTGACCTTGAGAGCCTCGAAGAGTTTGTGAGCGGGAGCATTGCCGAGGGCGTTTTGGTGTTTGAAGACGATGAGCTTGCGCGGGGCCATGAGGCCACGCGAAGCAGAGCGGTCGTGGTCGAACATGCCTTTGAGCGCGTCCCAGAGGACGGCGAGGTCGGCTTCGCCGAATCCGGTGCCGGTGGCTTCGTGGGCGGAGACGAAACCGTGGGCGAGGTAGAGGCCGTAGGGGACGATGGATTTGCGGCCCATCGTGCCCGTGATGTTGCCGTCTTTCTTGAGTTGGGCTTCGGCGTCTTCTTGGGTGGTGACGGATTTGCGGGTGATGGTGATTTCCTGCTGGAAAATACGATCCACCGAGCGAGCGAAGGTGAGTTGAACAGGGCCGCGCACTTGGCCGCAGTTATTTTCCTTCATGGACATGACCGCGCCGAAGGTGCGGACGTCCCAGAAGTGGGCGCACATCCATTGGCGAGCTTTCACTTGGTCGGCGTATTTCTTGTCGGCGGACTTGGCACCGATGGCGGTGTAGGCTTGCTCGTGGAGGGTGTTGAGCACGCGTTTCTCCGCGCCGCCCTTGGTCTGGAAATAAATTTCGTAGCCGGCTTCGGCGGAGTCGGGGGTGGTGGCTTTGGCGAGCAGGACGTAGTCGCGGATTTTGCGTTTGAGGCAGCCGTCGGTGACGAGGCCGCGATAGGTCTCTGGATCGACACGGGGGAGATTGCCGGCGTCGGGGTCGCCGTTGGGGTTACCGTCTTGAACGTCGAAGAGGTAGATGAAGTCGTAGCGGTGGGTGATGAGGGGATTCATGAGGATGGGAGGTTGAGCGATGGGTGGATGGGAAGTGGGCGAGTGTTGAAAGAGGGGTGGGGATTATTCGGAGGTTTTGTCGGGGATGACTTCATCGAGTTTTTCATCGGCGGCGGGGTCTTCTTTGCGGCGACGGATTTTTTCCGAGTAAAAGCCGAGTGCGAACGCGCCTTGTTCTTCCGGCGAAAAGGTTTTGGGAAAACCGCCTTGGTCGGCGAGTTGGGCGGAAATTTCCGCGACGCGATTGGTCAGAGCGCCGGCGGCGCGTTGTTCATTTTGCTTCGGCGATTTCTTGGCCTTGGCGAGGTGGTCGTGGAGCTTGGCCATGAGGAGGCCGAAGACAGAACCGGGGGTCGCGGAGGCGGCGGAGTAGAACTTGTCCACGACGGTGGCGTTGACGTCGCCGACGGCGTAATACTGGGCGCTTTCCAAGATGCGGAGCAGACGCCCACAGAGGAAGGGGCGGGAGTTTTGGATGCTTTGATCAATGTCGGACATGGTGGTGAATTTAAGTTTCTGTTGTTGGAGGAGGTAGCGACGAAGGAGGAATTGGATGAGCGCGGCGCGGGGCGGTGGGCATTCGCCGGTGGTGGCGATGCGGCGGCAGGCGACGGCGATGAGTTCGAGCGGGACGGGTTGGTTGCGACCAAGGAGGGCGCAGGAGAAAAGCAGGGTGCGTTGGCGGGCGAGTTCGGCGGAGGAATCGCCTTTGCCTTCGAGGGAGCTGACGAGCCGCCAGAGGGGCCAGCGCGAGTAGAGATCGCCGGCGGCGGCGAGAACGCGGCGTTTTTTTTGGTCTTTGATTTTGGCGTCGCGGGGGTCGTAGATCGCCCGGTCGAGCGGGATGGTGAGATCGTCGAACCAGTCTCTCATGTGCGAGACGGCGTCTTTGAGCGGCTGGTCGATCCAGCTCCGTATGACGCCGCGCGCGGAGCTGCCGCTGAGGGCGAGACAGTAGAAACGGGCGGCTGCGGCATCGGATCCGGCGGTGAGGGCACCGGCGTTGGGGCTGCCAAAGGTGTCCTTGGCGGCGATGGGCGAATCGGAGAGCGGGACGAGGGGCGGGGCGGTGGTGAGGTCGTCGAGCAACCAATTGCCGGTGAGTTCGGGCGCGCCTTCTTCGATGGCTTTGGCGGGATTGGCGGTGAGTTCGGGGCGTTCGCACCAGAAGAGGAAAATGGTATCGGCGGTGCGGTGGTGGTGGTCGGGGTGGGCTTTGTCGCCGAGGTAATTGATGGCGCGGATGTAGCCCTCGACGGCGACTTCGGACATGGGGCTGACGAGGGATTTCTCGAAGCCGTAGGAGCCGAAGGCGGGTTTATCGCTGGAGACGAGGGCGACACCGCCGGGCAATCCGCCGGGGGCGACTTTGATGCGGGTGCCGTGGGTGCGGACGGGGGCGCAGAGTTGGCCAGTGACGATGCAGGGGATGAGCGGCTCGGTGGACTCGGCGGTGTTGGCCGTGCGCGTGGCGGTGCAGTGTTCGCGCCACCAGGACTTGAGCGGAGCCCACTCGATGAGGTAACCGTCGTGGCCTTCGACTTGGAAGGTGACCCAGTCGGAGACTTTTAGTTTTTGGGCTTCGAAGGCGGTTTTGACGGCGAGGCGGGCGGCTTCGT
>JACMRG010000416.1 GCA_014376585.1 Opitutaceae bacterium | reverse complement strand
CGGGGTCGGAGGTGGAGAAGAAGTGGAGGAGAGCGAGAGCGACCGCGAAGAGGCGGAGCGGTTTGAGGGTGGAACGCATCGCGGAGATCAGGGCGCGAGGGAGACGCCGGTGTAGTCGCGGGACCAGAGGGCGTCTTCGCTCCAACCTTTGACGCGGGTCGTCATGAGCCAGTTGTGGGTGTTGAAATATAGCGGGGCGATGGCGGCGGATTCGAGGAGTTGTAATTCTGCGGCGGCGAGGGCGGTGGCTTGCGTGCGGGCGGTGGGTGCGGCCGTAGCAGTGGCGAGGTGGCGATCAAAGTCGGGTGATTGCCAGTGGGGGTAGTTGTCGGGCGCGGTGCTTGCAAAATTGGCGAGGAGTGACTGCGCGTCTTTGACATCAAGGAGGGTCGTGGTCGTGGTGTAGCCGATGTCGAAATCGCCGGAGTTCATGGCGGCGAAGTGGATCTTGGCCTCGCGAATCGTGACGGCGACTTCGAGGCCGAGTTCCTGGCGCCACATGCCTTGGAGGGCTTCGAGGGTGGATGCCTGCGAGCGGGACCAGGCGGAGAGTTCGAGTTTGGGGAAATTTTTTCCACCGGGGAATCCGGCTTCGGCGAGGAGGCGGCGGGCTTCGGCGGGATCATCGCGGAGCGGAGACGTGAAGGCGCTGTCGGTCGCGAGAAGAATGGTGGGAGGAGTGAGGCGCCACGCGGGAGCTTGGCCGCCGAGTTCGACGCGTTCGACGATACGTTTGCGATCCACGGTGAGGGCGAGGGCGCGGCGGACGCGAGGATCGGCGAGGGCGGGGCGGCGGGTGTTGAAGGAAAGGAAACGGGTTTCGGCGAGCGGGGCGCGGTGGAATTCGGCGGGGTTGTCCTTCGCGTAAGCGGCGATTTTCGACTGGGGGATCGACATGGTGACGTCGAGCTGGCCGGCGCGGTAGGCGCGCTCTTCGGTGTCGCCGCTGTCGAAGCGCAGGAATTGGATTTCGTCGAGGCGCACCGTCGCGGCGGCGCGGTAGGCGGGATTCTTTTTGACGACGATACGTTGTTGCTGGCGCCACTCGGCGAGGGTGAACGCGCCGTTGCCGACGTAATGGGCGGGCTGAGTCCAGGCGCGCCCGTGCTTGGTGACGGTGGCGGGGTGGATGGGAATCCAGGGGCCGCTGGAGACGTAGATGAGAAAGGCGGGCGTGGGGCGCTCGAGCGTGATGACGAGCGTGTGGGTGTCGGGCGCGGCGAAACCGACGGAGGAGAAATCAGTGAGCGCGCCGGTGGCGAAGGCACGGGCGTTTTTGACGGCGTAGAAGAGATTGGCCTTGGGCGCGGCGGTGGCGGGAGTGAGCAGGCGGCGATACGAGGCGATGAAATCGCCGGCGGTAACGGAATCGCCGTTGGACCACCGCGCTTCGGGGCGGAGGTGGAACGCGTAGGTGAGACCGTCGGACGAAATATCCCAACGGGCGGCCGCGGCGGGGCGGGGAGTGCCGCCGTCGGCGGACGGAACGACGAGGCTTTCGCTCAGGGCGCGGATGATGAAGAACTCATCGGGGAGCGTGGCGGTGGCGGGGTCGAGATCGGCGGGCTCGTTGCGTTGGCTGATGCGGAGGACCCGGGGCGTGTCGCCGCTAGCGGGAGCGAAGGCGGAAGGAGTCGGTTTCTTGCCGCAGGCGGAAATGAGGAGGGAAAGCAGAAGGGGGCCCGCGAAAAACGCGAAGAGACGCGAAAGACGGAGGCGTGAAGGGGAGGCGGCGGACATGGAGATGACGGAGCGGTGCCGGCGCGTTGGGGATAGCGCGCCCTACCTCGGACTAGTTGGCTTCGAGCCAGACGTAGCGGAAGTCGGTGTGGTCCGTGGGCGTCGGCTGCCAACCTTTGACGGCGGGGCTGAGCAGGTAGACGTGGCTGTTGAAATAAACGGGGGCGATGGGCGCGGCGTCGAGGACGAGGGCTTCGGCCTGGGCGAGCAGGGCGGCGCGGGCGGCGGGGTCCACGGTGTCGTCGGCGCGCTGGGCGAGGGCGTCGTAGGCGGGATCGGTCCAGCCGGTGTGATTGTTGCCGGAGCCGCTGCGCCACATGTCGAGGAAGGTGGTGGCGTCGAGGTAGTCGGCGGTCCAGGAGCCGAGGAGGAGTTGATAGTCGCCGGCGCGGCGGTTGGCGAAGACGACCTTGTATTCCTGATTCACGAGGCCGACCTCGATGCCGAGTTCGCGGCGCCACATCTGTTGCACGGCTTCGCAGACGACGCGGAGAATCTCGTTGTTGTTATAGAGAATTTCGATCGGGGGGAGGCCCTTGCCGCCGGGATAGCCGGCTTCGACGAGCAGCTTGCGCGCGGCTTCGGGATCGTAGGCTTTGCGGTCGGGTGGCGTGTAGCCCTTCAACAACGGCGGCACGAACGTGGGCGCGGGACGGCGGCCACCGGGGAGAATTTTGTCGGCGATGGTCTGACGGTCGATGGAGAGCGCGAGCGCGCGGCGGACGAGGGCGTTGTCGAGCGGGGCGCGGCGGACGTTGAGGCGGAAGAAGTAGGTTTCGAGGATGGGATCGATGCGGAGGTTGGGCGAATTCTCGCGTTGGAGCGGGGCGACTTTCGAGAGGGGGAGCGACCACGTGGTGTGAACCTGGCCGGCGCGGAAGGCGCGTTCCTCGGCGTCGATGCTATCGGTGGGATAGAAATGAACGGCGTTGAGGCGGACGTGGGCGCGATCCCAGTAGGTGGGGGATTTTTCGACGACGATGCGTTGATGGGGGCTCCATTCTTTCAGGACGAAGGGACCGCTCGACACGAGTTTGCCGGGGCGCGTCCACGGTTGACCGCGGCGGTAGGGATCGCCGACGGCGGCAATGGACTTAAAGTTGACGGGTCGCCAACAGGAGTTGAGCAGAATCTGGAGGAAGTAGGGTGCAGGATGAGTGAGCTGCACTACAAGCGTGTGCGCATCGGTGGCCTTGGCGGCGACGGTGGAAAAATCGGTGGTCTTGCCCTTGTTGAAGGCCTCGGCGCCGCGAATGAGGTAGAGGAAGTAGGCGTAGTCGGCGGCGAGCGATGGCGTGAGAATGCGGCGCCAGGAATCGACGCAGTCCTGCGCGACGATGGGATCGCCGTTGGACCATTTGGCGGCGGCGCGGATGTGAAAGGTGTAGGTGAGGCCGTCTCGAGAAATGTCCCAGCTCTCGGCGAGGGCGGGCACGGGCTTGAGTGTCACGGGTTCGAAACTAACGAGGGGTTCAAAGAGGGCTTGAACAAGTTTGGCGTCACCGAGACCTGTAACGATCTGTGGGTCGAGATCCCCGGGTTCGGAGCCGACGCTGAGATGGAGGACGCCTTCGCGGTTGCCGCGGATGACGGCGCTCTCGCGCTTGCTGCAGGCGGTGAAGGTGAGGAGGAAGAGCGGAAGGAGGATGGCCGCGAAAAGGCGCGGGAGGCGCAAAGGGAAAAGAGGCGCGGCGGGGACGAGGCGAAAGAACTTCATGAGCGAGAGATCAAGCAGACGGCGTGCGCGGCGATGGCCATGCCGCGACCGATCTCGTCGCAGCCCTCGTTGGTCGTGGCTTTGAGGCCGATGCAATCGACGGGCAGGCCGGTGGAGGCGGCGAGGGCGGCCTTCATCGCGGCGAGGTGCGGGGCGATCTTGGGTTTTTCCGCGATGAGGGAGGCGTCGATGTTGACGAGGGAGAAGTTGCGCGCGGCGAGTTCGCCGACGACGCGGCGGAGCAGGAGTTGGGAGTCGATGTTTTTGAAGGCGGCGTCGGTGTTGGGGAAAAAGTGGCCGATGTCGGGCAGCGCGGCGGCGCCGAGGAGGGCGTCGCAGATCGCGTGGGTGAGGCAGTCGGCGTCGCTGTGGCCCTCGAGGCCGTAGTCGGTGGCGAAGCGAACGCCGCCGAGGATGAGGGGGCGGCCGGGGACGAGGCGGTGAATGTCGTAGCCGTGGCCGATGCGGAAAGTCATGCGGAAAGACGGAGGGGGCCCG
>JACMRG010000052.1 GCA_014376585.1 Opitutaceae bacterium | reverse complement strand
CAGCCTCCACCACCGCATCCTGCGCGAGCACTACCAAGCCCTCCTCTCCCGCGGCAAACCCGCCAAACTCGCCCTCACCGCCCTCATGCGCAAACTCATCGTCCTGCTCAACCGCCTCCTCGCCGATCCCCACTTTCTCTTTGCGCAGTAAGACCGTTGCTCCGGGCCCGGCCGACCGGTCAAAACCTTCCCAACCCGTCGCGTCCGGAGGTCCCGACGCCACCCGGAAAAGTCTAAATCCTACCCGCCGCCGTATTACTTGCCGAGCGTGCGGAGATCCACACTGCCGGAATTGGATGTTTTGATATCCAACTTTTCCTCGCCGCTGGTCACGTAGAGCACGCTATCGATTTTGTAGCTGGCTGTTTGGCGATCACGCATCGCGACCAACTGCTGGAGCAGGGAAAGATTTTCGAACCGCACGGTTACGTCCTGCGTCGCCGTCGTGAGCGCCGCCAGGCCCAGCGGGGTCTTGCTCACGGCCTTGCCGACATAGCTGCCGTTGAGATAAACTTTATGCGATGACCCGGCGAGGCCGATGGGAATCACGTTGTCGTTGGTGTAACGCAGGGTCAGCACGGCGCTGGATTCCAACAGGGCGGAACTGAGAGGCTTCACATCGACGAGGCTGACAGTGACGCCCGAGAGCTGGAAGCTGTTGCAACCGGCGAGCACAGCGCAGGCGAGACCAAGTGAGAGAGCAACGCAGCGGTTAAAAAGGCGGAGGGGCAGCATGCTTTCCACGCAAGGCAGTCCGACCGCCGACCGCAAGGCCGGGCTCAGAATATCGACAAGGCCTTGGCGCTCTCGAGGGCGAACCAAGCCACTGCGACGACGGCCGCGGCCACCATTGCATATCGGGCCAGCTTCCGGCTGCGCAACAGGGCGTCCTGCAGATCGGTATCAAGCGACCGGCGGTTGGTCTGCGCCATAAAACTCACGAACCGGGGATCGCGCAACCGACCGCCACGACGATCCCGGGCCAGTCCAAAACGGATGGCGGGACGGCGAAAGAAATTGGCGAGGAATCGCAGCACGGAAAATGAAAACGTAATTTTGAATTCGTTTTTTCAAGGTAAAACTCGTTAATTTCCGGCCTTTCACGCCTTTTTATCGCCATGCATCACTTCCGCTACGTTGGTCAAAATTTGAATTGCGAGTCCGTCGATCTCGCCGAAGTCGCCCGCCTTTATGGCACCCCGACTTACGTCACCAGCGCCGCGACTATGGCCGATAACTACAACCGCCTCGCGAGCAGCCTGAGCGGCCTCGATGTGCAGATCTGCTACGCGATGAAGGCTAACTCGGGTCTCGCGGTGCTCCGCCACTTCGCGCGTCTCGGCGCGGCGTTCGACCTCGTGAGTGGCGGCGAACTGCGGCGCGTGCTCGCGGCGGGCGCCGATGTGAAGCGCAGCGTGTTTGCCGGTGTCGGCAAGACCGAGGCGGAGATCCAGCTCGCGCTGGAGAGCGGCATTTTCTCCTTCCACGTCGAGAGCGAGCCCGAGCTGGCGCGCATCAACCACGTGGCGGGCAAGCTCGGCGTGAAGGCGCCCATCGCGATCCGCATCAACCCGGATGTTGACGCGCACACGCACGCGAAGATCACGACCGGCAAGAGCGACAACAAGTTTGGCATCCCGCTGAAGTTCGCCGCCGCCGCCTACGAGGCCGCCTCGAAGTATCCGAACATCGAGCTGCGCGGCGTGCAGATGCACATCGGTTCGCAGCTCACGGACGTCGGGCCGTTCGCCGAAGCCGTGGCCAAGGTCGCGCCCTTCGCGGCCGAGCTGAAGGCGAAGTATGGCATCACCTATTTCTCCATCGGTGGCGGCATCGGCATCGTTTACAGGGACGCGCTCGCGAGTGGCAGCGCCGCCTGGTGGGATGCTCAACCCGCGGGCACGCGTCCACTCACGCCGGAAGCCTACGGTGCGGCGCTCGTGCCTTTGCTCCAGCCGCTCGGCCTAAAAGTTCTGCTCGAGCCCGGCCGTTTCATGGTCGGCAACGCCGGCGTCCTCCTCTCCCGCGTGGAGCACCTCAAGCGCGGTTCGGGGAAGAATTTTCTCATCGTCGACGCTGCGATGAATGACCTCGTGCGACCCGCGATGTATGAAGCGTTCCACGAGATCGTCCCGCTGCACCGTGACACCACCCGCCGCGCGTTGGTGGCGGATGTCGTCGGCCCGATCTGCGAAAGCGGCGATTGTTTCGCCAAGGACCGCCAATTCCAAGAGGTCGGCGAGGGCGAGTATATCGCGTTCATGAGCGCCGGCGCCTACGGCTCCACGATGTCGAGTCGCTACAACACCCGCGCGCTTCCCGCCGAGGTGATGGTGCAGGGGAGTGCCTTCGAGCTGGTCACGGCGCGCGAGAGTTTCGAGTCTATGATCGCGAACGAGAAGATCCCGGCGTTTTTGAAGTAGGTTTTTTTACCACGGATGAACACGAATACACACGGATATAGGACTCGGGCGAAAATCCGTGTCTATCCGTGCCGGTCCCGATTTGGTTATTGGCTATGAAATTCTGTGTGGTCGGAGCCGGAGCTTGGGGCACCGCTTTTGCGGTGCATTTGGCGCGGATCGGCCGACCGGTGACGCTGGTGCCGCGACGCGCGGAGCAGGCGGAGGCGTTTTTGGCCACGCGGGAGAATCGGGAGTATTTAGCGGGTATTGCGTTACCCTCTCCGCTTTTGATCACCGCGGATCTGGCGGGGGCGCTGGAGTCTGCGGATGTGGTGCTGCTGGCGTGTCCCTCGCAGGCGTTGCGTGAGACCACGGCGCGGGTGCACGCCGCGCACGGAGTCGGTGGGCATCGCTTGGTGGTGAGTCTGGCCAAGGGCCTCGAACTTGGCACGCACCTGCGGCCCGCGCAGGTGATCGCCGCGATGCTACCGGGCGTCGCGGTGAGTGCGCTCACCGGGCCGACGAACGCGGGCGAGGTCGCGCGAGGGCTGCCCGCGGCCATGGTGCTCGGCGCCGCGCCGGGCAACGAGTCGTTGCTAGCGGAGGTGCAGGCGGCGATCAGCGGGCCCACGCTGCGCGTTTACACCAGCGATGATGTCGCCGGCGTCGAATATGGCGGTTGCCTGAAAAACATCTACGCCATCGCGGCGGGTTGCGCGGGGGGGCTCGGGCTGGGCGACAATGCCAGCGCGGCGCTGCTCACGCGCGCGCTGGCCGAGATGGTGCGCGTGGGCACGGCGTTGGGCGCGCGGCCGGAAACGTTTTACGGACTGAGCGGCTTTGGTGATCTCGTGGCGACGTGTCACGGCGAGTGGAGCCGCAACCGCGAGTTTGGCCAGCGCATCGGCGAGGGTCAGAGCGCGGCGGACCTGATCGCGCACCGGAAGACGGTGGTTGAGGGCTACCGCACGACGGAGTCGTTTCACGGGCTGTGCGTGGAGCGGAAGATCGACGCGCCGATTCTGCGGCAGATGCACGCGATTTTGTTCGAGGGCAAAGCGCCGGCGCTGGCGTTGAACGCGCTGATGACCCGCGGGCTGAAACGCGAGTAAGCCCCCGCCGGTCGATGCATACCGTGGCGGCGAACTTGGTTTTTCCGGAAATCGCCCAACTCGCGCGTGGGCCGGAGGTCGTAGCGCGCACGAAAGACGCCGGGCTCACGGTGGCGAATCTTCGCGCCGCCTACGGCCGGGGGATTTTTCCGTGGCCCGGCAGCGCGGGGGCGGTAATTCCCTGGTGCTGTCCGCGCGAGCGGGCGGTCTTGGTTTTCGGCGAATTCACCCCGGGCCGCACGTTGGAAAAGACGGCGCGGAAGAGCGGCTGGAGTTTCTCCATCGATCACGCGTTTTCGGAGGTAATCGCGGCGTGTGCCGCGGCGGAACGACCGGAGCAGGAGGGCACGTGGATCAGCCCGGCGGTGGTCGGCGCCTACACGGCGCTGCATCACGCGGGCTGGGCGCATAGTGTGGAAGTGTGGCGCGACGAGGAGCTGGTGGGCGGGCTCTATGGCGTGGATGCGGGCGGATTTTTCGGTGGCGAAAGCATGTTTCACCGCGTGGATAACGCCTCGAAATTAGCGATTTTGTTTCTCGCCGGCTATCTGCGCGAACGCGGCCAGCTCTGGATGGATATCCAGCAACTTACACCGCACATGGAGCGCCTCGGGGCCAAGGAGGTGACGCGGGCGACATTCCTGGAACAACTATCGGTCGAACTCACCGCCAACCGTATTTTGTTTCCAAAGGTGTAGGACGCAACGGTCCGTGCCACGGCTGCTCGCCTTGTGCGTGCCGTCGCTTGCTTCCGCTCCAAGCGACCGCACGTTTCGGCGCTCCATGAACGTGTCCGAGAAACTCGCCATTCTGGCCGATGCCGCGAAATACGACGCCTCCTGCGCGAGCAGCGGCACGACGCTGCGCAACTCTCGCGATTCGGGCGGCATCGGCTCCACCACTGCAGCCGGTATTTGCCACAGTTACACGCCGGACGGGCGCTGCGTTTCGCTGCTAAAAATCCTGCTTACCAACTACTGCGTCTACGATTGTCTCTACTGTGTGAACCGCGTCTCGAGCGCCGTGCCGCGCGCGCGCTTTACGATCGAGGAAGTGGTGAACCTCACGCTCGATTTCTACCGGAGGAATTACATCGAGGGTTTGTTTCTCAGCTCGGGCATCATTCGGAACGCGGACTACACGATGGAGCAGGTCGTCGCCGTCGCGCGCACGCTGCGCCAGGTGCACGGGTTTAAGGGCTACATTCACCTCAAGACCATCCCCGAGGCCAATCAGGCGTTGATTGACGAGGCCGGGAAATGGGCCGACCGGATCAGCATCAACATCGAGTTGCCGACGGCGGCCGATCTGCAGTTGCTGGCGCCGGAAAAAAATCAGACGCGCATCGAGGGCGCGATGTCGGCGATCCGCGAGCGCATCGACCAATCGAAGGCCGAGCGGCGGGAGAGCGCGAAGGCGCCGTTATTTGCGCCGGGCGGGCAGAGCACGCAGATGATCGTCGGGGCCACGCCGACGACGGATGCGACGATTCTCGACCGAGCCTCGCAGCTCTACGATCGGCAGGGATTGCGGCGGGTCTACTATTCGGCGTTCAGCCCGATTCCAGATGCGTCGAGCAAACTGCCACTGATCGCGCCGCCGTTGGTGCGGGAGCATCGCCTCTACCAAGCTGATTGGCTGCTGCGATTCTATGAATTCAAAGTCGATGAAATCACCACGGGCACGGCGCCCAATCTCGATCTCGAGATTGATCCCAAACTAAGCTGGGCGCTGCGCAACCGGCAGTGGTTTCCGGTGAATTTGAATTCGGCGCCGCGACACCTGCTGCTGCGGGTGCCGGGACTGGGCGTGAAGACCGTGGACCGCCTGGTGCAGGCGCGTCGCTGGCAGAAAATCCGCCTCCATGATCTCACCCGTATCAGGGTGTCGTTGAAAAAGGTGATGCCGTTTATCGAGACGCTGGATCACACGCCGAGCGGCCACGGGCTTGAAGACGATAATCTGCGCGCGCGTTTTGCCGCGCCGGCCGAGCAGATGGATCTTTTTGCGACGCAGCCGGCGAGTGGGCCGACCTTGGAGTTCTAATGGGTGCGGAGGAGAAGACGGGTGGCCCGCAGACGGAGGGGCGGTCGTGAACGAGCTGTTTTTCGACGGCACGTTCGTGGGCTGGAAACGGGCGGCGCGGGGCGCACTCGTGCGCGGGGTGGACCCGGCGCAGGCGCGATGGATCGACGCGCGCTCGGCGCAGACTGAATTCATGTTGGCGAATCTTGAGTCGGTCGCGGGAACGGAAGGGGACGCGCCGGGTGTATTTCGAGTCCCGCGCGAGTTCATGACGCTGTCCGGGTGTGTGAGTTGTCACCGCGATGAATCGCGGTGGACCCGGCTCTATCGGCTGCTGTGGCGGCTGACTCACGGGGAACCGCATCTGCTCGAAGGGGCGATCGATGCGGAGGTGAGCGAGCTCAACGCGATGGCGAAGGCGGTGCGGCGCGATGAACACAAGATGCACGCGTTTGTGCGCTTTCGCGAAATCACGACGGCGACGGGTGCGTGGTTTGTCGCGTGGTTCGAGCCGCAGCACCTGATCGTCGAGCTGGCGGCGCCGTTTTTTGCGGATCGATTTGCGGCGATGCGCTGGTCGATCCTCACGCCGGATCGCTGTGCCCATTGGGACGGCAAGGCGCTTACGTTTGCCGAGGGTGCGGATCGCAGCGCAGCGCCGACGCAGGATGCGGCGGAAGATCTTTGGCGGACCTACTACGCGAGTATTTTCAATCCGGCGCGCGTTAAGATCGGTGCGATGACGAAGGAGATGCCGCGGCACTACTGGAAGAACCTGCCCGAGGCGGCTCTCATTCCGCAGCTCCTCGCGGAGTCGGCGGGGCGCACCGCGGTCATGGTGGCGGCGAGCGAGGAGCGGGTGGAGCGCGCGACCGATTTCTCGGCGGCGGCGGTGCCGGTGACCGACGATGTGGGGTTGCTGCGCGACGCGGCGGCGAGTTGTCGGGCGTGTCCACTATGGCGGCGGGCGACCTGCACGGTGTTTGGCGAGGGGCCGGTGCGGCCGCGCGTCGTGGTTGTGGGCGAGCAGCCGGGCGACCAAGAGGACCGGGTGGGAAAACCGTTCGTGGGGCCGGCGGGGCTGTTGTTCAACCGCGCGCTCGTGGCGGCGGGCGTGGAGCGCGCTGAACTTTACGTCACGAACGCGGTTAAACATTTCAAGTGGGAGCCACGGGGGAAGCTCCGGCTCCACCAAAAGCCCAACGCCCGTGAAATCGCAGCGTGCCGGCCGTGGCTGGAGGCGGAATTGCGGGCGCTGAAACCGGCGCTGATCCTGTGTCTGGGCGCGACGGCAGCGCAGGCGGTGCTCGGGTCGAAAGAGGTGAGGGTGCTGAGCGATCGCGGTCAGTTGTTCCCCACGGAATTTGGAGCGCCGGCGCTCATTACAGTGCATCCCTCGTCCTTGTTGCGGATGGCCGCGGGCGGCGATCCGGAGGCGGCGTTTGCGCTTTTTGTGGAGGACTTGAAAAAGCTGCGCGGGTGACGCCGCGCGACCTCATGCCGTCGGCTGCTTGAAATTAAATTTTTCGGGTAGCGTCGGGACCTTGTAGCACCACCCCGAAATCGTGCAGCGACTCGAAGCGTCGCCGCTGTTTCTCGCCTACGGCATCTACAAGCCGCACCTACCGTGGAACGTGCCGCGGAGGTATTTCGACCTTTATCCGCTGGAACAGATTCAGCTCCCGCCCTCGCGGCCCGACGATCTCGACGACGTGCCGGCCATCGCCGCCGCCTGGGCGCGCACCGATGGCGAATCCGGAGTTAAGATGGAGAAGTCGGACCACGAGATAGTCGTGGCTGAAGGTAAATGGCGCGAAGCCGTGCAAGCCTACCTCGCGAGTATCACTTTTGCAGATGCGCAGCTCGGCCGGCTGCTCGATGCGATCGACCGCAGCCCCGAGCGCGATAACACGATCGTCGTCCTCTGGGGCGACCACGACTGGCATCTCGGCGAGAAGCCCCATCGGCGGAAGTTCACTTTGTGGGAGGAAGGCACGCGCACGCCACTCATCTGGGTGGTGCCAGGCGTCACGCCCGCCGGGGGCGCTATGCAGTCGGCCGGTCGATCTGATGAGCGTGTATCCGACGCTCGCGGCGCTCTGCGGCCTCACGCCACCGCCGCACGTGCTCGAGCCGAGCATCCGGCCGCTGCCCACCCATCCGCGCGCCGACTGGCTCGTGCCGGCGGTCTCGACGTTTCTGAATAACAACCATGCCATCCGCGACGATCACTGGCGCTACATCCGCTGTCGTGAAGGCTGCGAGGAACTTTACGACGAGGCCAACGATCCGCACGAGTGAACCAATCCCGCGACGCGTCCGGAATTAGCAGGCGTGAAACTCGGACTCGCCCGCTGGTTGCCGGTAGAAAATCACCAGCCTTTCGCGGCGCGGAAGAAGCACGAGTGAGTCGATGCCATGATTTGTTCTTTTCCGTTTACGGTCGGACGCCGCGCTCGAGGCGGCTACAGTGAAATTCCAAACGCCAACCCTAGCCCCTCGTGAACCATTCTATTCCATAAAAATCCATTGCGTGTCCCTTATCCTATTCGCGTTCGCAACTTCGGCATCCGCCGAGGATCGCGCAGTCGACCCCACGTTTTTGCATCGTAATACTGCAGAGGTAAAACCGAAGGATGCTGTGCTCAGCAGCGCAAACGCGCGTTACAAGCCGCTCTTCGCCGAAGGCGACGAGAACTCGGGCATAGTCAAAGGCGTGTCGCGTTTCGGCGACCTGACGGTGGACGCCGGCGGGGCAACCAAGGTCGTGAGTTTCCCGCGCGAAGAACATATCTTCGTCGTGCTTGAAGGCGAGGGGAGCATCGAATACGCGGGCACGAAACATCCAGCGCGCAAACACGATTTCTTTTACCTGCCGCCGGGGGTGGCGTTCGGCGTGCATGGCGGAGCCGCGGTGCGCGTGCGCGATATCGTCATGGGATTTAAGATTCCGGCCGGAATCGAACGGGTGATCCCGCCCCAGTTGCCGCGCGCCAACACCGACGACGTGCCGAAGCAGGTTGTCGGCAAACATCCGCCCTCGACCCTGTATCGGCTGTTGATGGGCGACACCAAGAGCACGCGCGACAAGATCGCGGCGGGGCACGTGATGAAGAGCTTGCTCATGATGGAATTCGCGGCCGGCGGAACGAATTTCCCGTATCATCATGAACGCGAGGAAGAGATCTACCTGCTGCTCGAAGGTGCAGGGGACATGGTGGCGGGTAGCGGCGTAAACGGCATCGAGGGTCGTTATCCGGCGCGGCCGGGCGACGCCTATTTCTACCGCGTGAATGCCACGGTGGGATTCTACAACGCGAATTCCGCCGGTGCGAAGCCCGCCCGCATCCTCGCAGTGCGCCCGACCTTTCCCTTCGGAATCAAACAGGAGGGCGAGCCCACCCCTTTGTAGCGGGCGGCCGCGTCGGGACCAACGTCCTTTGAACTCCCGCGGATCAAACTACTTGGCAGGGGACGCCGGGATTACAGTCCGGCGCCGTCGCGGAGGGAGCCGGCGGCGCAGACTTCGCGGTAGAAGGCGAGGTAGCGTTCGACGATCACGGGGGCGGAGAATTTTTCCTGCGCGCGGAGTTTCGCGGCGGCGCCGAGGCGGGCGCGGCGGGCGGGGTCGGCGAGGAGGGCCGTAGCGGCCGCTGCCAGGGCGGCAGTGTCGCCGAGGGGGACGAGCATTCCCGTCTCGTTGTCGGCGATGACTTCGGGGATGCCGCCGACGCGGGTGGAAACGCTCGGGCAGGCAAAGGCCATCGCTTCGAGAATGCTCAGGCAGAAACTTTCGCTCTCGCTGGCGAAGAGGCCGAGGTCGGCGGCCTGAAGATAGTCTTCGATGGCGGAGATGTTTTCGCGGACGATGACGCGGTCGGTGATGCCGAGGCGGGTGAGATCGGAGGCGTAGGCGTCAAAATCGCCGCCGGCGAGGACGAGCAGTTTGCAGGTGCGGGGCTGGATGTGCGCAAACGCGGTGAGGACATCGGCGACGCGTTTGATGGGGCGCAGATTGGACGAATGAAAGAGAAGGAATTCGTCGTCGGCGACGCCGAGTTCGCGGCGGATTTCGGCACGGGTGCGGGCGGGGGCCCGGGGCGTGAAGAAATTATGGATGACCTCGATGGGGCGTTTGACGGCGATGAGGCGCTTGGTCTCGGCGCGGAGGAATTCGGAGACGGTGGTGATACCGTCGGCGTATTCGAGGGCGTGGCGGATGGCGGGGCCGTAGCCGGCGTCGGCGCCGAGGAGCGTGGTGTCAGTGCCGTGGAGCGTGGTGACGACTTTGGGGCGGCGGTGCTCGGGGAGCATGTCGCGCGCGAGGAGTGCGGCGGTGGCGTGCGGCACGGCGTAGTGCGCGTGGATGAGATCGAGACTGTAATCGCGCGAGACCTCGGCGAGTTTTACCGAGAGCGGCAGGGTGTAGTCGGGATATTTGAAAAGACCGTAGCTGTTGATCTCGACGGCGTGGAAACGGATGTGGGCGCTGTCGGGCGGCAGGCGAAACGGGCGTTCATAGCTGATGAAATGGATCTCGTGGCCGCGGGCGGCAAGTTCTTCACCGAGCGTGGTGGCGAGGATGCCGCTGCCGCCGACGCTGGGGTAGCAGGTGATGCCGATCTTGAGCGGGGGGGGGGCTACGGCACTCATGAAAAAAAACGTCTCACGCGGAGGGCGCGGAGTTGAGAAGGCGAACGGGGGGAGGCGGATTTTGTTTAACCACGGATGGACACGGATCGACACGGATGCGCAGGCGGACGGGGAAAATTCGGAGGGTCGGCCGCAAAGAGGCGCGAAAATTATCGGGGCTGCGGCGGTGGTGGCGTAGAGCGCCTATAGAAGCGGGGAAGATGGGGACGAAATAGGCGGCGGCAGGATGGTAAAGAAGTGCCGGAAGGATTTGTTGGGTTGGGGTTATCGGGGGCGAACGTGGCGGGTCAGGGATAACCCGTCCTACCCCGGATGGGTTTAGAAACGTCGCGCGGTGTGGCTGAGGCTCGCGAGGGAATCGACGACGAGAGGATCGGCGGGCCAGAGGGGCGTCGCGTGGGTGATGCCGGCACGGAGGCCGTGGAAGCGGGAGCGCGTGAGCTGGAGTTCGACGTAGTCACGCGTGGCGGCTTGAGAGGCGTGGGCGTTCATCGCGGCGGTCCAGGTGGGCACGACGGCGGAGACATCGACGAGGACGGGCGAGGTGTCGCGGGCCTCGCCATCGGAAGTGATCGCGTAATGGAGGAGGGCGTTGATGGCGTGGGCCTGCGTGGCGCGGAGTTCGGCGACGCCGCCGTAACGGGCGAGGCGGGCGGCGTTGCGGACGATTTTGCCGAGGATGGAATGGTCGGGGTGCTGGTTCTCGGTGACGGTGGGCGCGAGGATGAGGGAGGGGCGCACGCGGCGGATGATCGCGGCGATGGTGAGCGAGTGCGCGAGCGAGGGGACGAAGTGCGCGTCGCCGCCGAGGTCGATGAATTCGAGGGCGGCGCCGAGGAGAGAGGCGGCTGCTTCGGCTTCGGCGGTGCGCTGGGGGGGGGTGCCGTTGGTGCCGGATTCGCCGCGGGAGCAGACGACGAAATGCACGGGGCGGCCGGCCTTGGTTTCGAGGGCGATGATGCCGCCGGCGCCGAATTCGATGTCGTCGGGGTGGGCGCCGAAGGCGAGGAGCGGGGGCAGCGAAGCGGGCGTCATGTGGGTAGATTGCCCGCTAAACACGCGAAAGACGCGAAATAAAAACGGGGGAAAATGAGGGACCGCACGGAGAGGGGATTGCCCACTAAACACGCGGACGAAGCGAAATAAAACGAGGGAAGATCAGGGGCGGCGCGGGGCGATGTGCCGGTTACTTCCCATGCGCCTGCAAGATGAGATCGACGCACCTGTGGCAGGCGCCTGCTGGCAGGCGATGAACGACGCGGACCGCGTGCAGGGATGAAATCGTCCGCAAGCGGGCTCCTGCGAAAGCCGGCGTCAGGCTCGTGGGCGCGGGGCATTTCAATCGGCGTAGGCTTCGTCGGAACGGTCGATGGCGTCGCGGGTGACGAAGGTGATCTCGGGAGCGTCGGCGTGGTTCAGATAAGCCTGTTCGCCGGCGCCGGCGACGTAGTGCGTGCAGTGGAGGACGGACTGCATCCAGCGCAGGCGGCTGTCACGGGAAGGGCTGATTTGAGCCGCGTCGAAAGGGATGACGGGGAGGGTGATGAAGGAGCTGCCCCCCTCGTGAAGTTGGAGCGTGCCGTCAGCGGCGCAGCGGGCGCGGACGAGTTCGCCCTCGTGCGGGACATCGACAAAAAAATCGCGGATAGGGCAGGCGGCGCGGCGGAAAACGGGATCGCCGGAGCGGACGACGCGGATGCCTTCGAGGAGGTTCATGGCGCGATACATTTCCAGACAAAAGTCGGCGATGGTGTCGGCGGTGATCGCTTTAAAAATTTCGACGTAGTGCGGAGCGACGTAGGCCGGGAGTTGGCGGGCGGTGGTATCGCGCCAACCGGCGGGAATTTTCTTCGCGTAAAGGGGCGAGAACTTGCGCTGGGTTTTGTTGGTGAAAGCGAAGTTGAAGGTAAGCGGCGCGTCGGTCTTGCGGTGGCGGAGTGTGGTCTGGGTCTCGCGCGGGTCGTGGTCGCTGTCGTGGTAGAAAAAAACAATTTCGCCCCCGATCTCGGCTTGAAGTTTACGGGCGGTGAGGAATTTCGCGTAAAGAAAGCGCCGCGGGAAGAAGCCGCAGGGTTGTTGGCCGAAGCAGATGACGGGGACGGACATCGGGGGAAGTGAAGGTGGAAAGATGAGCCGTGAAAGCGCGTGGACGCTCCAGCGGTCTTTTCTTTTTAAGGGAGGGAGCGGGGCTGGAGGGCTTGGAGGATCACGGCGAAAAGGACGCAGGTGAAGCAGCCGATCGGATTCAGCCAAAGGTAGCCGATCTCATGGGCGGGGTAGGCTTTGCCGAGAGAGTAGATCGCGATGACAACGCTCTGTGCGGCAACAGCAGCCCAGAAGACGGCGGTGCCTTTCACGTGTTTCAGGAAGAAGGCCACGACGAAAACCCCGAGAAGGGCCGGGTAGAAAATGGAGGCGACGATGTTGAGCGCCTCGATAAGATTTTCGGCAAAACTCACAAAGAGGGCGAAGCTGATGGCGAAGAGGCCCCAGACGGCGGTGAAGGTTTTGGCGACGCGGACGTTGCGGGCTTCGTCGCGCGCGGCGAGGGGGCGGAAGGTGCGCCAGAGATCGATGGTGCTCGTGGTGGCGAGAGCGTTGAGCTCGCCGGCTTTCGAGGAGAGGGCGGAGGCGAACATCACGGCGAGGAGCAGGCCGATCACGCCGTGGGGAAGTTGCGTGAGGATGAAATTGATGAAGACGTAGTCGGAATCTTTGGTTTTTTTCGTCGTGGGGTCGGCGGCTTGGAGGGCGGCGCGGGCTTCTTTGCGCACGGCGTCGGCCGCGGATTGGGCGGTGAGCATGTCGCGGCGGGCGGTGGCTTCGGCAGTGGGGTCGGCGGCGTTTTGCGCGGCGGCCCAGAGGCGAATTTTTTCCTGTTTATCGGCGTGGAGGACGGCGTGTTTTTCGTCGAGGGCGCGGAAGGTGGCGGCTGCGGGGCCGGTGAGTTGGCGCTGCCACTGGGTCTGGTTGTAGACAACGGGCGAGTGGGGCTGGAATTGGTAGAAGACGAAGAGCAGGGCGCCGAGGATCACGATGAAGAGCTGCATCGGGATTTTGAGGAGGGCGTTGAACATGAGGCCGAGGCGGCCCTCGCGGAGGCGGGCGCCACCGATGTAGCGCTGAACCTGCGACTGATCGGTGCCGAAGTAGGAGAGCGAGAGGAAGAAGCCGCCGAGGATGCCGCTCCACACGGTGTAGCGGACTTTGAGGTCGGGGTCGTAATCGACGGCCTGGAGTTTGCCGAGGGCGCCGGCGATGGGGAGGGCGTCGGGCGGGAGCTTGGTGAGGAGGATGACGAAGGCGGTGACCATGCCGCCGAAGATGACGGCCATCTGCCATTTTTGGGTGAGGTTCACGGCGGCGCTACCGCCCGTGACGGTGTAGACGATGGCGAGCAGGCCGGTGCAGATGATGGTGAGATCGAGTCGCCAGCCGAGGACGGTGGCGAGGATGATGGCGGGCGCGTAGATGGTGATGCCGGCCTGGAGGCCGCGTTGGAGGACGAAGATGCCGGCGCCGAGGAGGCGGGTTTTGCGGTCGAAGCGCTGGCCGAGATATTCGTAGGCGGTGTAAACGCCGAGCTTGCGGTAGATAGGGAGGAAGACGGCGCAGACGACGATGAGCGCGAGCGGGAGGCCAAAATAATTTTGGATGAAGGCGATGCCGTTTTCCGCGGCGACGCCGGGGAGCGAGAGGTAGGTGATCGTGCTGGCCTGCGTGGCCATGACGGAGAGGCCGATGGTGCCCCATTTGGTCGTGGCGTTGCCCTTGAGGTAAGTGTTGAGGTTGTCGGTGTGGCGCGTGCGCCAGGTGCCATAGGCGACGACGCCGACGACCGCCGCGAGAAGGACGAGCCAGTCGAGGACGTTCATGCGTAAGCGCGCGAGAAAAGCGTGAGTGCGACTACGACGAGAACGAAGGTGATGAAGACGAAGAGATAAACCCCCCGCCACGTGCTGAAGCCGGGGACACCGGGGGCATCGTCGTCGTCGGGCGGCGGATTGGGTTGGGAATTATGGGACGGCACGAAAAAAGAAGGCGGGGCCCACGGGCAGGATACGAAGGAAGGAGAGAAAGGAGACCGGGGCATTGGGATGGAAATCTTCAGGGCCCAGCGGTCGTAGCGTGAGGAAAAATCAGGCGACTTTGCCCTGGGAGCCATGCGTTGCGGCGCGGTCGATGCGAGGGGGCGGACTGAAGCGCGCGCTACTGTTTTCCAAGCGAGATGAGGTTGGCGAAAAGACGATAGGCGCCAGGGACGCCGGCGGGGAGTTGGCGGAAGAAACCAAGGCCGGTGTAGACGTAGTAGCCCTTGCCGTGCCGGGCGACGAGGAGGGCGCCCTTTTGCGGGGATTCGCCGGCGTCGTTGCACGCGAGAAGCGGGATGAATTCAGAACCCCACGCGGTGCCGAAATACGCGCCGCGCTCCTGCACCCAGCCCGTCCAGTCGGCGGTGGTGATTTTGTTGGGGAAATTAAACGCGGGATGCGTGGGCTCGAGGAGAGTGATGGCGGCGTCTTCGTCGGTCACGCGGGCGTCGTTGGCGCCGAGGGTGAGGGCGTAGGGCGCGAGGCGGTCGGTTTTGATATCGCGGCCGGGGCGGTTGTATTGGGCAACGACCGTGCCGCCGGATTCTACCCAAGCAAAGAGGGCGGGGAGATTGGCGGCGAGGTCCTCGCGGGTGTTGAAGGCACGGACGCCGATAACGACGGCGTCGAGCGTGGAAAGTTTTTGCGGGTTGAGATCGGCCCCGGTGAGCGTGGTGACGGTGCAGCCGAGTTGGGCGAGGGCGGCGGGAATGTCGTCACCCGCGCCGGGGAGGAAACCGATTTTTTTGGCGGTTACGGCGACGTCGAAGGCGACGGCGCGCTGGCTGGCGGGCGGTTGAAGGAGCTGCGTCGGGATGTGCGCGTAGTTTACTTCATCGCGGGTCGTGCGGTAGGTCGCGCCGCCGAGGGTGGCGACGGCGCCGATCTTGGCGGAGGATGGGGCGACCGGTGCGGTGACGGTAAAGGCGAGGCGGGATTTCGCGCTAAGGGCGTCGAGTTTGAAGGGCTGCGACGCGGGCGTGGCTTTCCAGTTGGCGGGGAGCTCGAGGGCGACGGTGCCGGCGGCACCGGGACGGTTGGCGGAAACCTCGATTTCCACCGAGCGAGTAACGCCGGGGGTGAACACGGTGACTTCGGAGACGAAGCCGAGGGATACCGGCGGGACGATGTCGAGGCGGCGGCGTTTTTCGGTGGGGCCGGAGCCGGAGAGGGAGAACGGCTCGTCGGCGACGACGAGTTGTTGGCCGTCGATTTCGAAAACGTAGTCGAGAGGGAACGCTGGGAGATTTTCGGCGTTGCCGATCAACGCGGGGTCTTCGACGCGGGCTAGGCCGGGACGCCCTTCGGCGCGCAGCCAGTAAGGCGTCGAGAGCAGGGTGACGGCGGGGAGCGTGGGGGCCGAGGTGAGCGCTGATTTTTCAGCGCTGATTTTGGATTGGGCCGAAGTGGGGGTGAGGTTGAGGCCGGTGGCGTCGCGGGTGGCGAGCCAGCGAACTGGAACGACGGAAGAGACGGTGTGGGTGAGTTGAAGTTTTTCGCCGGGGACGGCGTCGGGGGCGGCGACGGTGGTTGCGACGGCGAGCCCGAGGCAGGACTGGAGGACGCGGTCGAGTTGTGCGCGTTTGTCGGTAACAAGAGGGTCGGCGGGCAGCGCGGTAAGTTTAGCGCGCAGGGCGAGGAGCGCGGGGACGTTGGCGGCGAGATTTTTTTGGTCGAAGGCGGCGAGCGCGGCGTCGGTGAGCGCGTCGATCGCAGAGCCCGGGCCGGGATAGCGGGCGGTCCACGTGGTGGCGATGCCGTCGAAAAGGCCGGTGGCGGCGGGTTCACCGCCAAGAAGGGAGAACGTCTCGGTGCGTGTGCCGCCGACGCCGGCACCGCGGCCCTGGCCGAAGATCACGCCGCCGAGGTTTTGGGTTTTGTGCTGGGCGAGGACGCGGAGGGAAAGCGTCGAGAGTGGAATACCGAGGACGGAATCGTCGCCGCCGATTTCAACGGCGAGTGCGCCGGGCGCGGGGGTGCCGCGGCCGAAGGAACCGTTCTGGAAAATGCGTTTGGGTTGCCACGGCTTCAGGCCTTGAGCGATCTGCTCGGGGTAGGCTTTGGGGTCGCCCGCGAGCTTGAAGGCTTCGATGGAGAGGACGGCGGAGGCGGTGTGGTGGCCGTGGGTGCCGCCGGGCTGTGGGGAAAAACGGGTGAGGATGACGTCGGGTTGAAAACGGCGAATGACGCGCACGATGTCACCGATGACTTCGTCGCGGCCCCAGACGCGTTGGGTGTCGGCGAAGTCTTTGGAGAAGCCGAAATCGAGGGCGCGGGAAAAATATTGGCGGGCACCGTCGAGGCGGCGGCCGGCGAGGAGTTCTTGGGTGCGGGCGACGCCAAGTTTGTCGCCGAGTTCGGGGCCGATGACGTTTTGGCCGCCGTCGCCGCGGGTGAGGGAGAGGTCGGCGGTGCGGTAGCCTTTACCGCGGGAGAGCCAGGCGAGGAGCTGGGTATTTTCGTCGTCGGGGTGGGCAGCGGTGTAGAGGACGGAGCCGAGCTCGCGAAAGGCGCGAAGGTCTCTGAGGGCTTCGGGGATAGTGACGGGCACAGGAGCAGCGGGGATGGGTGGGGGCTCGGCGGCGGGCAGGGGCGCGAGGGAAAGGAGGGCGAAGACAGCTGCTATTTTTGACCACGGATGGACACGGATGGACGCGGAGGGCGAAGTGCGGAGGGACATCATGGTCAGGTTATGCGGACAAAATTTGCCTCACGCAGAAAGGGGAAAATGCGAAGGGCGACATGGGTGGGGGAAGAGAAAGGGAAAATGCTGCGGTGGGACTGCCGCAGCTGTGCTCGGAGGAGCCCGCGATGAGCGGGGAAGGCGGGGCCCGGGAGGGCCCGCCTAGACGTTAAATCATTTCAGGGAGGCGAGAAACTTTTGGTTTAGGCCGGTATATTCTTCGCCGATGGGGCCTTTGGCTTTCTGTGCTGCGGCGAGGGAGGCTTCGGCGGCGGCGCGGGCACCCGCTTTGTCACCGGCGGCGGCGAGGATGAGGCCCTTGCGGTAGAAGAGGTAGAATGCGTCGGGTTGGGCGGCGATGGCGGCATCCATCCATTGGGCGGCTTTTTTGAGATCAAGTTTGTTGTCCAAGTAGAAAATGGCGGCGTTCATGTAGGGTTTTTTCGCAGCGTCGGACGCCATGACGGCTTCAATCTGGGGGACGAGGGTAGCGACGACATCGACGGTAAGCTTCACGGACACGCGGGTTTTTTCCCAAGCGATGCTGAGGGAGGCGGACTCGTCGCGGAAATCGTTAAGATCGATGGTCAGTGACTCGATCGGGGTGGCCAGGGAAACGGTTTTAGCCGTGATGCGAGCGATATCGTTTTTCGAGTCGTAGGCATAGGCGCCCCATTGGGAGGAATCTTTGTGGACGATGACGGTCCACTCTTTCTCGCCGGGGATGCTGAAGAGTTCGTAGGTGCCGGCCGGGATGGCGGTGCCGCCGAAATTCACGGCGGTGGAAAATTTGATCTTGGTGGCGGTGTTGGCACCGGTGCGCCAGACCTTGCCGTAGGGGACGAGGCCGCCGAAAACGGCCCGGCCCTTGGCGCCGGGGCGGGCGTAGTTGATCTCGATATCGGTAATGCCAACGCGCTGTTTCACCGTCGCAGCGGGACTAGGGGCGGGAAACTCAAGCTTGGGGGCGGCGGGGGCGGTCTGAGCGGTGAGGCTGGCGGTGAAAGCCACGGCGAGGGTGGCGAGAGCGGCGAGACGGTAGGTTAGGTGGAGCACGGGAGGAGGAATTTGAGTGCGAGGAAACGGAGTCATAGTCGGATGAGATGAAACGACAAGGTGGCGGAGCGGATACGCTGGGGAAGACTGACGCGGATGGGCGGAATGGGTTGCGCGGCGGGTGGGGGAGGGTGGCGCGCGCGGCGATCGATGCGGGGTTCGGCGACCCCGCCCTAAAGAATGCGCGGGCTCACGTGAGGCCGGTGATTTCGCCGTCGTCGGTGATGTCGATGTGTTCGGCGGCGGGAATTTCGGGGAGGCCGGGCATACGGAGGATTTCGCCGGCGATGGGGACGAGGAAACCGGCGCCGGCGGCGATCTCGATCTCGCGGACGGTGAAAGTGAAGCCGCGCGGACGGCCGAGCAGCGCGGGCTGGTCGCTGAAAGAATACTGGGTCTTCGCGATGCAGATCGGCAGGTGCGAGAGGCCGAGTTCGGCGATGGTTTTGAGGTCGGTGCGGGCCTTGGCGCCGAGTTCGACGCGGTCGGCACCGTAGATGCGGGTGGCGACGGCGGTGATTTTTTCTTCGACGCTTTGCGAGAGTTCGTAGGCGAACCGGGGGGCGCGGGGGCGCGGGGATTTTTCGCAGGCGGCGACGAGAGTGGCGGCGGCGGCGAGGGCGCCTTCCCCGCCGAGGCCGAAGTGGTCGCTCGGGACGGCCTGCACCCCGAAGTCGGCGCAGAGTTGGACGACGAGGGCGAGTTCGTCGGCGGTGTCGGCGGGGAAGCGGTTGATGACGACGATGGGCGTGAGGCCGAAGACGCGGGCGTTTTCGAGGTGTTTTTGGAGATTGGCGAAACCGCGACGGATGGCTTCGGGGCTCGACGCGGAAAGTTCATTGAGGGCGGCGCCGCCCTGATACTTGAGCGCGCGGACGGTGGCGACGAGGGCGAGGGCGTCGGGCCAGAGGCCGGCGGAGCGGCATTTCAAGTCGAGGAATTTCTCGCCGCCGAGGTCGAAGCCGAAACCGCATTCGGTGACGACGTAATCGGCGAGGCTGAGGCCGAGGCGGGTGGCGAGGACGGAGTTGGTGCCTTGCGCGATATTGGCAAACGGGCCGCCGTGGAGGATCGCGGGCGTGCCCTCGTGGGTCTGCACGAGGTTGGGGACGATGGCGTCTTTCAGGAGCGCGGCCATCGCGCCGTGGACCTTGAGGTCACGGGCGTAGATGGGTTTCCGGTCGCGGGCGAAGCCGATGAAGATGCCGCCTAGGCGGGTCTTGAGGTCGGCGCGGGAGGAGGCGAGGCAGAGGATGGCCATGACCTCGGAGGCGGCGGTGATGTCGAAACCGGTCTCGCGCGGGACGCCGAAGCCGCGACCGCCGAGGCCGACGAGAATGCGGCGGAGGGAGCGGTCGTTCATGTCGAAGACGCGCTTGGTGCGGACGGTCATCGGGTCGAGGCCGAGGACGTTTTTCTTGTTCTGGAGCTGGTTGTCGACGCAGGCGGCGAGGAGGTTATGGGCTTTCTCGATGGCGGCAAAGTCACCGTTGAAGTGGAGGTTGATGTCGGCGTGCGGGCCGACGCGCGCGCGACCACCGCCGGTGGCGCCGCCCTTGAGGCCGAAGACGGGGCCGAGGGAGGGCTCGCGGAGGACGGCGGCGGCGCGTTTACCGAGGCGGGTGAGGGCGTCGGCGAGGCCGATGGTGGTGGTGGTCTTGCCCTCGCCGGCGGGGGTGGGGGTGATGGCGGAGACGAGGATGAGCCGGGAGTTTTCGGCGCGGATAGGATCGATGCGGGCGAGGGGGAGCTTGGCCTTGAAACGGCCGTGGAGTTCGAGTTCGTCGGGCGCAAGGCCGAGTTTGGCGGCGATTTCTACGATGGGGCGGAGGGCGGTTTTTTCGACGGTGGAGATGGAGTCAGAAGAAGCCATGGGAGGAGAAGAACGTGGGGCGATGGAGCGAAACGAGTGAGGTTGCAGGGCGTGGGGGCGGCGTCGAGTGCGGCTTGGAACATCAGGGGCGCGCCGAGAGGGATAGTGCGGCGAATCGTGCGGGCGTCGCGCAAATTAGACCTTCCGGCCCATGGTGCGGATTGTGAATTGCGGTATGTTTGTGACGTGCCCGTGATTTCTTTCATGAACCGAGTTTCCCGACGCCAGCTCTGCGGATTTGCGATGGTTGCGCTCGGACTGATGCTGCTGGGCGGATGTGCGGCGCCCGCCGTGGTCGGGCCGACTCCGTCGCCGGCGCGGGAGGTGAATCGGCCGCAGGTGGGACCGGGTGATGCGTTTGTGGTGATCTCGGGGGGAGGCACGCCGCTCTCGAACAATTATTCGCAGTTCCTCCAGGCGCGGGGGCTCAACGACTGGCTGCGGGCGCGCTACCCGGACGACGCGGTGTGGATGTTTTTCGGCGCGGGCAACCGCACGGGCGGGCCGGCGGTGTTTGCGGATACGCGGCGACAGTTGAAGGACGACGGGAAGATCTTCGAATCGTGGCTGCCGGGCGTGCTGGAGCAGAACCGGCCGGCGACGAAGGCGGAGATTCTTGGGGCGTTCAAAAACGAGATCCTGCCGCGCGTGGCCAAGGGCGGCACGCTGACGTTGTTCGTGGGCGACCACGGCGAACTTTCACGTGGAAAAAATCCCGAGAGCACGATCACGCTCTGGCAGATGCAGCCCACGGGGAGCGGGGCGAGCGCGGGCTGGCGCACGGACCCGACGCAGGTGCTGACGGTGACGGAATTGCGCACTGCGCTGGAGGCGGGACTCGGCGAGGGGCGCGTGGTGTTTTGTTTCACGTGCTGCCACTCGGGCGGGTTTCACCATCTCGATGTGCCGCGCAGCGCCCCCGCGAATCCCGCGTGGTTTCGGGGGCTGCAACCGGCGGAGTGTGCCGACTGGAGCGAGACGGCGCCGCCGGCGCGCATCGCGGGATTTGTGGCGACGACGGAGGATTCATTGGCGGCCGGATGCGACCCCGATCCCGACCCGGAAAAATGGCTGGGCTACGAGCGGCATTTTCCGGAAGCGCTGACGGGCATCGATCTGATGTCGGGTCAGAAAATCGGCGCGACGCGACCGAGCTTTGCGGCGGCGCATGAGGCGGCGACGCTGGTGGACCGCACCATTGATAAACCATCCAGCACGAGCGAGGCGTGGCTCGAACGGTATGCGACGCTGATCGAGACCGTGGTCGCGGAAAGCCCGGCGCTGACGCCGGCGGTGCGCGCGCAAGTGGCGCGTTTTCAGCGGATCGTAGATGGCGAGCCGGCCGGCGTGACGGAGCGGGCGTTGCTCGAACAGCAGCGCCGGACCGAGCGTTTCGTGGCGGCGCTGGCCGAGCAGAATCCGGAGAGCGCGAAGCTCCTGCGCGAGGGCACGCGGGCGGAACTCGCCGCCGCGATCGGACCCCAGCCGGGCAACGCCGGCGGGGGCGGGCGTCGCGGGGGCGGTGGTTCGGCCGGTGTGCGCAAGCTCTGGACCGAGACGATCCGGCCGGCGTGGAAGGCGGCGCTGGTGGCGAAAAAAGTCGCGGGCATGCCCGAGGCGGTGCGGGAGTTTGAGCTGCACCTCATCGGGCTGGAGGAAAAAACGCCGGTCCGGATTTTTCTGCCCGGTGACCGCAACGCGGTGCGCAACGAAGTTTTCTGGCGCTCAGGTTACGCGATTCCGTCCGCGATGAATCGGGCCAAGGCGACGGCGATCACGCGTTGGGAAGCGGGACGGCGCACGGCTGTCATCGCCTGGGCGCGCACGGCGCCGGACGAAAAGGTGCGCGCGGCCGCGGTCACGTGGGGCGGTCCGGTGCGGGCGGCAACGTCGACGAGGCCCGCAGGGGCGGCGCCGCGGGCGGTGGATGCGGGGCCGCCCAGCGGGGCGCGCAAGGAGGCGTTGCAGCGCGTGCTGTTTTACCGGCGCGTGCTGGGGGCGTGGGCGTTCCTGATCGCGGCGTGCATTCT
>JACMRG010000415.1 GCA_014376585.1 Opitutaceae bacterium | reverse complement strand
CGCAGCTTGGCCAGCGTCAGGGGCTGGGGCGGGTAGCCCGGACTGGAAATCTCCACGCGGTCGCTGAACACCCGCACAAACACCTTGCGCGAGCGATCGTCATAGCTGCGGTGCGCGACGGCGTTGACCAATGCCTCGCGCAAGGCCGCCGCCGGATACTCGTCGAGCCGCAGGTTATTCAGTCCGACGACGCGCCGGGGGTGAAAGGTATGCTCATCGATGAACTTGAGGGCCTGTTCCAGCGCCTGGGGCAGGGGAGCGTTGATCGTCGCCTGCCCCTTGGGCCGGCCGCTGATGCGGGTGTCGTCATAGGCGTCGACCAGAATCTCGCATTGGGGGAACCGGTCGGCCGGGCGCAGGCCAAACAGCAGCCAGGCGGCGGCCGTGGGATGAAACACCCCGCGCAGGGGATCGCGCACCAGCAACCCGCGAGAGTGCATCGCTTCAATGGCTGATTGCTCATCCGGCTTTGCCCCGGCTGGACCGATCTGACGGTGGAACTTGGCCAATAATTCCCCGTCGAGCTTCCAGCCGGGCAGATCGGGAAAAACCGCCGACTCGAAGGCCGAGGCGGCATCGATGAGGTGCTCACCTTCGCTGATCTCAGCCTGGGTGGCCTTGATCCCGAACGATTCGTCCAAGGCTCGCACCAAGGCTTGGAGCATCAGGGGTTGCAGATCGAGGCGGTCGTCGAAGCGCTTATAGGTGTAGCCGTCCTGCTTGGTTTCCTTGATGAGCGCGCGGACCTCCGGCGAGCGCGTTTCATCTTTCGGGCCTTTCAGGAACACCACCGTCGGCAATTTCAACCGCTGCGCCAGCCGGTATTCGTGGTGCGTGGCGGAGAGGTCGCCGTCGGGCTGGCCATATTCGTTGGCGATGATCAGCACGTAGAGAGCACAACCGGTGAGGCAGTCGAGGTAAGGTTGTCGGGCCGGGTGTGACGCCGGAGGCTCCTTTTCAAACAACACCGGCACGCAATGCTGGAGGAGAAACGGATCAGTCGCGACGAGACTGGCCACCGCCGCCCGCTCCAACTCCAATTCCTTCTGCACGGAGCTGATGAAGATGCGCTTTTTGGCGGACATGGCGGCGGTGGGGCGGATGGGCGCGGGGAGAAAAATTACGCGACGAGCTCCCCGCTCATCAGCCGCGGCAGCAGGAGGTCGCGGGCGCGGGTGAGTTTGGCGTTTTGTTTTCTCAGAACCCGGACTTGTTGAAGAATACCATCGGAGAACTCGTTGAACTGAGTGAGCAGCGTTTTGGTGGGCATCACAATATCCATGGCGCGAAACCGACCTTTGCTGATTTCCTTGAACGTGGAACCGCTCGCGTTGCCCCGAATTTCTTCAACTCGATAGAGCAGATTGTGAAGCATGAACATCCGGGCATCGTCGTCGTGGGGGACGATACTGATGAAGCCTTGATTCGTGCATACGGGACGATCCACCAGAGCAAAGAAACCGACCGACGCCCGGCTTGTCATGAGAATCGCGTTGGGTGGAAGCATTTTTGCGGACGAGCCACGGAGCCCTGATTCCGTGATTTTCGTCTGAGAATCAAGCAAGGCCAGACAGTCGTTTCTTGTAACATCCGTGGGCACCACCCAAGTGACGTCGCCGTTTTCCCAAAACGAAGGAATCGCCGTAGAAGGCGTGCCTCCCCCGATAGTTCCGCAGACTTGCTCTATGAGTTTCCGCTCCCACCCCTGCGGCACGCCGGCGGTGAGTTTGACGTGCTCGTGGCCGGGGAAGCGGAGGTGGACGAACCACTCCTTGTAGAGCAGCCGCGCCGACTCCTCCAGCAACTGAATCCGCCGCCGGTTGTTCTCAATCAGGTCGTCGTAGGTGGAAAGCGTGTCGGCAATTTTACGCTGCTGATCAAGCGGCGGAATCGGAACATCAATGCACTTGATGTCACGAATGGGAAGCTGAGGTTGAGCCGCGCCAGTCTTCAAAGAATTCACCTGTCCATTGAACTGAGGTGAGCGAAAGAACTGATATAAGAACGAAGGTAGAATAAATCTTAAGTCAGAGCGGAAAATAACCATTCCCGAGTTTATTCGAATGCTCTCGAACGGAACTGCCGCATTAAAATATGCGACATTTCCAATAGTGCCGCGTGTAGTCATGATGACGTCTTCGCGATCAAGTTTACCTTTTCGTAGAACCTCGTCCTTTGCCTTGGAGATGAACTGGCACTTTGAGAAATCAAATCCTCCCTCGGTTACGTTTCCAGTATTGAGAAACAAACAATCACCGATGTCGGAGAAGTCGCTTTGCTTCGGATAATTTGTCCCGCGATCACCGTCGATGATTCTGATCGGAGCATTCGCCATTTTTTGATGTTCCCAGCAGGATTTCATACGCCCAGCTCCTCAAAGTTTTTGGCGATCCGCTTCGCGAGCTTCGCGGCCTCCGCGTTGAGGTCCGAAAGCTCGACGTGGATCTCGCGGAGCGTTTCCTCGAAGTCGAAATCTTCGTCCTCCACCTCGGGCGTGACGCCCACGTAGCGGCCGGGCGTCAGGCTCCAGTCGTTGGCCTCGATTTCCTTTCGGTCCACGAGCTTCACCAGCCCCTCGACATCGCGCAGCTCGGCATCGGGGAACCGCTCGGTCAGCCACGCCGCGTGTTTCTGAAAATACCGCACGAGCTTAAGCTGCTCCACCGCCGCGTGCCGCGCTTCGTCCGCGGCCTTCCGCGCCTTGGTCGCCTCGCGGCCGGACCACGCGTCGTCTTCCTTTCCGTTCTGCTCACAAGCGTCCACGAGCCGGCTGGCGAGTTTGTAGAGGTGGTCCGCCTGCTTCACCAGATCGCGACTGGTCTCCGCCAGCGGCGCGAGCCGGGCGGTCGAGGCGACCAACGCCGACGCCGTGGGTTTGGTCTTTGTCCACGCCTTCTGCTCGGTGGCGACCACCGTGCGGAACGCGGCGACATCGGCGGCAAAAGTTTTCTGACCCGCGGTCCACTCGGCGAGAGTGGCGGCGAGGTCCGTGGCGGGCTTTTTAAGAAACGGCGCGAGCACCGCGTGCAGCCCATCGAGCGCCGCCGCCAACGCACCCAACGGCGCCGCGCACGCCTCGGCCTCCGTGAGCGTGCGCCCGAGATAGCCGGCCACCAGCGCCAGAAAGCGGTCGGCCTCGCCGCGGTGCAGCCAGACAATCGCCAGCAGATTCTGCTGCTGCTCAGGCGAGAAATCATAGACCTTGCGCGTGACCTTCCGGTAAATGCCGCGCGCATCGAGCATGAGCACTTTGTCCTGACGCGTCTTGGGCTTGGCCCGGTCGAGGAACCACAGTTCGCACGGCACGGTGCGCGTGTAGAAAAAGTTCGAGCGGATCGCGATCATCGCGT
>JACMRG010000051.1 GCA_014376585.1 Opitutaceae bacterium | reverse complement strand
CCATCCCGATGATCCTCCGCTGCCGAAGTTGCGTGGCCAACCGCGCCTCGTGTATCAACCGCGCCATTATCAAACGTTGATCGACCTCAATCCCAGTCCGGCGAATGCCCTCGAGTTCTGCATCGGTTCGCTGGCGGAGATGACCGAGGGCGACATCTACGACACGGTCGACCGCTACAGCGCGCAGCAGCGCCTGGGCTACATCCACTTTCGCAATGTCACGGGCAAGGTGCCGAGCTACCGGGAAACCTTCATCGATGACGGCGATGTCGATATGGTCCGGGTGCTGCAGATTCTCGCCCGCAACCGCTTTGAGGGTGTGCTCATCCCCGACCACACTCCGCAGATGAATGGTTCGGCTCCTTGGCACACCGGCATGGCCTACACGCTGGGTTACATGCGGGCCGCGATGAAGTGCCTCGGGATTATGTAAACCCATCGCTTTCGCCAAATCTCAAAAATCGTTCCGCATGAAAAACCATTCCTATTCTTCGACCCCGCTTCCTCCCGCGAAGCCCGCCTCCGCCCCGGATATTGTGCTGACGGTCGACACCCCATGGATTGTGTCGCCCGACGAATCCGAGCCGGTCCACCGCGCGTTGGAGGACGTGAAACGCGATTGGTATAAGGTTTTTGGTCACCTCCCCGTGGTGTTGTCGGCCCCGCCGGAAGCCGGTTGGGATGGCCCGTTGCTCTACTTCGGCCTCCGGGCGAATGCGGCCGTGGAAGTGACCTCCGGCCCGCTGGAGGGTCGCGAACGTTTCGCGGTGGGTGTGCGCCCGGGTGCGGCCGGCCGACCGGTGATCCTGTCCACCGGGTCCGATATGCGCGGCGCCATTTATGCCGCCTACGCTTTTAGCGAGGAAATCCTGGGCGTGGACCCCTGGTGGTTTTGGACGGACAAGGAGCCGGTTTACCGCGCCAGCATCAATGTGCCCGCCGATTTCAACCTGCCGGTGGCGGCCCCTACGTTTAAATATCGGGGCTGGTTCATCAACGACGAGGACCTGCTCGCGGGTTTCAGCCCGGATCCTCTCCGCGAAAATGCTTTCTCGAACGACATGCTCGACCGTATCTGCGAAACGTTGCTGCGGCTGCGGGGCAACATGCTGGTGCCGGCGACCTTTCCTTTTCCGGATGAACGCTGCCACGAACTCACGGCGCGCCGGGGCCTGATCATCAGCCAACACCACATCCTCGTGATGGGGCTCAACACTTACCAATGGCCGAAGGACGTGCCTTTCTCCTACACCAAGCACCCGGAAATTATGGAGCGCTACTGGCGGCAGTGCGTCGAGGTGTTCAAAGACAAAGAAATGATCTGGACCGTCGGTTATCGCGGCAAATTCGACCGTCCCTTCTGGGTGGATGAACCCGAGATCGCTTCGCCGCAGGCCCGCGGGGAGATCATCTCCCGGGTCATTGCCCGCCAGGTGGAGATCATCCGCGAGGTTCAGCCCGATGCGCCCATCATCGCCAACATGTGGGACGAGGGCGCCAAACTTTACCGCCAAGGCGTGATCAAGCTGCCGCCCGGCGTCGCCTTGGTGTGGCCCGACGATGGCACCGGCCTCTTGCGCGAAAACGGCCAGGAGCAGACGCTGGGACCGGCCGAACTCAAGGACGCCACCATGCGCAACAGCCTGACCGGTGCCGTAGCCTCGAACCTCGCCGGCTCGGCCGAGACCGAATTGCCCTTCGTGCCGACCCGCCAGCCCCAGGCGGGACAGGGCATTTATTATCACACCGCCATGATGCGGTGGTGGTTCAACCAGCTCAGCGAGATGGTGCCGCCGGCGCGCATTTATCAGGAACTGGGCCGCTTCATCCGCGCGGATGCGACCGAGTATTTTCTGCTCAACCTCAGCGATGTCCGTCCAGTGCCGCTCAGCACCGACTGCGCGATGAAACTTGCCTGGGATGCCACGCCCTACCGCGGAAAATCCGATCAGGAAAACCAGACTGCTTTCCTGCTCGATTGGAGCCGTCGGCAATATGGCGCAGCCGTCGCCCCGCAGGTGGCCGCCTTGTATCATGACTACTTTGATGTCCCCAGCCACCGCGCCGAGCTGCGGCAAAGCGACCACGCCCCGCACAGCCACCTCCGGGTGCTCGGCAGCGAAATCTTCCCGCTCGTGCTGGAAGGCACGCCGCTCACGGACAAACTCCACGCCGACTTATTGGAGCGTCTCGCCGTCGCCGACACCAACTTCGACTATTTGACGACCCTGCGGGCCAAGGCCCAGGCGCTCGCCCCGAGTCTGCCGCCCGACCGCCGCGATTTCTTCCAATCCCACCTGCTGACGGCGCTGGGAATTCACCTCCACGGGCATGAGATGCTGGCCGCCTACTGTCATGCGCTGCTGCGATTGCGGGAGGGAGACCGGGCCGGCGCCAACGACCACCTCACCCGTTCGCTGGCGGGCAACGAAAGTATTTTCGCCGCCCTGAGATTGGCGGAACGGGGCAAGTGGTCCTGTTGGTATATCGGCGAATATTTCGTCAGCCTCGATCTCAGCCGGGACTTGATCCGTCGTCATGCCGCCGCCGTGCGGGGCGAAGCCGCACCGCCGGTCCGCCCGCGGCGCTACTATCCGGAGCTCTATAAATATCAGGATGTTTTCCGGAAGAATTACCCGCTGATGTATTCGCCGGCGGAGTCCGGCTCCCGCCCCTGATATCGGCCGATGTCCGCCTTTATCCATGACAATTTCCTCCTCCAGTCGGACGAGGCCCGGGAGCTCTACCATCGGTTCGCCGCGACCGAACCCATCTTCGACTACCACTGCCATCTGCCGCAAAAGCAGATCGCCGAGAACCACGCCTTTGCCGACCTGAGTGAGATTTGGCTCGGCGGGGATCATTACAAGTGGCGGGCGATGCGCTCCAACGGCGTGCCGGAGCGGCTATGCATGGGTGACGGCTCACCCCGGGAGAAACACGACGCTTGGTGCGCCACCGTGCCGCATACGCTGGGCAATCCTCTCTACCACTGGTCGCATCTCGAGCTGAAGCGCTACTTTGGTCTCGATCCGATCATCAACGCCTCCAGCGCGCCGGAGATCTGGCGCGCCGCCAATGCTCGGCTCGCCGGCCTCCGCGTCCATGACTTCCTCAAACTGAGCAAGGTTGCCGTGGTCTGCACCACCGATGATCCCGCCGAGTCGCTGGACGACCACGCGAAGATCGCCCGGCTCGGCCTCGCCACGCGGGTCTATCCCACTTACCGACCCGACAAAGCACTCGGGGTAAATGATCCGGCCGCCTACCATCCCTGGCTGGAGAAGCTCGGGGGTGCGGCCCGGACTTCGGTGCGAACGTTCGATGATCTGCTCGTCGCGTTGAAGCGACGGCATGACGATTTCCATGCCGCAGGGGCGCGTCTCTCTGATCACGGCCTGGAGCAAGCGCTGGCGGAGCCCTGTTCGCACGCCGAAGCTACGGCTATCTTTAACTCGGCGAGGAAGGGTCTGGCCGCTTCGCCGGCGGAGTGGGCCAAATTTGGCTCTTACCTCATGCTCGAGTTTGGCCGCTGGGACGCGGCGCGGGGCTGGACCAAGCAGCTGCACCTCGGAGCGCTGCGCAGCAACAACACCCGGCAGCTCCAGGCCGTGGGGCGCGACTGCGGCTTCGACAGTATCGGGGATTTCCCGCAGGCGCGGGCCTTGGCGCGTTATCTGGATGCGCTGGATCAGACCGGGGAATTGCCGCGCGTGGTGCTGTATAATTTGAACCCGGCGGACAACTACGTCTTCGGCACCATGATCGGAAATTTTAACGACGGCTCCGTGGCGGGAAAAATCCAGTTCGGCTCCGGCTGGTGGTTCCTCGATCAGAAAGAAGCCATGGAGTGGCAGCTCACCGCGCTCGCCAACCTGGGGCTCCTCAGCCGGTTCGTCGGCATGCTCACGGATTCGCGCAGCTTCCTCAGCTATACGCGGCACGAGTATTTCCGCCGCGTGCTCTGCAACTTGCTGGGCGGACAAATGCAACGCGGCGAAATCCCCGCCGACCGGGAGTTGGTCGGCGGGATGATCCGAAACATCTGCTTTGCCAACGCCCGCGACTACTTCCGCCTGGAGTTGGACTCCTGTTTTCGTTCGTCCCCGCAGTAGGCGGCGCGATCAAACCTATCAAGGCACATCCCGTCCGCTTCACTTCGGGCGCAGGGTCTCGCCTTCGATCCAGATGCCCTCGACGGATTCGACCTTGGCCACCCCGGGGATGCCGGTTTCCCGCTGCTGCAGCCGGCTGACGAGCATATCCACGGCGCTGACTCCCATTTGTTCGATATTCTGGTGGACCCCCGTGATGCCGCCGATGGGGACCGTGGCATCGAGCACGGCCAACCCGATATCCCGCGGCACCGCGAGCTTCTGTTTTTTCAAGAAGGTCTTGATCGAGCGAAAATGATTCTCGTGGTCGTAATAGACGATCACATCGGGGCGGTGTCGGGCATACCACTGCCCCAGCGCCTCCTGATCGACAAAGGAACCGGCATACAGAATCGGGATATCCAGGCGGTCGAAATCGTAGCGGGAAAAATAAAGATACATCGCCGCGATGATGTGGGCGTTTCGCCCATCCTGATGCTGCTGGAGAATCAGGCCCGGGCGGCGATACCCGCGGGCTTTCAGCGTCGAGAGCAGCAGCGTGGTGTCATGCACCCAGTGCCCGAGGATGCGGTGCAGGTGCGTGGCGATGCTGGTGCCCTGCGTCACGATGAGAAATTGCCGGAGTTCGGGCGGAATTTCCTCCTCCAAGTCGGGAGCGCCCAACGAGAGCAGCCCGAGGATACCGCGAGCCTCGAGGATGCCGCCCAACCGCTTCAGGGTCATCGCCGGGTTCCTGACCCAGAAGGGCTCGACGCGATAACCCAGCTCGCCGGCGCGCTTCACCATGCTGCGGTGCAGCCGGGCCAGGTGCGGCCGCCGTTTCAGCGAAAGCCAGGGATGTTCCTCGGGATAGAAACTGATCAGCCCGAGGCAGCTGGTCGGCTGATCGGCCGAGTGCGAGCGGATCGTGCGCATCAACTCCGAGACGCGCCCATCGACCACATACTTGTGCTTTTTGACCAGACTGGCGACGCGGGCCTTGGTCGCGGCTGAGATGCGCGGGTGATTGCGCAGGACCAGTGATATCGTGGCCGACGATACCCCTGCAAGCCGGGCCAGTTCGCGCGTCGTCATCCCGCGGTCGATGCGCAGCCCGCCGCCCCGAGTCAAGCCGCCGCAGTTAACGATAACCTTCGAAACGCTTGGCAAAGCCCGCCTCCGCTCATTCGTAACCACATTCGCCAGAAATCTGCGCCGCCCTCCCATCGGTGCACCGGACACGTCCGCAGCTTTTTTCTTTTTTAGCCACGTCACGTTTATCCCCCTACCTCCCACCAAGTCACATGCACCTCCGCCCCGCCTCACGTTCCCGCCTCCCCGCCGCCGCGCTCCTCACCGCCCTCGCGGGCGCCGCCGCTTTCGCCCAGACCGCCCGCACTGCTCCCGCCGATTCGGAGATCGTCAAACTGGGCGTGTTCGAAGTCTCGGGCGCCACGCCCAACCGCTACCAGGCATCCGAAGTCTCCAGCGGCGGCCGCATCCGCACCGCCATCTTCGACTCGCCCCAGACCATTAACGTCGTCACCGAAGCCCTCCTCAAGGACGTCGGTGCCGTCCGCATTCTCGACGCCCTGAAATACGTCCCCGGCGTCACCGAATCCACCCTCCCGAACGGTCTCGACCGCATCACCGTCCGCGGCTTCCAAGTGGACGGCGCCACCGTGGACGGATTTTTCGACATCACCCAGGGTAACATCGACCCGCTCACCATCGAGCGCATCGAGGTCGTCAAAGGCCCCAACGCCATCCTCTCCCCCACCGGCAGCCCCGGCGGCACCATCAATAACGTCACCAAAAAACCCCTCTTCGTCGCCCCGCGCAATTCCGTCCGCCTCGAATACGGCGCCTTCGACGCCGGCGCCGTCGAGGTCGATTCCACCGGACGCATCGGCGACGCATCCTCGAAATTCGCCTACCGCGTCGTCGCCGCCTACCGCAATTTCGACAACTACTACGGCAACACCAAAACCAAGCGCCATACCCTCGCGCCCTCCCTTTCATATCTCTTCGGCCCCGCCACTAAACTCACCCTCCAGGCCGAGTTCTCCGATTGGCGCGCCGGCGCCTACCTCGGTATCCCCATCGATCCCTCCTCCGGCTCCACCAACACCGCGAAGCTCCTCGCCGGCGTCTCCACCACCAAAGCCGTTTACGCCGACGATATTTATCGCCGCGACAAACGCTCCGCCTACCGCGCCGTCTTCACCAGCGAGCTCACCGAACACCTCTCCGTCCGCGTCGCCGCCCGCCAGGCCTACTACTACCTCGACAACCAAGGCTTGAACTTCGCCCCCAACAACGGCAACGGCGGCGCCATCAATCCCCTCACCGGCCTCTGGACCCCCGGACTCGTTTACGGCCCCGGCCCCGCCTTCACCGCCTTCCCCGCCCCCGTCCAAAGCCGGGTGTTTAACCGCGGCGGCCAACGCTCCACCGTCAACGACAAGAAACAAAATTTCCAAAACGACTGGGTTTACGCCGTAAAAATCGCCGACGTCGCCTCCACCACCGGCGCCGGCTTCGCCTACACCCGCCGTCGCCCCAACGCCGGGCAGACCGTCGTGAACACCAACCTCGCCAACACCCCCCTCGACTTCGACAACATCGTCCTCGGCCCGCTCACTGATCTCGGCACCGTCAACACCCGCGAGAACAACAACGAGCTTACCCGCCAATACTACGCTAACCAGAACCTCACCGCCTTCGACGGCCGGCTGATCGTCTCCGGCGGCGTCTCCAAGATCGTCGTGCGCAACGCCACCATCCGTCTCCTCCCCGGCGCGACCAACCATGTTTTCATCAACAACGAAAAAAACACCGTCAACTACGGCGTCGTCGTGAAACCCGTCAAAAACGTCTCCCTCTTTTACGGCCACTCCGAAAACGCCTCCCCCGTCTCCACCAACCTCACCCCCGTTGGCACCCCCGATTTTTCCGTCGGCGATCAGGATGAATTCGGCGCCCGCGTCCGCCTCCTCGAAAACCGCCTCCAGCTCGGCGTCACGTATTTCAAGATCGCGCAGAACGCATTCTCCGTGCCCAACCCCGCCAACCTCACCGTCCCCGCCCCCATCCCGCCCGCCCCGCTCCTCTACTCCGACCGCGAGGCCAAGGGCTGGGAGCTCGAGGGCACCTACGAAATCACCAAGGGCTTCACCGTGATCGGCAACTACACGAACTTCACGAACCGCGACCCCAACAACATCCCGTTCCGCGGCACCGCCGAAAAATCCGCCGCCGCCTGGGCCCGCTACGAGTTCCAAGACGCCACCCTCAAGGGCTTCAACGTCTCCCTCGGCACCAACTGGACCGACAAACGCCCCGGCGCCTCCGCCTCCGGCTTCACCGCCGCCAGCACGCCGACGAACCTCATCCCGAACCAGCCGAGCTTCTACCTCCCCGCCCGCACGCTCGTGGATTTCTCCGCCGGCTACACCCGCGGCGCGTGGTCCTACCAGGCGAATGTCGATAACCTCTTCGACAAAAAATATCTCGCCGCCGCCCTCTCCCGCAACGCCGTCTATGCCGGCCCCGGCATCAACCTCCGCGTCTCCGCGACTTACCGGTTCTAAACCGCACCGCCCGCCTTCCTCCCTCATTGGCCGTCCCCGCGACGGCCAATTTTTTTCTCAAATAAGGCGGACCTCCCGGTCCGTCCCCTCCCTGCAGCGTCCCGAGCCCCTCCGACGCCTGCAGCCTCCCGACTGACGCCTCCCCACTCATGTCCCTACTCCGCGCCGCGATCATCGGCACCGGTAACATCGCCCGCCAGCACGCCGCCGGCCTCCTGGCCCACGCCGACCGCGTCGAACTCGTCGGCGTCCACGACGTCGATCACGCCCGCGCCACCGCCTTCGCGGCCGCCCAGGGCGGGCCCGCCGTCTTCACCACCGCCGCCGCACTGCTCGCGACCACCAAGCCCGATCTCGTCCACATCTGCACGCCGCCCAATTTTCACGCCGAACTTGCCGTCGCCGCGATGGAGGCCGGCGCCCATGTCCTCTGCGAGAAACCACTCTGCGCCTCCCTCGCCGAACTCGACCTGATCCAAGCCGCCGAAAAACGCACCGGCCGTTTCTGCGCCGCCGTTTTCCAGATGCGCTACGGTTCCTCCGCCCAACACCTCCGCGCCCACCTCGAGGCGCAGTCCGTCGGCCGCCCCATCGTCGCCGTCTGCAACACCCTTTGGTTCCGCTCCCCCGCCTACTACGAAGTCCCATGGCGCGGCAAATGGTCCAACGAACTCGGCGGTCCCACCGTCGGCCACGGCATCCATCTCATGGACCAGATGCTTTACCTCCTCGGCGAGTGGACCAGCCTCCGCGCCATCGCCCGCACCGCCGACCGCGCCATCGAGGTCGAGGATCTCTCCGTCGCTCTCGTGGAATTCAAAAACGGCTGCGTCGCCACCGTCATCAACAGCATCCTCTCCCCCCGCGAGGAAACCTACCTCCGCATCGACCTCCAACAGGCCACCGTCGAACTGCGCCATCTCTACGGCTACGACAACTCCAGTTGGCGCTTCACCCCCGCGCCCGGCGCCGCCGCCGATGCGCAGGCCGCGCTTGTCGCCACGCCCACTTCGCCCGGTCCGCAAATCGTCAACCCCGCCGCCGCCGCCGGCTACGCCGCGCTCTGCGCCCTGCCCACGCCCGACGTTCCCGCCAACCACACCACGCAGATCGGCGCCATCCTCACCGACGTCGCCGACGGCACCGCGCCGCTCACCGCCGGCGACCAAGCGCGCCGCACCGTCGAGCTGCTCACCGCCGTTTATAAATCCGCCTTTACTGGCCAAGCCGTCGCCCGCGGGTCCATCGTCGCCGGCGACCCCTTCTACACCGCCTTCCACGGTGGCCGCTCCCTGCTTTGACGGGGGCGCGGCAGCCTATGGCCGCTCCAAAAATCTATTCCACCCCACCCCGTGCTCCTTCCCTCCTTAGCCATCGTCAACACCCTCCGCTGGCCCGATTACCTTTTCATCGCGCTCTATTTTGCCGTGAACCTCGGCATCGGCTGGTGGGTCAAGCGCCGCAAGCGCGTCTCCGGCGCCGATTATTTTCTCGGCGGTGGTCGCGTCCCGCCGTGGGCCGCCGCCGTGAGCTGGTATGGCACCGCCGTCAGCAGCGTAAGCATGATGGCCCTGCCCGCTTATGCCTATGCGAACAACTGGCTTCCCATGATCGCCGGCCCGCTCGGCTCCGGCGCCGGCTTCGTCGTCGCCTACTATTTCATCGGCATCATCCGCCGGCTCAACACCCCCACCATCTATTCCTACCTCGAGCGCCGCTTCAGCCGCGAGGTCCGTCTCGTCGTCGCCGGCCTCGCCGTCCTCCTCAAAATCTTCGGCCGCGCCAGCGTCATTATGCTTCTCCCCGCCCTCGCGCTCTCCGCCGCCACCGGCATCAATGTCTATCTTAGCATCTCCCTCATGGGCCTCGTCACCACCCTCTACTCTGTCGAGGGTGGCTTTGAGGCCGTCGTCTGGACCGATGTCATGCAGGTCGCCGTTAAACTCTTCGGCGTCGGCCTCATCGTCTGGTATGCCGCCGCCGGCGTGGACGGCGGCCTCGCCGGCATCGTCCGCGAAGGCACGGCCGCGGGAAAATTCAAGTTTGTCTCTTGGGATTTTAACTTCACCGAAGCGACCGTCTGGGTGATGACCGGTTTCTTCATCGGCTACATTTTCACCCTGATCGCCGACCAGCCGCTGATGCAGCGCGCCCTCGCCGCCAAGGACGAGCGCGACGCCCGCCGCACCGTGCTCATGGGCTCTATCCTCGGTTTCCCCAGCAACGCTCTTTTCTTCTTCGTCGGCACCGCCCTCTTCGCCTTCTACCACGTCAACCCCGGCCGCCTCGCCCCTGGTCTGCCCAACGACGCCATCGTCGGCTACTTTATCTCGCACGAGCTCCCGCACGGTATCATCGGCCTCATCATCGCGGGCATCTTCGCCGCCGCCATGAGCACCCTCAGCAGCTCCCTCAACTCCGTCGCCGCCATCGCCGCCAGCGATTTTCTCGGCGTTCTCCGACCGCAGTTGCTCGAGTCCCGCGGCGTGAGCGTCGGCCGTTGGGTCACGTTTTCCGCCGGAATCTTCGCCACCGGCATGGCGCTGTGGCCCGCCACCGTCGAGACCTCTTCTATTTGGGACAAGTCCGTCCGACTCCTTGCCCTCTTCGGCGGCGCTCTCCCCGGCTTCTTCGCCCTCGGCATGATGACCCGTCGCGCCAACTCCCGCGGCGTCATCGTCGGCGCGGTTGCCAGCATCGCCGCCACGCTCTGGGTCCAAAATTTCACCACCATCAATTCCTTTTTCCACTCCTTTCTCGCCTTCGCCGTCTCCGTCGTCGTCGGTTACGCCGCCAGCCTCTGGCCCCGCAGGCCCGTGGACCCCGCCCAGCTCCGCGGCCTCACCGTGTGGGATCTCCCACCCAAGCAAAAAGCCTCTCCCACCACAGCGTGAACACCGTTCCTCCCGAATACTTGCCCGGCCCCAAGCCCGCCCCCGTCGTCGTTCCCGGTGAATTTCTCTTCGCAGCCGCCCACCTCGACCACGGCCACATTTACAACCAGACCCAGGGTCTCCTCGAGGCCGGCGCCACCCTCGCGTGGGTCTATGATCCTGACCCGATAAAAGTCGCCAAATTCACCGCGCGGTTCCCCCCCGCCCGCGTCGCCCGCAGCCTCGACGAAATTCTCGCCGATCCCGCCGTGCAACTCGTCGCCGCCGCCGCCATTCCCTGCGACCGCGGCCCCCTCGGCTGCCGCCTCCTCCGCGCCGGCAAACACTATTTCACCCACAAGGCCCCGCTCACCCCCCTCCACCAGCTCGCCCAGGCCCCCGCCACCGGCGCCGCCACCCGTAAAAAATACGCCGTCTACT
>JACMRG010000414.1 GCA_014376585.1 Opitutaceae bacterium | reverse complement strand
CCGGCAAAGACGCCGACGCGTCGTCTTGAATCTTCTCGTTGTTGACGAAATCGCTCCAGAAAAATCCCCATCTCAACCTCACCGTCATCACCGAAATGACCGCAGCCGGGAAAAAACTCCCCCCGGTCACGCCCGCCGCCCCCGCGTATTTCATCACGAAATCCGGCGGCCACCACGGTCTCAGCCACAGCACAGGGAGCGAGCCGTCGGTCTCCCCCGAACAGTTCGATAAAATCCTGATGCGCGCCCTCGCCGCCAACGGCTACCTCCCCGCGCAGCCGCCCGCCCATCCGCCCTCGCTCGTCATCAACTTTGTCTGGGGCGCGCACAATCTGCTCACCGGGGCCGATGAAGAGAACGCCGTGCTCTCCGGTTGCGCCGTCGGTCGCAACCTTGTGGACCGCGCCGCCCTCGTCGGGGGCGATAAATTCGCCCGGCAGATCGTCGATGTTTTCACCCGCGCCGAAGACCTCGCCCGCGCCAATCTGCCGCCGCGTATCGACCCCTCGGGCGCCGTGTCCGGCATCGCGCCCATCCTCGGCGCCGAGCAGATGGCGTTCATGGACCCCGTGCATCAGTTTAAAATGCGCAGCGATAAAAACGAGTTCCTCGTGGATCAGGCCGTGGCGGACGTCTACTACGTCGTCGCCTCCGCTTACGATTATGCCGCGCTGGCAAAGCAGGAGCGCCGCCTTCTCTGGCGCACGCGGATGACTGTCGCGGCGTCGGGCGTTTCCGAGGAGCTGACGATTCCCACGCTTATCGCCACAGCCGCTCCGTTTTTCGGCCAGGATATGGAAGAGCCCGCGACAATCACCAAGCGCGTCGGCCGCGACGGCAACGTCGAGATCGGCATCCCGACCGTGATCGAACCGGCCCATTCCTCCCGTAAACGCTAGCGCCGCTCCCTCCCGGCCGTTTCATCCGCCCGTCGTCCTCCTCACTTTCCACCAACCCATCCCGTAAACCATCCCACCCCATGACCTCCCATTCCTTTTTACCGAGCCGGCTTCGCCACCCCGCCTTCATCCCGGTTGCGCTCGCGTGCGCGCTCGTCGCGCTCCGCGCCCAGACCCCGTCGCCCGTTCTCCAAGAAACTCCCGCAGCAGCCAGGCCGCTCACCAAAGCAGAGCTGGACGCCGCAGCCGCCGCAGCGGTCGCGAATGCCGCCGACAAGGCTAAAAACGACGCCGTCGTCCTCTCGCCCTTCGAGGTAAAGAGTGAAAGCGACAAAGGCTACTACGCCTCGAATTCCCTCTCGGGCACGCGCATGAATTCCCGGCTCGAGGATCTCGCTTCGCCCATCTCCGTCGTGACGAAACAACAGCTCGACGACATGGCCGCCGTTGATCTCAACGATATTTTCCGGTCTGAGAGCAACGTGGAAGGCTTTTACCAATACACCGAATTCTCCGTGGACAACAACCGGGTCATCGACACCGCCTCCAACAATCCCGAGGCCAACAACCGCATCCGCGGCATGGGCCAGGCCAACGTCACCGCCGGCGGCATCTCCGTCAGCAACGCCTCCGCCATCGACGCCTACAACATCGACGCCGTTGAAATCAGCCGCGGCGCCAACTCCAACATCTTCGGCATCGGCTCCACCTCCGGCACCGTCAACCTGAGCCTCGCCGCCGCCAACACGACCCGCGACGCGACGAAGTTTACCTTCATGACCGACGACCGCGGCCGCCTCCGCGAGACCTTCGACATCAACCGTGTCCTCTGGCGCAACAAACTCGCCGTGCGCGTGCTCGGCTCCCACGACGACGTCGGCTTCATCCGCGGGCCCTCCTCCCAGATTACGAAGCGCTTCAACATCGTCACCCGCTTCCAGCCCTTCAAAAAAACCTCGCTGAAGCTCTCCTATGAAACCGTCCGCAACGGCCAGTCCCTGCCCAACGCCATGACGCCGCGCCAAGGCATCACCTCGTGGCTGGCCAACGGCGGCCAGACCTTCGACGCCTCCACCGGCACTGTTTACAGTTCCACCGGCGCGTCGCTCGGCACCTTCTCCGGCCTCACCACCGCCAACCTCGCCGGCGGTGCCAACGAGCTCGCCAGCCTCTACCGTTTCTCCGGCGGCCTCCAAGCCGGCAGCGGCGCGCAGCGCCCCGTCATCGGTTACATCGACGGCCAGATTGCGTTCTTCACCGGCGGCGCCTCTTGGCTCTACGACCGGCGCGACGCCACGACGCTCAACAACACCTACAACCAGGGCGGCACCCAGCGCCTCGTGGAATACGTGATCCCCGGCCAGCAGGTAAATATCCCCGACATCAACCCCGCCACCGGCAAGCCCTTCGGTCTCGTGAACACGGTTTTTAGCGAGCAGCTCTCCGGCGTGAACGGCTCGGATGGCAAGGCGCTCTACGACTGGACGAAATGCAATATCAACGCGTCCAACTATTCCGAGCGCCGCACCAACGTCATCCGCTTTGAACTCGAGCAGTCCGTCATCAACACCGACAAGCAGCAACTCGCCTTCCAGTTCGCCGGCCTCAGCGAAGACATCGAGGCGAAGTCTTGGAACTTTATCGGCAACGGCGGCGACGGCGTCGATGGCATCATCAACATCGACCCCAACCGCACCCTCCCGAACGGCGCCGTGAATCCCGGTTACCTCCGACCCTACCTCCGCAGCCGCCAGCCCCAGGTTTACTACCGCCCCGAGGAGAAGATCACCCTCAAGGCCCAGGGAGCCTACATGGTCGATTTCTCCCGCGACAAAGGTCTCTCTCGCTGGCTGGGCCGGCAAAATTTTCTCGGCTACGTCGAATACAGCGAACGCAAAAACATTCCCAACGCCCTCCGCTACCGCTCGCAGATCGCCGATACGTCCACGCTCATCCGTGGCACCGGCAATTCCGATTCGCTCAACACCAACTACTACCTCGGCGACGCCAAGGGCTACAACGTGGACTCGCCCACCACGCGTCCCCCCACCGATGCGCTCGTGCCCTACACCTATTGGTCCACCGAATTCGGGCCCAACGGCACCACCGCTTTCGACACGGCCCAATGGCGCACACAGCAAAACACCCGCCTCGCCGAAGTCCTCTTCTCCGCCCAAGGCTCGCTGAAAACTGAGAACCGCACGCAGGGCGGCATCTGGCAGGGTTTCTTCCTCGACGGCCGGATCATCCCGACCATCGGCTACCGCCAGGACAAAGTGCGCTTCGCGGGCAACAAGCCCTATGATTCCACCACGCTCTATCCCCAATACCGCTATAACATCGGCTCCGCCTCCTACCTCGAGCCCACGCAGGCGATGTTCGATTTTCAAAACACCTATAACCCCGTCAACTACCGCACCGGTGGAACGGACAACCGCGGCATCACCCGCACCGCGGGCGTCGTCGTAAAACCGCTCCCGTGGTTGCATTTCACCTACAACCAGTCGGACAGCCTTGATCCCGCCAGTCAGGCCGTGGACACCTACGGCACGCTCCTCGATAATCCCCGGGGCGACAGCAAAGACTACGGCGTCCGCATCTCCATGTTGAACGAACGCCTCTGGTTCTCGCTCAACAAATACGAGGGCACCACGACGAATGCGCGCAACGGTGCCACCGGCCGCGTCTCCGCCCGCGCTCTGCCCTTCGATTTCGACACCGGTCAGCTCGACGTGGACAACGCCTACGGGGCCAGCAGCGGCACGGAATTCGACCTGTTCGATTGGTATTTTTTCCGCATCTACGGCGACTCCAGCACGCCCGCCGGCGGCACCACTCGCGACCCCAACTTCAACGGCACCGGCGACGCGGGTTACATGACTTCCAAGGGCCTCTTCGGCGCCACCGCCGCCGAAACCCGCCAGCGTGTAACCGATCACGTTTACAGCCTCATGGGTTTCACCAAGGAGGCGGCGCGACAGATTCTGAATACTCCTCCCGGCTCGACCCGCACCGCCACCAACGATGTCACTTCGCGCGGCTACGAGGCGGAACTCAACTTCCGCACCCGCTACTGGAATATCAAGGTGACCGGCGCGCAGAAGGAGACGATCGACTCGAATATCGCGGAGTCGCTGGTGCGCTACATCACCACGCGTCAGCCGATTCTGGAGAAAGCCAGCTACACCAACACCGCCACCGGCGTAGCCGAGTCCTATTGGAATACCACCTCCAGCGGCACCACGTTGACCCGCGGCAACAGCTACGCCGCGCAGGTGTTGAACGTTTACAATCCGCTGGTGCAAAACGCGGGCAAACCCCGGCCGCAGACCCGCAAGTATTCGTTCGCCGCAACCACGAGTTACAATCTCGCCGGGGTCGCGGGCGATAATCGGATCCTCCAGAATCTCCGCATCGGTGGTGGCGGCAGTTGGGCCTCCCGCGCGGCGATCGGCACCAAATACGCCGCGCCCGAGTTCGACCTGTCGAGCAACGCCTACCTTGTCCGTAAAATCGACCCCTCGGCGCTCTACTACGACGACCCCGTTTTCACGGCCAACGCGTTTGCCTCCTACGCCTTCAAAATGAACAAAGGCCGCATCCGCTCCTCCGTGCAGCTCAACGTGCAAAACGTTTTTGAGAACGGTCATTTGCAAGCCGTCGCCGTGCGCACCGATGGCACGCCCTGGGCCTTCCGCATCGTTGACCCGCGACTGTTCCAACTGACGTTCAACGTGGAACTCTGAGTCGGATGCCACGTAGGGCGGTTCTCTGCCCCCGCTCTTTTTTGTGCCCGCCCGCCGGACCGTCCGAGGGAATGTTCACCCGATTTTCGCCTGACAATCCCGCCCCCGCCTCAAACATTTTGCCCGATGTCTCCCCAACTCCTCCGTCGCGCCGTCGAGGCGCTCACCACCTTTAAGATCGAGACGCCCTCCTGGGGCTTCGCCGACACCGGCACCCGCTTCGGCAAATTCTTCCAAGACGCCGCCGCGATCGACATGAACGACAAACTCGCCGACGCCGGCCACGTCCACGCCCTCACCGGCTGTTGCCCGACGGTCGCCGCCCACGTGCTTTGGGATTTCAAAACCGGCGAAGATCCGAAGGCCGTCGCCAAACTCGCGCGCCAGCACGGCGTCAAAATTGGCTCCATCAACCCGAATCTCTTCCAAGACCAGTGCTACAAATGGGGCGCCTTTGCCAACAACGACGCCGCGATCCGCGCGCGCGCCGTGCAGCACTGCGTTGATTCCGCCGCCATCATGCACGCCGTCGGCAGCGAGTATCTCTCACTCTGGTTTGCCGAGGGCACGAGCTACCCCGGCCAGGACAACATCCGCGCCCGCAAAGCCTTCTTCGAGCAAAGCCTGAAAACCCTGCACGGCAGCATCGGCCCCAAGCAGACGATGCTCGTGGAATACAAACCCTTCGAGCCCGCGTTCTACGCGACCGACATCGCCGACTGGGGCATGGCCT
>JACMRG010000413.1 GCA_014376585.1 Opitutaceae bacterium | reverse complement strand
TCACCGCCCTCACCCTGCTCACCCTCTTCGGCGCCATGGCCACCTGCGCCCTCCGCGTCGTGAGCTGGATCGGCCTCAGCCACCTCCTCCGCTGGCGCCGCGAGAAAGCCGAGCGCAAACGCGTCCCCACCGCCGCGCCCGTCACCCTCGCCACCGTCGCCGAACTCCTCGGCCAGACGCTCCTCTTCCGCAACCTCGAGGCCGAGGAACTCAAGGCCGCCGTCGGCGCCGTGACCGCCCAGCAATTCGAGGCGGGCGCCTACGTCGTGCGCGAAGGCGAGCCCGGCGACCGGCTCTACGTCGTTTACTCCGGCCGCGTCGAGGTCCTGCGCGAACAATCCGTCGGCGAACCCGAGGCCATCGCCGAACTCCAGCGCGGCGACATCTTCGGCGAGATGGCCCTCATCGAAGGCGGCATCCGCCGTCGCTCCGTGCGCTGCGCCGCCCCGGGCGTGCTGCTCTCCATCGGCAAATGGGAATTCGACAGCCTCGTTTTCTCGCGCCTCTCCCGACAGGCCATCGTGGATGCCGTGCAGAAAATCGGCTTCCTCCGCCGCATCCCGCTCTCCCGCCAGTGGAGCCCGCACGCCCTCACCGCCTTCGCCCGTTGCTCAGAGTTCCGCGATCTCAAGCCCGGCGAAATCGTCTTCCGCACCGGCGACCTCAACCCCTTTTTCCACCTCGTGCAGGAAGGCGAACTCGAAGTCGTGAAAGACGGCAAAGTCGTCGCCGCCCTCACCACGGGCGATTTTTTCGGCGAGATCAGCGTCCTGCAGGACAGCACTGCGGTCGCCACGATCATCGCCAAAATCCCCACGCGCTGCCTCCTGGTCGCCCGTCCCGATTTCCTCGAATTCATGAGCAACGATTTCATCATCGGCCTGCTCTTCGAGGAAATCGGCTCCAAACGCCTCGGCGAACCCATCTTCCCCTTCAAACGCCGCGGCGTGAGCGTGGCGCACGCGTAGCATGACGGTAGCGTGAGCAGCCTGCATCGCCTCTGGTAGTGTAGCCCCCCCGGGGCCCTCCGTGTAGGGCCGCCGCTCGTCGGCGCGCCGTGAACTGCAAAAAGCACAATCCAGCTACGCCTGAGACTGAAGTAACTTCCAACTTCACCTTTAAAAACCCCACAACATCGTTCGACAAAGAAATGATTAAAAAAGAAAGCCCGGAGGGCCAAGTAATACTTGTGCTGTGGCGCACGATGATCGGCATGTCTGGACCCGTTTCGGAGCACTATCGCTGGATGCTTACAGGGATCGCGGCAGTTTTGGCTGTCCTGATCGCAAATCTGAAGTCGATCCAAGAAGTGGTCGGTGACGTATATCTCAAGTCTGCGGTCTGTCTGCTTGTCGCCTCCGTTTTTCTAGCTTCGGTCGCATATCTTTTAAGCGCTGCGCTCAAAGTCAGAGCTGAAGTCACGAACCAACTTGAACAGATTCTGAGCTCACCTCAGGCACAGACGGTCATGGGGCAGATTGAGATGGATGCAGCCACCTTCAAAAAAGAGATGTGCCAGCCATTTTTTGGTCCGCTCGGCTGGCTAATGCGGAGAGCAGCTGAAACAGGAGCCGCAGACCCGTTTAGCGCAGAAAAAGGATCGATTCGGCTCATCGTTTGGCAGGCTTACGCAATGTGGATAAGCATGATCCTAGCGGCTCTTTCACTCACGATCCTTGTCTTCGGCCTTAAATAGGTCGGCTTGGCCACGCGTCCGCACTCAACCTTCCGATTATGCTTAGCCGCAGCTTTACGCCGCTCACTTCGTTCCTCATGCTACCACCATGAAACTCGCCGATATTCCTGAACTCCGCGACTCATCCGCTGCCGCCAAGTTGGAACTCGTCGAAGAACTCTGGGCGGCAATCACCGCCCAATCCGATTCGTTCCCGCTGCCCGCATGGCACGTGCGTGCACTCGATCAAAGCCTCGCCGACTTTCAGGCCGATCCGCTAGAAGGCTCTCCGTGGCCCGACGCCCGCGCCCGCATTCTCGCTCGCCGCACCTCAAGCTGAGCGATGAGCCACGAGCTCCGCATCACGTCGCGGGCCGAGGCTGATATTGCCGACGCGTTCGACTGGTATGAGCAGCGAGTGCCCGGTCTCGGCGTGGATTTTCTCCATTGCGTGGACGCCACTATTTCCTCGGTGCAGCGGTCACCCCAATTTTTTCGCCCGCGGCACAGCTCGCATCGGTTGGCGATGACCCCGCGTTTCCCCTACGCCGTCTACTTCATCTGCAACGAATTCACAGGTCTTGTCTCTATTCGCCCCGTGCTCGGTTTCGCCCAAAACGCTCCCGCTTATCTCGAACAACCGTAATTTCGGCGTCACTCGGTTCGGCTTTTATAGAAATCTCGGTCGGAAAATAGCGGATCGAACTCGGATAGCCTCGGCAGGATCTCTCTTTGTTTTGTCAGTTTCTGCGGTAGCCCACACTCACCCCGTAAGCCTGTGTTTGCAATAATCCAGATCCCGCTTGAGCGGCATGACGGCGACGATCCACATGCGGTCAGGTTCATCGAGATAGAGTAGCGCATAGGGGAAACATCCGTGAAGAGGCGGCGGATGTCGCCGTCGATAGCGACGGGGAGCTGCACAGGCTTCGGCAATGAGCCGCTCGATCTCGTCGTAAAAACGACCGCCCAATTCTGCCCCGATGCCCACGTAATGCGCGGCGGCCTCGGCGTATTCCTTGTCGCCTTCGGGATGGAAACGGTGCGGCTTCACCGGCCCACGATCTGGCGAATGCGGGCCGACACGGCTTCACCGGGAATACCCTGCACTTGGCCGCTGCGGATTTCCGCCACGCGCCGCGCCGCGGCCGATTGCCAGGCGTGACTAAACACAAATTCCTTCACCCCGTGTCGCGCGAGCATCAGCCGGTCCACCGATTCGGCCACCACATCGTCGGACCAGTGCTGCGCTTCTTCCACGATCTGATCGAGCGTGGGACTCACGGGTGTAAACGTAAGTCCGACCGGCCGGGTTTCAACTCTTGCGTTCGCCTTCCGCTTCTCGGGCCAACTCCGCACTCACCGCTTCAACCTCAACAGCCTCTCCCCCGCCGCGTGCAGCGTCGCGGGTTTCTTCGCAAAGTTGAGCCGCACGTAGCGGTTCTCGCCGTTCGCAAAAAAGCTCGAGCCCGGCACCGGCGCGACGCCGATCTCCTTCGTCATCCAGTGCGCGAACTCCACGTCGCTCGCGTAGCCAAACGGCGAAATGTCCAGCATGACGAAATACGCTCCCTCGGGCCGCGTGTAGCTGAGTCCCGTTTGATCGAGATACCTCAGCAGCACGTCACGCGACTCGGCATACTCCGCAGTCAGCCCGTCGTAGTAGCTCTTCGGAAAATTCAGCGCCGTCACCACCGCGTATTGCAGCGGCGCGGCCGCGCCCACCGTCAGGAAATCATGCACCTTACGCGCCTGCGCGATCACCTCGGGCGCGGCGTGGATGTAGCCCAGCCGCCAGCCCGTGATCGAAAACGTCTTCGAGAGTGACGAACACATCAGCGTGCGCCGGGCCATGCCCGGCAGCGTCGCGAAATACACATGCTCCCGCCCGTCGAATACGATATGCTCATACACCTCATCGGTGATCACCCACACATCGAACTCCTCCGCGAGCGCCGCAATCTGCAGCAATTCTTCGCGCGTGAAAACGCGTCCGCACGGGTTCGACGGGTTGCAGAGCACAAACGCCTTCAACCCGCCTGCAAACGCCGCGCGCAGCTCCGCCGGATCGAAGCGATAATGCGGCGGGTGCAACGGCACATGCACGGCCCGCGCGCCCGTGAGGATGGCGTCCGCGTTGTAGTTTTCGTAAAACGGTGAGAAGAGCCCGACCTTATCACCCGGGTCGCACACGGTCATGAACGCCGCCATCATGGCCTCGGTTGAGCCGCAGGTGACCACGAGCTCTCGATCCGCGTCGACGGGCACGCCCATGCAGCGCGCGATCTTCGCGCCCAGCGCAGCGCGCAATTCCGGCGAGCCCCACGTCACCGCGTATTGGTGCCGTCCCGCGTCCATCGCATCCTTCGCCGCCTGCACGAGCGCGGCGGGCGGGTCCCAATCGGGAAAGCCCTGCGAGAGATTGATCGCCCCGTGCCGCGCGGCGACGCGCGACATTTCGCGAATGAGCGACTCCGTGAAGACCGATGTGCGTAGCGATGTGCGGGGCATAAATTCGTCAAATCCGGGAGGTTCGTTCGCCGCCCCACCGCGCGGATCGGCCCACGGCTGCGACCGCCGGCGGCTTACGGAATCCTCAATATCATGCCCTCTTTCAACGGCGTGCCGGCTCCGTTCGGCAGCAGATCACGGTTGGCCTCGATGATCGCCTGCACCTTGGCGTTTGTCGCGGTGCCGTAATATTTTTTCGCGACGGCGTAGAGCGAGTCTTTCGCCGCCACGGTGTGCCGGCGTCCACCCGTCGCACTTGGCGCCGTCGGCTTCGCCCTGGTGCCTGCACCCAGACCGGGCTGCGGCGTCTGCACCTTCGCCACCGGCTCGGTCTCACGTTGCTGGAGCGGCGCGAGGGTGATCGGGGAAGACTCTTCTTCAGCGGGCACCGCCCGGGGATCGCGATTTTCCACCGTGGACAACCGTCGCGGCGCCGTCGTGGCTCCGCCCGTGGCCCCGGCACGCAGCACGGAGAGCTCGGCTTTGAGCTGTTCGTTTTCGCGTTCCAACCGGTCGCGCTGGTCGAAGCCGTCGATGCGCACCTCGCGGCTGTCGAGGGGCCGGTTGGGCAGCGTGCGAAAAAAGTCTAGCCTCGCCGCCTCGATCTGTTGCCGCACCAGCGGCGCCTGCCGGGAGTTGGGCTGCTGCTCGAGATATTTTTGAAAATGGTAGATCGCGGCGATCGGGTTTTTGAGGTGCTGTTTGTAGATCAACCCCGCATCCAGATGAGATTCGGGCGCCGCTTCCGACCGCCGGGAGATCACCTTGAGATAGGAGACCAGCGCCTCTTGCGGCCGGCCCTGTTTCTCCAACTGCTGCCCCTCGCGGTAGCCGGAATCATCCGTCTCCGCCCCGAGGCCTACGCTTTCTCCCGGGCCGCAGCCGGCGCCGGCCAGCGCAAGGGCCAGCAGCGCAAGCGCCGTAAGAAATTTTAAATACTTGGACATCGGAAACGGTGAAAGGGATTGAACGCGGATAGACCGACCGTAAGTTCCGAACTCCGTCCCCACGGTTCAAATCATAAATGGCCATCGCCCCGAAATCCGCCCTCGCCCGCGCGCGCCGCTGTTTCCGCATTGAACGTGACGCCCTCGCCGCGACCGCCCGGAGCCTCGACCACGATTTCATCGCCACCGCCCGCGCGGTCGAGACCGCTATCGGAGCCGGCGGGAAGCTGGTCTTCAGCGGCGTCGGCAAGTCCGCCCACATTGCCCAAAAGATCGCCGCCACCTTCAACAGCACCGGCGTCTCCTCCTGTTTCCTCGACCCCACGCAGGCGCTCCACGGTGATCTCGGCCTGTGTGCCGACGGCGATCTGGCGATCTTGCTCAGCAACAGCGGCCAGTCCGACGAGATCCTCCGCCTCGTGCCGCTCCTCATACGCTTCGGCCTCGGCATCGTCGCCTTCACTGCGCACCCCGACTCCGACCTCGCCCGCGCCGCCGATCAACGCCTGTTCTACCGCGTCCCCCGCGAGGCCTGCCCGCTCAAGCTCGCCCCCACCGCCAGCACGACCGCCGCCCTCGCCCTCGGCGACGCCCTCGCGATGGTGCTCCTCGAGGCCCGCGGCCTCACCCGCGACGACTTCGCGAAATACCACCCTGCCGGGAACCTCGGCCGCGTCCTGCTCCTCCGCGTGCGCGACATCATGCGCACTGCCGACCGCCTGCCCATCGCCCCCGATACCGTCACCCTGCAAGACGCGATCCTCGCGATGACCAAGGCCAAAAGCGGCAGCATCGCCCTCGTCGCCAAAAAAACCGGCCGGCTCACCGGCATTCTTACCGACGGCGATTTCCGCCGCAGTGCCCTCACCGGACCCGATTTTCTAAGCCGTCCCGTCGCCACGTTCATGACGCGGAGCCCAAAAACCATCGCCGCCGATGCCCTCGGGGTTGACGCCCTGCGCTTGTTCGAAGCCTATAAAATTGACGACCTGATCGTGATCGACTCTCACGGCCGCCCCGTCGGTCTCATCGACGGCCAAGACCTCCCCAAATTCAAAATCGTGTGAAGCCCCCCATCCGTATCGCTATCGTTGGCTTGGGTGGTTTCGCCGGTTCGCACCACAACGCGGTCGCGCGCCTTGAGGAGCGTGGCCAAGCCAAACTCATCTGCACCTGCGATCCCCGCGCCGACGCTTTCATCAATGAACGCGAGACGCTGCGTTTCACCGAACGTGGCGTGAGCGTGTTTCAAGATTACCGCGCCATGCTGACGGCGTGTGCGCGCGATCTCGACCTCGTCGTCGTCCCCACCCCGATCAATCTCCACGCCGAGATGCACGCCGCCATCACCGCGCTCGGCCTGCCCGTTTACCTCGAGAAACCACCCACCCTCGATCACGCCGAACTTGAACGCATGATCGAGGCCGACGCCCGTTCGCCCAAAGCCTCGCTCGTCGGTTTCAACTTCATCATCGAGCAACAGCGCCTCGCCTTGAAAGAGCGCGTGCTCGCCGGCGACTTCGGCACGCTGCGCGGCACCACGCTCAGCGCCCTCTGGCCCCGCCCCGCGAGCTACTTCGCGCGCAACAACTGGGCCGGCCGCCTGCTCATGGACGGCCGCCCCGTGCTCGACTCGTGCTTTGGCAACGCGATGGCTCATTTCGTTCACAATATGCTGTTCTGGGCCGGCACCACCGAGCTTTACAGCTGGGCCCAGCTCGCGGCCGTCCGCGCCGAACTCTACCGCGCCCACGCCATCGAGGGCGCCGACACCTTTTTCGTCGAGGCCGACACCACCGCCTCGGTCAACATGCGCTTCGCGCTCTCGCACGCCTGCGCCGGCCCGGCGTCGCACAACGAGGTCGCCATCTGCGACCACGCCGTCCTCCACTACGCCGTCGGCCGCCACATCGAGATCCGCTGGCGCGACGGCCGCGTCGAGCGTAGCACGCCCGAGCCCTTCGACGGCCTCGAGTGCAACCACCTCGATTACTACCGCTATCTCCGCGGCGAGACCACCCGCCCCGCGACGACGCTCATCGACTCGCGGCCCTTTGTCGCGATCAACGACCTCGCCCACATCTCCAGCGGCCGCATCGCGCCCATTCCCGCAAACCTCGTCGCGGGCGTGCGCGACGAAAAAGAGCAGAAGGATTATTTCAACGTCGCCGGCATGAGCACCGCCGTGGACACCTTCCTCGCCCACGGCACCTGGCCCGGCGCCAACGGCTGGGGCCACCCCGGCAGCGAAGTCACCACGCCCGCCGACTTGCCCCGCTTCGAAGCCACCGTCCGCGCCATGGCAGGCCAGTAAGCAGGGCGCGGTCTCCGACCCGCCTCTTCATCGCCGCCTGCGTCCGCGCCCAGCCTGGCGCTCGCGCCCCGTTGAGCAAAACTGCGCGCACGACCACTCCGCCTACCTGCACGCGGTCACCTTCGCCGCCCGCTTTACTCCCCGCGCCCTTCGCGCCAATTATTTTCTCCACCCTCATTCCCATGCCCACGCCCGCGTTCTTCTACCAAGACCCCTTTCCTCTCGGCGCCGACGAGACCGCTTACCGTTTCCTCACGAAGGAAGGCGTCAGCACAACAAATTTCGAGGGTCGCGAAATCCTGAAGGTCGCACCCGAGGCCCTTGCCTACCTTGCGCAACTGGCGTTTCACGACACGTCGTTTTTCCTCCGCTCAAAACACATCGCCCAAGTCGCCGCCATCCTCGAAGACCCCGCCGCGTCGCCCAACGACCGCTACGTCGCGCTCACGCTCCTCAAGAACGCCGAGATCGCCGCGCGCGGTATTCTTCCGATGTGTCAGGACACGGGCACCGCCACCATCATGGGGAAAAAAGGCCAGCAAGTCTGGACCGGCGCCAACGACGCCGAGTGGCTGAGCCGCGGCGTTTACGACTGCTACACCAAGGAAAATCTCCGCTACTCTCAAGTCGCCCCGCTCGACCTCTGGAAAGAGGTCAACACCGGCACCAACCTTCCCGCGCAGGTCGATCTCTACGCCACCGAGGGCTCGAAGTATGAATTCCTCTTCGTCGCGAAAGGCGGCGGCTCGGCGAACAAGATGTTTCTCTATCAGGAGACCAAGGCGCTCCTGAATCCGAAAAGCCTCGAAAAATTCGTCTCGGACAAACTCCAATACCTCGGCACCAGCGCCTGCCCGCCGTATCACCTCGTCTTCGTCCTCGGCGGCACGAGCGCCGAAGCCTGCCTCAAGACCCTGAAGCTCGCCTCCGCCAAATACCTCGAAGCGCTTCCCGCCACCGGCAACGAACACGGCCGCGCCTTCCGCGACCTCGAGTGGGAAAAGAAAATCCTCGAGATCGCGCAGAATTCCAAAATCGGCGCGCAGTTCGGCGGCAAATATTTCGCCCTCGATGTCCGCGTCGTCCGCCTCCCGCGCCACGGCGCGAGCTGCCCCGTCGGCATGGGCGTGTCGTGCAGCGCCGACCGCAACATCAAGGCCAAAATCACCAAGGACGGAATCTTCCTTGAGGAAATGGAGACGAATCCCGGCCGCTTCATCCCCGAAAATGAACGCCGCCTGAAAGACGATAACATCGTCAAAATCGATCTCCGCCGTCCGATGGCAGAAATTCTCGCCGAGCTTTCAAAATATCCCGTGACGACCCGCGTCTCGCTCACCGGCCCGATGATCGTCGCCCGCGACAGCGCGCACGCGAAACTTCAGGAACGCATCGATGCCGGCCAGGGCCTTCCGCAATACATCAAAGACCATCCGGTTTACTATGCCGGCCCCGCCAAAACTCCGACCGGCTTCGCCTCCGGCTCCTTCGGCCCCACGACCGCTGGCCGCATGGACAGCTACGTAAATAATTTCCAGTCACTCGGCGGCTCGATGGTGATGCTCGCCAAAGGCAACCGTAGCCAAGCCGTCACGAAATCCTGCCACGCCCACGGCGGCTTCTACCTCGGCAGCATCGGCGGCCCCGCCGCGATCCTCGCGCAGGATAACATCAAGAAAGTCGAAGTCCTCGAATATCCCGAACTCGGCATGGAAGCCATCTGGCGCATCGAAGTGGAAGACTTCCCCGCCTTCATCCTCGTCGATGACAAGGGCAACGACTTCTTCGTAAACAACTGCGGCATCTGCGTGCCGGCGTGAAAGCCTCGAAGAATCGCCACGCAGATCAAGGCCGCGCGATTACACCCGCACCCGGCAAAGCTCGGGGGGCCTCATCAATTCCAGAATGTAGCGACGATCTACGAGCCGTCTTTCCGGAAGTCGTCGTAGCGATTTCTGCCGTGGCGGTGGCCACGAGCTGTATGAAAGTAGCGAAGAAACGCGTCGGGATAGCAGGCATGGGAAATTGGCGTCCCGCCCCCCTTAATAGGATCAACCCATCACGGTCACGACCACCGTGCGCGCGTGCGGGGCCTCGCGGTGCTCCCACAGAAAAATTCCCTGCCACATGCCGAGAAGCATGCGCCCATCGGCAAACGGCACGCTCTCGCTCGTGCGCGTGAGCGCCATCTTGATGTGCGAGGGCATGTCATCGGGACCTTCGAGTGTGTGTTCGAAATGCGGATCTTCGGCCGGCACGAGCCGCTCGAGCCACGCCTCCAAATCGCGCCGCGCACTTGGGTCGGCATTTTCCATGATCAACAGGCTCGCACTCGTATGCTGGCAAAAAATCGTCACCACCCCTCGACTGAGTCCACTGCGCACAAGCACCAGCGCCACCTGCTTGGTAATCTCGTGCAGCCCGGCCCCGGGTGGACGCACCGTAAGCGTCTCTTGAAATACGGCCATACCGTCAGCCAATCCACCGCGCCCCGCGCAAACAAGCCCGCAGCAGCCCCGGGGTGGGCCGTGTGCCGCCGACGCGCAGCGAGCTCATACCACGTCACTGACTTTTAGACTTTGAGTGACTTGTCGGTGGAAACGGACTCCAAGCCCGGCTTATACCCGCGACGGTTGATCTTTGGACTTTAGGTCCCGAACTGCACGGGTATCTTGCCCGCAGGTTGGAGTCCAGAATTCAACGGCTATCCGGTGATAGAGGGGAAGTGGGGCAAAACCGCCGCTACCCGGAAAAATCTAAATTTCTTTAGCCGTCGGTATCAATCTATGCGCCCAAAGTCGCAGTCCAACAAATCGCCATCCGTCCCCCGCGCGTGACCTTCTACATGAAAAAGGCCGTGCGCGGAGCGCCCGGCCCATCCGATACTAGCGACTTCGGCCGACTTAGAATTTCACCATGATCCGGTCGCCACCGACGCCCAAACGGCTGCCAAGCGACTCGTAGAGACGTTCATCGGCAATACGGCTGGCCAAGCGTTCGCTGCTACGCGGCGTGATCTGTCTGGCGCTGGCCACGACCGGCAGGGCAGTGCCGAGGTAACGGGCCCGACGCACATCCGAAGGCGGCGTCATCTGCGCGAGCGGCTCAACCACCGGGGTGCGCGCGGGCAACACCCGCGATTCAAAACCCCGCGAGGCGTTGATGAGCAACGAACGATTAGTGCCAAAAGTGTTATCGGCGGACTGCGCCGCGGCAAAATTCTCTGCGATCGAGCGCGCCGAAGGACTGGCGGCGCGCTCAGACTCCGCGGAACCACCGATCAGGGCCGACATCGCAGAAACGCGATCCACCCCAGAAGCATCTGAGGAACTCCTCTCGTTGCCAGCCACAGCCTTCTCAGCGGGTGCGCTAAATCCGCCGGAGCTCATTGGAGCCATCGCTTGCGTTTCGGCCACATCAGACGATGCCGGAATCGAGACATCTCCCGTCGCCACACTTGCAGCCGGGATATTACTCAAGCCTAGCACCACACCGCGCTCAGGGGCCACGGTCTGGTATTCACGAACACTCAAAAATGTCAGCGCCAGCACAGCGGTAGCCCCGATTGGCAGGTGATACCGAGAAAAACTGACCAAACCCCGACTGGGCAACGTGCGCCACCACGGGCGCCGCACCACGAGGGCGGAAAGCTGCTTGGCGCGGAGCTCGCGTTCAAATTGTGACCAAAACTCCGCCGGCGGGCGTTCAGCGCGCTTCAGGCGCAACAGATCTTCCAAGCTCACTGACTTCTGTTGATCGGACTTCATCGGCGCATGTAGGGCTGGAGCTCGGCTTGCAGCAGTTGTTTCGCGTAATGGAGGCGAGAGCGCACGGTCCCTACTGAGGAGTCCATGATTTCGGCGATCTCTTGGTGGCTCAGGCCATCGATTTCAAATAAAGTAACCACCGTGCGATGCCTGATAGACAATTTCTGCATCGCTTCGTTCAATTTTTCTTGGAGCTCGCGGACATAGGTGTCGCGCTCGGCGCTAGTGGTGTCGGTGAGCGCCGCGATGATCTCGCGGGAGACCGGCTCATCGGAGTCGATCTTCTCCAAGCTAAAGAACGACCGGAGCCTATGCTTGCGCATGTGACTCAGCGCCGTGTTGACCGCAATGCGGTAGAGCCAAGTAAAAAACGAAGATTGCCCGCCGAAGCGGTGAATCGATTGAAATGTTTTGATAAACGCATCCTGCGTGAGATCCGCCGCATCCTCCCGGTTGGAGGTCATGTGGTAGATGATGCCGAGCACCCGTTCGCGATACTTGAGGATCAACCGGTCAAACGCCGCGACGTCTCCGGCCTGCACCTGACGGACGATGACCAAGTCGGCATCAGCCTCCTGTGCGCGCTCCGGCGAGGCGACGAGGGTTTTGCCGAGGACCTTGGAGGAATCCATAACGGTTGGCAGCAAATGAAGACTTTCGGGCGGAGCAAACGGAAAGTTACCGCGGACCGCATCCAAACCTATTTCTTACGGCTTCACCGCCGCGGATGGCTCAAACTACGGGCTACGCCCAAGGCAGTCGGACCCCAACGGAACAAAGCGCCTAAAAGTTTGGCCCGCGGGAAAAGCACACGTTTGGCGACCAGTCCGAGCGGGACGACGGCGAGTTTGGCCATGGGCGAAACCCGGCGCCAAAAAACTACCGCTCGATCCAACCAATCCAGCGGACGCATCACCCCCTCCATGGCTGCGGCGCACTGCCTGCGTCGCTGGGCGATCCGGACAATCACCGCGGCCTTATGCGTCTCAAGCCGGCTCAGTTCGTCGTGCGAATACATGAGCGGTCGTTTTTGATCTCTTGTAATGACGCCGCAAACGGTCGCGGCTGGCGCGCGAGGTAACGACGAAAAGCTATGATCACGCCCACGAGCGCGCCCAAATAGACGAGCGTGAGCGTGAAGAGCACCGCCAACCGGGCGCTTTCCCAGAAAAGATACACCAGCGTGATACTCGCAAAAGTGATCGCCATGCCGCCCGCGAAGATCGCGGCACTGATCCAGACAATGATCTGGATCAATCGAAATTTCTCTTCTTGCAGCTCCACGCCAAACAACTCCAGCCGGTCATGCGCGCTGGCCAGCAGGCCGTCGGCCAGAGCGCGCAGCGAGCCGGCGAAGCCGGATGAGGCAGGAGCTGGTTTGGCGGATTCCACGGGAAACAGATTCCTTACTTGCCGCGACGGCCCAGCAGGACGCCCACGAGCAGACCGACACCAGCGGCGATGGCGATAGACTGGTAAGGGTTCGCGCGGACGGTCTCGTCCGTATATTTCGCGCCGGCGACGACGCGTTTCTTTGCGCCCTCGTAGATCTCGCCCAGGCGTTCCTGCGTGGCGTCGAAGCGTTCGCGCAACGATGTCATAGCGTCGGCCGTGTGTTCCGACAGGGAATCGCCCATCATTTTTTCTGCTTCGAGCACGAGCGTTTGCAGCTCGGCGAGGAGTTCTTTGGGCGTCTGGGCGGCGGTGTCTTTGTTGGTTTTCATAGGAGTGGAATTTGGAGAGGGATGGGCTGAGGAAAAAAGCGGACTCGCGCTCAGTTTTTTTTGCTGCGGAAAAGCGACGCGAGGAACAGCACGAGGAAGATTACGAAGAGAACTTTCGCGATGTATGCGGCGGTGCCGGCGACAACGCCGAAACCAAGAATACCCGCGATCAAAGCGATCAGCAGAAACGTAATGGCGTAGTTGAGCATGGCGACGTCGAATTCAGTTTGATTTCGAACCGCGCACCATGCCAGAGGCGCCCACTGCCGCGGCGACGATGCCGCCGATGAGCAACCAGATGGTCTTGTCGGTCGGGGAGCCCGTGAAGAAACGAGATATGTCCGAACCAAAAGATTCCGAGGCACTGATGCCGTAAATAATGAGGACGATGCCGCCGATGAGCAGCGCGAGGGAGATGGGTCTATTCATGAGATTACAATTTGCGGATTTATGTCGGTTCTGGAGAAAAAGTGGGCGGAGACTTAAAACGCGTCGGGCTGGATCAGGCCTGTGCGTGTTTGGACACGTGGTGGCGCGCGTGGTTCGCAGTGCCCGAGGCGGGCTGCGTGGCAGCCATGCGACGGCGCGAGGCCGCATTGGCCGCCGGCGTCTGATTGGTCACGTCGTGCAACATGAGCGGCTTCACGGGATTCACCCGAGCGAGTTCGCCGGCGGGGCGGTTTTTAATTTTTGGATGCATGATCGGATCGGGGAAATTCTCGCACTCCTAAAAACCGGGCTGACACAGAGGAAAGCTGAACCGCTTTTTCCGTCGCGCCGTTTAGAAGGATTATCTCGAAGGACTCAGTTCTTCACGATCATCGCATTTTTGACGGACTTCACCCCGCGGACGTCTTGGGCGAATTTCGTCACGAGAGATTTTTCGGCGTCGGAGGCGGCCTCGCCGGTGATGACGACCACGCCATCGGTGGTGACGACTTTGGTCTTCAGCGCACTGGTCGCCCTGTGGCTCAAAAGCGCATATTTCAACTGGCTGGTGATGGAAGCGTCGTCCATTTTTTCGCCCACCGTCTCGCCAGCCGCGTTTTTCTCCCTCATTTCCTTCACCACGATTTCGTTTTTCACGGACTTCACGTGGTCGATCTCCTTGGCGTAAATTCCGGTCAATTCTTTCTGAGCCTGATTATCCGCGGTGCCCCCGAGGGTGACGACGCCGTCCTGCACGGCGACCGTGGTGGCGGTGGCGCTGACGTTGCCCTTGACCAGCAGGCGGCTGCGGACCTTGAAGGCGATCCAAGCGTCGGAATGCTCGGGATAGGTGGATTTGATCTTAATTTCGTTCTTCACGCCCATGACGCCGGGGAGATTTTCCACGGTATCGGCGGCAAGGGCTTTATCGTCCATATCCTGCACGGTGCCGGTCAGCGTCACGATGCCATCTTTGGCTTTTACCTTCACGTGATCTTCAAGGACCGTGCGATAATTGTAGGACGCCTTGGCGGCATCTTCGATCCTGCGGTCAGTTTCAGAAGAAGCGAATAGCGCGATTGGGCTGGCGAGAAGAAGCAGCAGGGCTGGGAGGTTATTAGTTTTCATATGGCTAGAGTGGAAGCTTACACCAAGGAAGATGCCGCCGATATGGGGCACAGACCTACCCTGGGGCGTCTGGTTCGAGGCGCAGCGAGAAATTTTCGGACAGCCCCAACGAGGGGACCGAGGCCCCCAAAAAAAAGGCCTTCGTGGAAAACCAACGAAGGCCCTCATCACAAGATAATGGCGGGGCTAACTGCCACCGGCCGTTTTCCGCGGGTTGAAGGTCGAGTTATCCGCCAACTTTTCCCAAAGCGCACGTTCTTCAGTTGAGACGGAGGTCGGGATCTGCAGGTGCGCGACCGCGTAGAGATCGCCGCGGCTGCCGTCCGCGTGGAGCAGGCCTTGGCCGCGCACCCGCAACCGCGTGCCCGCGGTCGTGCCGGGCGGCACCGTGAGTGTGATCGGGCCCTCGAGCGTGGGGATCTTCACCTTCACGCCGAGCACCGCCTCCCACGGCGCAAGATCGAGGTCCGAATAAATATCGTCACCTTGCACGCTCAGATCGGGGTGCCGCGCAAACCGCACGCGCAGGTAGAGATCGCCGGCCGGGGCGCCGCCTCGGCCGGGACCACCCTGGCCCGCGAGACGAATGCGCTGGCTCTCGCGCATGCCGGGCGGGATGCGCACCTGATAGGTGTCGGCGCGCTGCGCGGCACCGGCCCCGCCGGTCCGGCGCAAGGTCACTTTGCGTTTCGAACCGCGCAGTGACTCCTCCAGCGTGACGAGCAAGTCGGCTTCGACGTCATGCCCGGGTTGCGCAAACTCCGACCCGTCCCACCCGCGCGGGGCTCCAGCTTGACCACGCGACCCGGAGCCCCCGCCACCGAAAAATGATTCGAAGAAATCGCTGAAGCCGGTGCCGCCAAATTCAAAGTCGGGTTCACCTTGCGTCGCGCGTGGTCCCGAGCGCTGGCCGCCGCCGGCACTCGCAGGCCCGTTCACGCCATCCTGCCAATTCGCGCCAAGCTCGTCGTAGCGCCGCCGCTTTTCCGGATCGCCCAAGACCTCATAGGCTTCGTTGATTTCCTTAAACTTGGCCTCTCCGGTCACCTTGTTCTTGGCCACGTCGGGATGATACAGACGCGCGAGCTTGCGGAAGGCCTGTTTGATTTCCTCCGCGGAGGCGGTCCGGGTCACACCCAGCGTTTCGTAGTAGTCTTGGAATTTCACGGCCATAAAGTGTCGTGCGCCCTGGTTCCCCCGGCGTCAAATCGTCGGCGGCGCGATTTGACCGCGGGTGGCCGCGCGCAGCATCGGGCAACGATGCCGCCATTTCGTGCTCATTTTTCTTTTCGGCGTAGGCTCGCCGCGCCGGCTGCGGGCGAATCCCGACCATCAGGGCGCCGGGGCGCAATCTGCGGCGCCCCGGAGATCGGGCGCGAAAAAAGGGCTCCGCGGAAAATCCGCGAAGCCATTTCCCAGGCGAGAAGTGAGCGCCGTGATTACGGCGTGTCGTAAACCTCGATCAGCGCCACGCCGGTCGTGTTGCCCGCGCCGGTGACCTGGACGGTGTAGGCGCCGGGCGGGAGAGTGACGAGCACCGCGGCATCCTTGCTGCCGGTGGGCAGCGCGAAGGCGCCGACGCGGGCCGCAGCGGCGGTGATCAGGGCGGCGTTGCCGGTGCCGGTCTCCCAATCGTCATTGCTGGCGACCACCGAGGCGCCGGCGAAGACCACGATCTGCGGATCGGCGAGCACGCCGGTAACGCCGAAGACGGGCAAGGTCGGACCGACG
>JACMRG010000412.1 GCA_014376585.1 Opitutaceae bacterium | reverse complement strand
TGGGCCAGCCCATGCTGGCGCACAAGGCGGTGCACGAGGCGCATGTGGCGGCCGAAGTCATCGCCGGTGAAATACAAGGCAACAAGGAATTGGCGGCAGGTGCCCTCACCGCCCCCGCCCTACACTTGAAATTTTCATGCCCCCTCCCCTTTCACGCCCGCCATCATCAGGCCGATTTTTTCCTCAGTCGCTTCGGCCCGCGCCAATTCGCCAATGATCTCGCCGCCGTTCATCACCAGGATACGATCCGCTAGGCCGAGAATTTCATCGAGCTCCACCGACACAATCAGTAGCGCCTTGCCCGCGTCGCGCAGCTCGACGAGGCGCTTGTGGATGAACTCGATCGCCCCGATATCGACACCGCGTGTGGGCTGGCCGATGAGCAACACCTTGGGATCGGCATCAATCTCGCGCGCGAGCACGAGCTTCTGTTGATTGCCGCCCGAAAATGCTGAGATCCGCAGCTTCGGATTCGGCGGCCGCACGTCAAACGCGGCCATCTTCTTCTCGCACTCTGCTATAATCGCGGGTCCGTCCATCAACAGGCCGCGATTATAGGCCCCGCCGTCGTGATAGCCGAGCATCGCGTTGGCCTGTGCTGAAAAACTCGCGACGACGCCCATCCGCAACCGGTCTTCCGGGACATGCGCCAGCCCCAGTTTGCGGCGCGCCCGCGGGTCGAGCTGCTCACGCACGAGGTCGCGTCCTTCCAGTGAAATCTCCCCTCTGCTCGGCGCGCGAATGCCCGCCAAAGCCTCAAGCAACTCCGACTGGCCGTTGCCCGCGACACCGGCGATCCCGACGATTTCTCCGGCATGCAGCTCGAAGCTGACGCCTTTCACCCGCGGCACATCGAGCCGGTCGCGCACTTCCAAATCTTTCACCGTGAGTAGCGCCGCGCCAGGCTTCGCCGGCGTTTTGCCAACTTGGAGCAAAACCGCGCGTCCCACCATTTTCTCAGCGAGGCCGCGCGGCGACGTCTCTTTTGTAGTCACTTCGGCGACGACCGCACCCTGGCGCATTACCGTCACGCGATCCGTGATCGCCATAATTTCACGGAGCTTGTGCGTGACCAGGATGACCGCTTTCCCCTGCTCCCGCAGCCGGCCAAGCATCTTGAAGAGCTGTTCCGCTTCCTGCGGCGTGAGCACTGCCGTCGGCTCGTCCAAAATGAGAATCTCTGCCCGCCGATAGAGCGCCTTGAGGATTTCCACGCGCTGTTGCAGGCCGACGGGCAGCTCCGACACCACCGTATCGAGCGGCACATCCAGCCCGTAATCGCGCGCGAGTTTTTCCAGCTCCGCCCGTGCCGCCGCCAGACTCCCGGCGAGCAACGCGCCGCCCTCGACGCCTAGCACGACGTTTTCCAGCACCGTGAAGTTTTCCACGAGCATAAAGTGCTGATGCACCATGCCGATGCCCGCCGCGATGGCGGCCTGCGGCGAACCGATCTCCACCACGCGTCCCTTGACCTTGATTTCCCCCGCATCGGCGCGGTGAAAACCATAGACGATGTTCATCAGCGTCGATTTGCCCGCGCCGTTTTCGCCGATGAGTCCGTGGATGCTGCCCGCCGCGACGGCGAAGGAGATCGCGCGGTTCGCGTGCACCGCGCCGAAGCGCTTGTCGATCGCACACAGCTCCAGCGCGGGCGGCGCCCCGCTCGCCGGACTCGTGGGCTGTGGACGCTCCATGAACACGGCGGCTTACGGCGTCTTGTATTCCGTGACCTTCAGCTTGCCGCTGATGATGTCGGCCTTGGCTTGGTTGAGCTTCGCCTCGATCTCGGGCGTAATGAGCTTGCGGTTAAATTCGTCGAGCGAGTAGTCCACGCCCTTTTCCGCCAGTCCAAGCACAATCTGGCCGGGTTTCCAAGTGCCGGCCTTCGCATCGCTGAACGCCTTATACACGGCCACGTCCACGCGCTTGATCGCCGAAGTGAGCACGCTGCCGGGGTGAAGATAATCCTGATTGCTGTCGCAGCCGATGCTCAGCTTGCCCCCATCTTTCGCGGCCTGCATCACGCCGATACCCGTCGCACCAGCCGCGTGGAAAATCACGTCCGCGCCACGGCCGAACTGGCTCTTTGCAAGTTCCGTGCCCTTGGTCGGGTCACCCCACGCGGCCGGCGTCGTGCCGGTCATATTCTGAAAAACCTCGGCATTCGGGTTTACATACTTCGCGCCCTGAGAGTAACCCAGCGCAAATTTGCGGATGAGCGGGATATCCATCCCCCCAACAAACCCGACCTTGCCGGTCTTCGAAACCAGCGCGGCCGCCATGCCGCAGAGGAATGACGATTCCTGCTCACGAAAGTTGATCGACTGCACGTTGGGCAGATCGACGACGGCATCGATGATTGTAAATTTCACATCGGGAAACTGCCTGGCAACCTTCTCGACCGCCGAAGCCTGCGTGAAGCCCACGGCCACGATGATGCTGGCGCCGCGTTTCGCGAGCTGGGCCATGGCCTGTTCGCGCTGGGCGGCGTTGGTGATTTCGAACTCGCGGAAAGCGACGCCGGTATCTTTCTGGAACTTCGCCGCGCCCTCGGCCGCCGACTGGTTGAATGAGCGGTCAAACTTGCCGCCGAAATCATAGACGATCGCCGGCGCGAATGCTTTTTCCGCCGCACGGACGGCGGGCACAAAAAAGGCCGCGGCACAAAGTGCGAACGCGGCCGAACGACGAGACGCGAAGGATGAAAGCATGGGAAAGAATTCCATTTCGGGTTGGCAAACCGTGAGCCAAAGCATTCGACGAATCAATGCCTGATCGCAGTGCGGCTTGAGTGGGATAGGCGTCCCGCCCATGGGAGCGAAATCACCGGATAAGACGCCCGCTTTCCCGCGGGCGGGGACGCCCGCGCCTTCCTCGAAAAACCCGCTTACTTCTTCTTCGACCACTCGCCGGATTCACTCTGAATCCACACACCTGCTGCGCTGCCGGACGCGATTTGTTTCGCGCGCGCGCGACTCACGGTTTCAACCGAGACCCGCTGCTGCTGGGCGATCGCCGCATACACGGTTTCGCGATCACGGTTTTCAGCCGCCACGATGTCACCGGCGGCCGGGCTGGCGTCACGCAGCTCGACCAAGCCGCGGTTATTTTCACCGATGGCGCCCTTCTCTTTAAATTGGTCCAACTCCGCGAGGCGCTGCGTCATCCGGGTTTTTACCGCACCAAGATCTTCGGCACGCACGGCCGCGGTTCCGAAGGAGAAAACACCGACGATCAGGAGGAGACGAAAAAGGATAGTTTTCATGACGTCGTCAAAAATTAGGGTTTCGCAGGCGAGGTATTGATCGTGGCGGACTTCTTGTCGAGGTCGCCGAAGAAATCATCGAGGGCCTTGTCCACCTTTACGTTCACGTCCACCGTGGCGTGCACATTTACCTCGACCGGTTTCAAAGTGACGGTGAGGCAACCGCTCAAAAGCGCGAGGCTGCCGAGGGCGAGGAGGCAACGAATCATGGCGTAGATTTTCACGGGTGGACTGCGCCTGGCAACGAAAGTTTCACGGCCCGAATTTAATGCTCGAGTGGTCGTTGGCCGTCACCTGCATCAGCACCGAGAGCGGCCCCATGACATCAGCCTCGAAGGTCACCCGGTCCACGGTGGTCCCGGCCCTGGCCGGCCGGCCGACCAATTGCACGCGCGCGGATCGCCCACGGTTGTCGCCCTCGGGCGTGAGCTCGACCGTGAGCGATTGGGCCTGCAATGGGATCTCCCCCATCTCGATCGCCTTGAGCTCGGCATACGCAGGATTAATCGGCGAAGCCCATCGCGCGAGCGGCCCCAACCACGCCGGCAGCAGCTCGAAGCGTTCGGGCATGTGCTGCGTCAGCAATCCTGGCGTCGCCTGCAGTCGCACCACGGCGGCTTCATCATCGCGCAGCGTGATGCGACCCGACCCGACGCGCAGACCACGGGCCTTGCTCCAATCGATCTGCACCACGCCATCGATGCGGCCCCGTGCCTCCGAAAACCCGGTGGGCACCAAGGCAGCGACGTCTTGCAGACCAATGCGGTTGAAACGCACGTTTACGCTCACCATCGGCGGATTGAGTGGCAGCGTGAAGGGATCAATCGTCATATCGCCGCCCGCCATTTCGACGCGCGTCATTTTGCCGGCAAACACCCGTCGTTCATCGACCAGCCCGCTCAACGAAAAATTGCGCGCGCCGAATCGCTTTGTGGAAATCGTTTTTACGGTAAGTTCCAGCGGACGGGTGCACGCCCAGGTTTTGGCCGCGGCGTCGAAGATAAATTCTCCTCGCAGGGCGATTCCCTCCAACGACCAGGCCTGAGCCTTATTTTGCACCGTTCCATCGAACCACTGAAGTTTAAGCCAACCTGCCGGCTGTCCATCGCGGAGGGTGCCTTCGCCGCTGAGGCGCAGCGTGCCGCCCAT
>JACMRG010000050.1 GCA_014376585.1 Opitutaceae bacterium | reverse complement strand
GCGAAGCCATGTGCCAAGCGTTCGCGCGGGAGGGTGCCCGCCTCGTTGTCGCCGATCTCAACGCCGGGGCCGCCACGCCCGTCGCGTCCGCGCTCACCGCCGCCGGCGGCACGGCCATCTCCATCCGCGTCGACGTTGCGAAATCCGCCGACATGGCCGAGCTCGTTGCGGCCGCGCTCGCGCGCTTCGGCCGCCTCGACGTGATGGTGAACAACGCCGGTATCAGCCACGCGAACCAGCCGATGCTCAACGTCACCGAAGAATTTTTCGACCGCCTCTTCCAAGTTAACGTAAAGAGCATTTACCTCTCAGCCGTGCATTGCGTGCCGGTTTTCCGTAAGCAAAAAAGCGGCTGCTTCATCAACATCGGCTCGACCGCCGCCGTGCGCCCGCGCCCCGGCCTCTGCTGGTATAACGGCTCGAAAGGCGCGGTGACCCTCATCACGAAGTCGATGGCCGTCGAACTCGCGCCCGACAACATCCGCGCCAACTCCCTCAATCCCGCCATCGCCGACACTCCGCTGCTCACGACCTTCATGGGCGTCGCTGACACGCCTGAAAACCGCGCGCGCTTCCTCGCCTCGATCCCACTCGGCCGTCTCTGCCAGGCCACTGATGTCGCTAACGCCGCCGTCTTCCTCGCGGAGCCGTCCTCGAATTTTATCACCGGGGTCTGCATGGAAGTGGACGGCGGGCGCTGCATCTGAATCCAAGTTCCCGGTAACATGCATCGTCTCTCCGCTCCCCGACTTTTCTCCGAACGCGCCTTTGTTGCTGGCGAATGGATTTCCGCCGCCGACGGCCGCACCGTTGCTGTCATCAATCCCGCGACGAGCCATGAACTCGGCCGCATTCCGCGGCTTGGCGCCGCCGAAATCCAACGCGCCATCCTCGCCGCCGAGGCCGCGTTTCCTGCTTGGCGCCGCCGGCCCGCACACGAACGCGGAAAAATTCTCCGCACCTGGGCCGATCTCATGCTCACGCACCGGGAGGACCTCGCGCGCATCATGACGCTTGAGCAGGGCAAGCCCCTCGCAGAATCACGGGCGGAGATCGTCTATGCGGCCAGTTTTCTCGAGTGGTTTGCCGAGGAAGGCCGTCGCGTTTACGGCGACACGATTCCCGCGAAGACCGCGGACCGCCGCCACATCGTGCTGCGTGAACCCATCGGCGTCTGCGCCGCGATCACACCGTGGAATTTTCCCGCCGCGATGATCACGCGCAAGGTCGGCCCGGCGCTCGCCACCGGTTGCACGATGGTCGTGAAGCCCGCGGAGCAGACGCCCTACTCCGCGCTCGCGCTCGCCGTGCTCGGGCAGGAGGCGGGAATTCCCGCCGGCGTCCTTTCCGTAGTCACCGGCAAAGGCTCCGAGATCGGCCCCATCATCACCGCGAGCCCCGTCGTGCGGAAACTTTCCTTCACCGGCTCCACCGAAGTCGGTCGGCTGCTGATGCAGCAGTGCGCCCCCACGCTAAAGCGCCTCTCGCTCGAACTGGGCGGAAACGCCCCCTTCATCGTCTTCGACGACGCGGATCTTGACGCGGCTGTCGAGGGGCTGCTGGCCTCGAAGTTTCGCAATACCGGCCAGACCTGTGTCTGCGCCAACCGCGTGCTCGTGCAGTCCACTGTCTACGAAGCGTTCGCTGCAAAACTGACCGCCGCCGTGAAAAAACTTTCCGTCGGCGACGGCTTCGCCGACGGCGTGCAGCAAGGACCGCTCATCAACGAAGCCGCCGTCGCGCACGTCGAGGCGCTCGTGGCCGACGCGCTCGCGCACGGCGCGCGCGTGCTGACCGGCGGACGCCGTCACGCGCTCGGCGGCACGTTCTTCGAGCCCACTGTGATCGTCGGCGCCACGCCTGAGATGTGGCTCGCGCAGATGGAAATCTTCGGCCCGCTCGCGCCACTGTTTCGCTTCGAGTCTGAAGCCGAGGGCCTCGCGCTCGCCAACGCCACCGAGCACGGCCTCGCTGCCTATTTCTACGCGCGCGATTCGGCGCGCATCTGGCGCGTATCCGAGACGCTTGATTGCGGCATGATCGGCATCAACACCGGCCTAATCTCGTCGGAGACGGTGCCTTTCGGCGGCGTGAAACAATCTGGCTTCGGCCGCGAAGGCTCAAGCTGCGGCGTCGACGAATACCTCGAGTTGAAATCGCTCACGCTAGCCGGGCTTTGAGCACCCGACTCGCGAGCCGCTATTTCCGGTGAGCACCAACGATTCCTTCCGAAATAAAACCATTTGGGTCACCGGGCTGCCGGCAATCTCGGCTCGCCGATCACCACGGCGCTCGACGCCGCCGGGGCCACGACGATTTTGCCTAGAGTTGCTTGGCCGCGCGGAGACGCTCGTGCGTAAGCGCACACTCACGCACACGATTCCGGTCTCCATCGATCTCACTAATCTCGCCGCGCAGCGTGCGACCGACCATCAACTCATCGCCGCGCACGGCGCGCCCGACGGACTCGTGCACTAACCATTCGCTTCCTCGTCGGGCGAAACGATGGAGGAGATTTCCACTGGCGAGATGGACCGCACACTTACGCGCTCGCTTACGCCGGCCTTCGAGCTTTGCCGCGCCGTTGCGGGCGCGATGGCGGAAAAACGTCGTGGCCGCCTCGTGCTCTTCTCGAGCATGTATCGACTCGGCGCTCCCGACCCTAAAATTTATTCCGCGCCGATGGCACCGAATCCTGTCGACTACGGCGCAAGCAAAGCCGCGCTCATCCAGACGTCGCGCTACCTGGCGGTGCATTTCGGGCCGCGCAATGTGCGCTTCAACTGCCTCGCGCCCGGCCCGTTTTCGAATCCGAAAATCCAAGCCGATCTCCCGCCGTTTGTCGCGCAGCTCAACGCCAAGACCGCGCTCGGCCGCATTGGTCGTCGCGACGAAGTTGTCGGCCCTGCGCTCTTTTTGTTGTCCGACACCGCCTTCTACCTCGCAGGCCACACCCTCGTCGTCGGCGGCGGTTGGACGGCTTGGTGATCAACCGCCGTTGCCCGCGGCGGCCTGCGGTGCGGCGAGGTTGCGCTCGAACACAGCCTGCCACCCGTTATCTGCCGCCGCATCACCGGCGCCGTGTCCTGTTGGAACGCTGTTCCCGCCAGATGCGCGATAAGCCCCGCGAAGAGCGGCGATTGCGATCGCCATGTCTGTTGTAAAGCACCGCGTCGCCTCCCGTCGCAGCATCCCGTGCTGCAGTGGGTTTCGGTTCATCCTCACTCGTAACGGCTCTGGTAACGCCCCCGCGCTGAGCGCGGACCCGCCGGTAGCCTGGATGGGACACCCCCAAGCCTGCACCCGCGCGACGTTTTCCGGCCCCCGAAAGAAGTCGCGGTTTTCCGGCCGACCGAGCCAGGGCGCCTGACTCGCCCCTTGTTTGCCGGGCGATATTCCGGCGCCGCGCAGTAACGATGGCGATGACGATGGCGCGGATCGGGCAAGACGGCTTGCAATGGCAGCACATGCGCTGCCCGACGGGGTTCATGGCCGCCACGGGCAAGGGGCACGCGCTACGGAAATCCCAGCCAATCGTGGTTTCTGGACCGATATCGCCGTTTTGAGGTTTTGGCGACCATGATGCGGCGGGGGTCAAAAATACCGTGCAGGTGATGTTATTTGGGGAATGCCGGTGCAAATGTTCAAATTCCCGGAATTTGAATTGTTTTCGCTTTTCGTGCTCCAGAGTGAGCCGTCGTGCAGGCGCTGTTATGAGCCACCGGCGCGTCTCGCGCAGGAAAATCTCCCAAGCCCGCCGATTTCCGGCGGGTTTTTTATTTTGATCAACGCCGCCACACCGGCGGGGTCAGCCGGTCGCGTGCAACGAGGCCTTCTATTCGTCACCTCTCCGCGCGAACACTTCCCGAGCCAGGCTGACGCGATGGGCCTCGACCTGAACGTGCAGCGTTTTGGCGCGAGTGGTCAGGCGCTCGAAATCCAAATGCCAAAGCCGTGAGTCCACCGAGGCCAGAACCCGCAGAACTTCCCACCGCGCGGGCTTCCCCAAGATTCCCAAAGCAAGCATTTCGAGCCGCTCGAAAATTTTGAGACTGACGGGCTCCGAGCTGTTGAACTTCAGCTTCCTCGCTTTCTCCGCGAACCGCCCAACGGTCGCTTTCACCCGATGAGAAGTTTCCCCCAAGCGCTCGATGAGCTGCCGCAACTCGATGCGATCCCGCTCGATTTCGTTGCGCAGTGCTTCGGCAAAAATTCCCGAAGGATGATCCGCATGCTCACGGTGCCAGGTTTCCAAAAGGCCGACCGCGAAATTGGAGCCCGTCAAATGGTCGTGCAGATAGGTGATGAGAGGATCGTCGGCCATGTGAACCACCCGCAGCTAGAGGCGTAAACTGAAACGACGCATCGGATTTTCAAGGCGCGGCCTTTTCGTCCGCGCCTTTTTATGCACAGATCATGAAACCGGATGATCACCCTCGGTATCGACCTCTCTTCGCAGCCCGACGACACGGCGGCGTGCATGATCGACTGGCACAACGATGGACGCGCCATCGCACGCAGCGCTACGCTTCACTGTGACGACGCCACCCTCGATGACTTGATTCGCAAGGCCGACGCCATCGGAATCGATGCACCCTTCGGCTGGCCGGAGGCGTTCGTCGAAGCAGTCGGCCAATGGAACGCGATCACTTGGGACGATCATGCATTTCAAAAAAAACTGCGTGTGCGCCTGACCGATCAGTTCGTCCATGCGACGACCCGGCTGACGCCGCTCAGCGTCTCCACTGATCGCATCGCCCTGCCCGCCATGCGCGCAATGGCCTTGCTGGCTCGGCACGGGGTCACCGACCGCAGCGGCGACGGCCGTTTCTTTGAAGTTTATCCGGCCGGCAGTCTCAAACGGTGGAATCTCGATCATCAGAAATATAAGAAGAAGGAAAATCTGCCCAAGCGCCGTGGCTTGCTCGCCCAACTTCGCGCCGCACTGCCGGGCCTGAGCGCAGGTGAAGCCTACGCCGACACGGATCACGCGTTCGATGCGTTGATCGCCTCGCTCACGACACACGCAGCGGCTACGGGGAAAACCTTGGTCGCCCCGGCCGACCAACATGGGGTGGCCAGCCGCGAGGGCTGGATACACCTTCCGGTTACACGGCCGGTCTAGGCCAGTCGCCTACCTATGGTCCTCAACGTCCGCCGCTGCCTCGTCATCCCCGATGTTCACCAGAATGTCGCGTGGGTTGAACGTGTGCTCGCGCGCGAAACCGAATGCGATCTGGCGGTGTTTCTCGGGGATTACTTCGACATCCGGACGCCCCTGAAAATACGCACCGGAGTCGGTGCTACGTGCGCCTATTTGATGAAGACATGGCAGGAGAGGGGCCGCAAAAGCGTGTTTCTTCTTGGAAATCACGATGTCCAATATCTGGAAGCGAAGCCGGCTTGCGACCAATACTGCACACCTCGGAATCTCCATTACAAATGCGGCAGCGCCTACACGCACGCCGCCGCCGCCGAAGTAGCCAAGGGGCTGTCTGAGGAATTCTGGTCCGGCACGAGGTTGTTTGTTTCCGTGAACGGCTGGCTGTTGAGCCACGCCGGCGTCGCGCAGACGTTATGGCCGCCACAGGCGTCCACCGCCGATTCGCTCGCAGCACTGGAAGACCAAGCCGCGCGGGCATTAACGACCATGAGAAAAGGGGCTCATCCCTTGTTGCAGGCCGGCGCAGTGAGAGGAGGCGACGCAACGGTTGGCGGAATTACTTGGCAGGATTGGGACCATGAATTTTCGGATGCGTTGCCCTGCCCGCAAATCGTGGGGCACACGGCCAGCGAATTGGGCGCGCGGAAAAAGGGCCGCTCATGGTGCGTGGATGGAAACCAAACCTGTTACGGCGTGCTAACGGGCGAGAATCTGACCGTGAAAGCGTGCTGATCGCTCAAGGTTGAAACCGAGATCGCAACCGTGGCGGCCGTTGTAAGATGCCCGGAGAAAAGGTGACTACGTAAAAAATTTCGACACGCGCGCTCACCCGCTTCTGAGCGCGACAGGACCTGCCGGGCACGTAACATTCCATTCGTCTTCCTTTCCCCCATGGACCCTACGACCTACCGTTCCTATCGCGATCTGCCCCCGCTCGCCGGCATTGGCTCGTTGGCCGATGCGATGCAGCCCGGGCTTTCCATCGACGACTGCGTCGCCCGCCTGAAGCGCCACCACTGGGCGTTTCGCCGGCTCCACGGTATCTTCATCAAGCGCCTCACGGCGGAGCCCATCTACGAGCTGAAAATGGCGTTCAGCCTCCATGCGCACTACTGCGCCGAGCACGCCGCCGCTTGGCGCACCCGCGTGGGCGAGATGCGCGAGCCGCCCCTCGGACTCGACGCGGTGCCGCACGCCGCGCTCGACGGGTTTTTTGACGAACTCCTCGCGGCCCCCGCGACCGACGCCCTTCTGCTCGGCGTTTACGGCCACGCCTTGCCCGCGCTGCGCGACGCACTGAAGCGTCATCAGCGCGAGACCAACCGGCTCGTTGACCACCCGTCGTTCCGCATCTGCCGCTTCGCCCTCATCGAGGTGGCGGAGATGATCGCGTTCGGAGAAAAGGCCCTCGCGCAACTCCTCACTCCCGCACGCCGGACGGAGCTTACGCCGTGGACCGATCTGCTCGCCCGGCTGCTCGCGCAGGCCGGCGCGCTCGACGGACACGCGCCGGAAGTTTCCGCACCAGTAGTTGAACGCCAGTTCTCCGCCACGCCTCACGTCTACGACGGCGTCCCACGCCGCGACGAGCGGTTCACCGATTCCTACAACATGGGCGTGCACGCGGAGGCGTTTCTCTACGACGAGACCCTACCGCCCGAGCCGAAGACGCTCATGATGTATTATAAGCGCCTGCGCGAAATCGATGTGCCCGAAATGATGGCGAGCATCATCGCGCAGACCTCCGGCAAGCCGTGGGACTACACCGTGGCCATGACGCGCCAGCTCTGGGACGAGGCGCGCCACGCGATGATGGGCGAAGTGGGCTTCGTGCGCGCCGGCATCGACTGGCGGGAACTCGTGCGCGTGAACTTCACGTGGTCACTCGCGCTCAACACCCAGCTCACGCCCATCGAGCGCCACGCCGTGCTCTACTTCATCGAGCAAGGGCTGATGCCCAAGACCGGCAAACGCTTTGAATGGGAGGTCGGCGTAGCCTCGGGTGATGCGTTTTCCGCACTCATCCAGGACTATGACTGGGCCGACGAGGTGCTCCACGCGCGCATCGGCCGCGACTGGTATGTGAAGGCCATGGGCGACGCGCGCAAAGCCACCGACTATGGCGACGCCTGCTGGTCCAAGGTGCTCATCGACTGGGAAAGCTACCGCAAGCAGCGCCTTACCTGGCACGAAAACTGGTGGCCCGCGCTCTACCGCGAATGGTGCCGCGTGCACGGCCGCGAAATCGATCCGCGTATCGCCGCCTACAACACGAGCTACGCCGCCGCCCGCGCCGATCTGCGCGAGTTGAGCACCTCGGGCTGATCGTCGCACACGCTAAGGTTAATTTTCCCCCAGCCGTGTCTCACGGCTGGATTGCAACGCGCGCCAGCATCGCGCAATGAACAGCTGTTTTCTTCACGTCGCGGCGTCACCCCTACGCATCCGCGTTCGTCTTTGCGCCTGTTCCCCTCCCCTCCCCATGAAAAAACTCGGTCTGCTCCTGTCCATCGCCCTCGCGTGCGCTTCTGCTGTGCGCGCGGAACTCAAACTCCCCGCCATCATCGGCGACCACATGGTCCTGCAACAGAAACAGGCCAACCCGATCTGGGGCTGGGACACGCCCGGCACCAAGATCAACGTGCAGTTTGCCGGCCAGTCCTACGCTGCGACCGCGGGCGCGGACGGACGCTGGACCGTGAAACTCGCCGCGGCCGACGCCAACGCCACGCCGCAAGTCCTCGCCATCGCTGGCACGACCAAACTCGAAGTGCAGGACGTGCTCATCGGCGAAGTCTGGATGTGCTCCGGCCAGTCCAACATGGGCTTTAAGCTCAACTCCGATTGGAACGGCGACATTGAGGCCGCCGCTTCGAAGTTGCCCAACCTCCGCCTTATTTCTGTGCCGCTCGTCGGCACGCAGGGATTGAAGACTGATTTCAAAGGCCAGTGGCGCACCTCGACGCCCGAGACCGCCAAGGCGTTCAGCGCCGTGGGTTTTCTTTTTGGCCGCTATATTCATGAAATCCTCGGCGTGCCCGTCGGCCTCATCGATAACTCCTGGGGCGGTTCCGCCGCCGAAGCGTGGGTGCGCCGCGAGACCCTCGAGAACGATCCGCGCTTCGCGACCCTCATGGCCAACACCGCCAAACGCGAAGCCGAGCTCTCTTCCGAAAAGGGCAAAGCCGACTTCGCGAAATCCGTCGCCGACTGGAAGCTCGCCGCCGAAAAGGCCAAGGCCGAAAAGACCGCCGCTCCCCGCGCACCGGGCGACTGGCTCACGGGCAATTCCCGTCCCGGAAATATTTTTGCCGGCATGGTGAACCCCACGCTCGGCTACGGTATGAAGGGCGTCATCTGGTATCAGGGCGAGTCCAACGCCGGTCGCGCCTACGAGCACGCGATGCTCTTCCCGTTCCTCATCGAGCAATGGCGCAAGGAGTGGGGCCAGGGCGATTTCTCGTTCTACTGGGTGCAGCTCGCCGACTACATGGCGGAAAAACCCGCGCCCGGCGACAGCGCTTGGGCCGAGCTCCGCGAGACGCAGACCAAGACCCAGAGCCTCGCGAATACCGGCCAGGCCGTCATCATCGACCTCGGCGAGGCCAAGGACATCCACCCGCGTAACAAAAACGACGTCGCCGCCCGCCTCGTGCGCTGGGCCCTCGTGAAAGATTACGGCCTCAAATTCCCCTATCGCAGTCCGGAATATAAGAGCATGGAAATCGCCGGCAACAAGGTGACGGTCACGCTCGACTGCTTCGGCAGCACGCTGCGCGCGTTCGACGTCGCCGAGGCGCGCGGTTTCGCCATCTGCGGCGATGATCGGAAATGGCACTGGGCCAGCGGCAAAGTCATCGCGCCCGACAAAGTCGAAGTCTGGAGCGACGACGTCGCGGCACCCACCGCCGTGCGCTACGCCTGGGCCGATAATCCCGTGTGCAATCTCTTCTCCAACGACGGCCTGCCCGTCACCCCCTTCCGCACCGATGACTTCGAAATGACCACGAAGCCCAAGCCCGTCGCCGCCGTCGCTGGTATGATCCGGGGAGATAGGTGACACTTAATCCGGGGTGATAGGTAACAGTCTTGGGCGCTATGCCCTGGCAAAACCTAACGCCCATGGAAGAGATCAACCGGTTCGTCATCCTCGCCCAAAGCGGACGCTTCAGCG
>JACMRG010000411.1 GCA_014376585.1 Opitutaceae bacterium | reverse complement strand
GTGCGGGTGGCCGCCGTCGTCGGAGGAGCCGCGGAAGTTGACGCCGGGGAGATCGAAGGTGATGGGAAACGGGCCTTGGAGTGTGCGCCAGTCGTCGGCGGAGGTGTAGAGCTGACCCTCGCCGGTGCCGGGCTTTTTTCCGGGCGTGACGTAGGTGTCGAGGGCGAGGATGGAGCCGTCGCGGAGCTGGAGCGCACCGCCTTCGAGGTTGACGCCGTTGTGGCCGGGGGCCGGGAGAAACGGGGTCCATGTGGCGGCGTCGGCGTCGCGGGAAATGGCGGTGCCCATGAGCCAGTGGGAGACGTAGCGCGTGGAAGGCAGGGAGGGCGAGGAGAGCTGGCCTTGGACGACGAGGGTGCCGGCGCGGGTGAAAAGCAGGGAGGGCTGGAGGCCGTCGGGGATGACGAGGCGCTCGGGGCCGAAGGTGGTGCGCACGCGCGGATTGGCGAGGAGGGTGGACGGGGTGTTGTGGGCGACGGGGATGATTTTCGGGGCGGCGGATTCGGCGGCGACGAGCGGGGCGGCGAGGGCGAGGAGAACGAGGAGCGTTTTCATAATGAGGCGGGTAGAGAGATCAGGAGGCGGCGCGCCAGAGGCGGCGGAGATCGGCGGCGACGGCGCGGGCGTCGCGCCACGTGTCGGGAAAACTGGCGAGGCGGTAGGCGGGAGCGGCGTGGCCGAGCTCCACGACAATCGGGAGAGGAGCGATGGTCGGTCGCGCGCGTTCGTGGGCGAGGAGCGCGGCGGCGTAGTCCAACCAGTGCCGATACTCGGGCGTGCGGTGGCCGGCGGGGGTGAGCGCGGGGAGCTGGGCGTGATGGCCGTTGAAGGGGCGGAGGTGGAACTGGGCGGCGGCGGCGAGGAGTGCGGCGGGCTCGCGGAGGCGGGGCCAGAGCTGGTCGGGCGCGAGGTGGCGCACGACGGCGAAGTGCGAGTGATCGAGGCAGAGCGGGAGTGTTGCACCGGTGGCGGCGCGGTAGGCGCGGGCGAGGGCGAGCGTGGCTTCAGGGGTCTCGGTGAAGGTGTCGCGGTGCGTCTCGATGGCGAAGGGCAGATGGTGCGCGAGCGAGGCGGCGCGGATTTTTTTGACGACGGCGAGGGCGGCGCGCAGCGGGGTGTCGTGATCGCAGAGCTGCACGTCGATCGCCTCGGCGCCGAGGGCGCGGGCCGCGGCGAAGGGCGCGGCGCAGTCGGCGGCGACGCCGAGGCTGGTGACGGCGAGGTAGCGGAGGGGGCCGCGCGAGGCGAGCGCGGGGATGGGCGGGGAGAAAACGCCGTCAAAACCGGCGGCGCGAATGGCGGCGAATTTTTTCTCCCACGTCCATTCGCGGGCGCGGGTCGGATATTGCCGCAACGTCCACAGCGACGCGTAGAGATGTAGTGGACGTGGCGGCTTCACGGACGGGCGCTCAACTGCGGAGCGTGGCGGCGGCGGGTTTGTAAACTTCGGCGAGGACGGCGATGCGCCACGTTTCGGAATCGGTGCGCACCTGCTCGGTGCTGCGGGGCTCGCCAGTTTTCTCGATCATGATGGGCAGCCATTTCGCGCCGAAGCGCACGTGCTGGGTCTCGTCGGCGATGTCGTAGCTCCAAGCCATCGCGCTGACGGTGTCGTGGTTGGCAATGGAGTCTTTGAGCGCGATGTGTTTGCCGGGGAAGGCGTCGGCTTCCTGCGTGGAGAGGGCGGCGTAGCGGTCGAGCGGGGAGAGGGTCTGGCGCATGGCGTAGGCTTTGGAGGAGAGGCCGGCTTCTGCGGCGGTGAGGCCAAGATCGGCAAGTTTCTTCTCGCCGAAGACCGCGTGGCGGGCCTCGTCCCACATGTGGCGGGCAAGATCGAAATAGAAATCCCACGGCATGTCGGGCGCTTCGAAGAGCATCGAGGCGCAGGAATCGGCGGCTTGGACTTCCTGAAGGAAGTTGACGGCGAAATAGCGCTCACGATGCACGTAGGTGTTGTCGCGGGGCATCGACTCGGGCCCGAATTCCAAGTGACGGAAGCCGATGGGCAACGCGGAGTCGGCGAAGGGGAGGACGCCGATCCGGCGGGCGGTGCGGAGCGGTTCGCCGCCGCGGGTGATCGGTTCACGGAGGCGGGCGGGGAGATCGGCGGCGAGTTGCTCGATGGTGGCGAGGAAGGTGGCGTCGGGTTTGGCGGCACCGGGTAATTCGGCGAGGGCGGCCTCGGCCCATTTTAATTGCACGGCGAGTTCGTCGCGGTCGGCTTCGAGGAGCGCGATGGAAGGGAGGTCGTAGATGCTGTCGTTGTCCTTGAGGTAGGCGTGGATGGCGGCACTGAGCACGCGGGGCACGGCGATGACGGCGGCGGCGTAGAAACCGGCGGTGTCAGGCGCGGCGCATAGGGCGTCGAGGAGCGGGCGGCCGGGGACGTTGGCGCTGAGGTGCATCTCTTGAAACGAGACGCCGAGTTCCCGGCCGCGAATGCGAAGGTCCTGCACGCGGCGAATGGAACGGAAGATGAACTCCGGGAATTCCTTGCGCTGGCGCCAGACGGCGAGGTTGGGGGCGAAGCCGGCGTGGATGCGGGCGAGCTCGGTCTGGAAGTCGGCGAGATTTTTGAGGAAGAGGCCGCGGATGCGCGGGCTGACTTCCTGGGCGAGATTGGCGGTGTCGGTTTTCATGGGAGAAAATTTGGGAGGAGGGAGAAGGAGGAAAAGATTTAAACGGAGGTGGTGGGAAGGAGGCGCACGGCGAGCTCGATGGAGGCAAGAGTGATGGGGCGATTGCCACCGTTTTCGACGACGACTTCGTTCCAACCGTCGCGCACGAGCGAGACGGGAAAGCGGTAATCGCGACCGTGATGGGCGGGCGTGAGGTGCGTCAGCGGGCCGCAGGGAAAGAGCAGGCGGTCGGACGGGGTGTGGGCGAGGCGCGGCCAGGAGGCGTTGAAGGAGACGGGGAGGGCGGCGGGGGCGTCGTCGGCGGCGAGGACGAGCTGGAGCACGAGCTCGTGGTTACAGTCGGTGGGCTCGGCGCACATGGGCAGGCGGAACGGGTGGATGGCGCCGGGCGGAAGCACGAGGGGTAGGGTCGGCGGGAGATCGAAGGGAGGCTGGTTGAGGCCGTCGCCAGCGGTGGAAAACATGTAGTGCTTGGGCTGGCCGCGCAGCAGGTCGAGGCGGGGAATATCGCGCAACGCGGTGTAGTCGGAGATGAGGCCGGGGAGTCGGGTTTGGTCGGTGCAGTAGAAGTTGAACCACTCGATGCCGTCGGCGCCGAGGACGAGTTTGCCGGCGGCGTTGGCGCGGAGGATCTCGGGGCTGGCGGAGAGGTAGCGAAGGCGCTGGGTGAGGTTCAACTCCGGCGCGCGCGTGGGCAGGAAGTTCGCGCCGTCCTCGATCACGCCGTAGATCGAGACGCGGTCGCCGAGGCGGCGG
>JACMRG010000410.1 GCA_014376585.1 Opitutaceae bacterium | reverse complement strand
TCTTCGCCCGTCTCAAGTCTTTCCGCCGCATCGCCACCAGATACGAAAAATTACACACCACCTTCTCCGCCATGGTCTCCCTCTCTTGCCTCCTCATCTGGCTCAAATACTGAACTTCTTTTCAAAGACACGGCCTAGGATTAGTATAAGGAGGTTTCTTCAACATAGCCGACACAGGCCAACCTCACCCGTCGGCATTATTCTAACTGTCTGCGCCCTTAAACTACCTTGCCGAAGCCACCCACGACCGACCTCTCAGTGGACGAAACGAAAGCTTGAACCCTATCGTCCTAGATCTAGACCGCGGTATTCGGTCATATGAGAGCCACCCCCCCGAATTGCCGGGTTTGTAGCCAGAATCACAATTTTTCGACGATTCGATCCGCCAATCCATAGGCAATGGCTTCTCGGGCATTTAGGTAAAAATCGCGATCAGTATCTCGATTGATCTGCTCAATAGGCTGCCCCGAGGCATTGGCCAAAATTTCGTTCAATTCAGCGCGGATTTTTTCCATCTCCTTTGCTTGAATATTGATGTCGGTTGCGGGGCCAACCATACGGCCTGAAATTAATGGCTGGTGAATTAAAACGCGGGCATGGGGATAGAGCAGGCGTCGACCCTTCGGCACGCCAGATAGCAGGATTGAACCCATTGACGCAGCCATGCCCGTAACCACGACGGTAATGGGCGACGTGATCAACTTCATGGTGTCGAAAACCGCCATGCCGGCAGTGATCGAACCGCCGGGGGTGTTAATATAAAAAGTGATCTCTTTGCCGGGCGCGACAGCTTCAAGGTAGAGAAGACGTTCTGTAATATCTTTTGCCGACTCGTCGGTAACGGCTCCCCACAGAAATATTTTTCTCTGGTCGAGAAATTTTTTCTGCATCAGCAAAGCCACGGGAGAGCTGTTTTTCTTGGCTACGGCGGATTCCTTTTCGTCGTCGTCCTCATCTTCATCATCCAGACGTGGAGCGGGTTCGGCGAGATTGGGCTGCAGGTTGCTGAAATGCATATAACGAGACAATCGAAGAATGGTGAATTTTGGCAAGAGTAGGGGGCTCTCTTTTGCTGCGCAGCCTGCTTTAATAACGGACTTTATCCGCCTTATTCGCCCACTCTTTGAAAGCATTCTGGGCTTCATTTCGGAGAAAAAGCTCCATTTTGACCGTTCGTTGCTCGGGCGGGAGTGGCACTTGTTGGTAGATAAAATCGTCGTCGAACCCGATCGCGGCGGCGTCCGCGCGGGTATTACCGTAGAACACCTGTGGAATCCGCGCCCAGTAAATCGCCGAGAGACACATTGGGCAGGGCTCGCAGCTGGTGTAGAGTTCGCAGTCCGTGAGCTGGAACGTGCTTAGCGCGGTGCACGCGTCACGAATCGCTACGACTTCGGCGTGGGCGGTCGGGTCGTTAGTAGAGGTTACGCGATTGCTGCCGCGGCCGACGACGATGCCTTTCCTCACGACCACGCAGCCAAACGGCCCACCGCAGCCCGAACGCATGCCGGCTTCGGCGAGTTGCACGGCTTCGCGCATGAAGGCCACGTCGCTCACCGTGGCGTAAGGAATATTGTTTTCAGTGCGCGGATGGGCTTCATTCGCGATTTAGCGTTAGTAAGAGAATGACACGAGACAACGCGTATCTTATCTTCATCGTCTCAACGAATTTTTCTTCCATGACCACCACCACCATCGCCGGCCTCGAAATCCGGGGGCCGATCACCTCCGCAGTCACTGAAATCCTTTCGCCCGCCGCTTGCGAATTCCTCGCCGAAGTTTTCCGTAAATTCGATGGCCGTCGCCTAGAGTTGCTCGCCCGTCGCGAGGTGCGGCAGAGGGAACTGGACGCCGGTAGCCTACCCGATTTTCTGACGGAAACCGCCGGTATCCGGGCGGATCTTTCGTGGAAGGTGGTCCCGCCGGCCCCCGATCTGAGCGATCGCCGCACCGAGATCACCGGCCCCGTTGATCGCAAGATGGTCATCAACGCGCTCAACTCTGGCGCCAAGGTTTTCATGGCCGACTTCGAGGACGCAACGTCGCCCACTTGGGAAAACCTCATCGAGGGCCAACTCAATCTTCGCGACGCGGTCTGCCGCACGATCTCATTCACGAGTCCCGAGGGTAAAGCTTACGCGCTCAAGCCTCAACCTGCCACCTTGGTGGTGCGCCCTCGCGGTTGGCACCTGCCCGAAAAACATATCTACCTCGACGGTAAACCTGTCAGTGGATCGCTCTTCGATTTCGGCCTCTACTTTTTCCACAACGCGAAAGAGGCGCTGGCCCGCGGCACCGGTCCCTATTTTTATCTGCCGAAGATGGAGAGCCATCTCGAGGCGCGGCTTTGGAACGACGTTTTTGTCCACGCCCAAGCCGCTCTCGGTGTGCCGCGCGGCACGATTCGTGCGACCGTTCTGATCGAGACCATCCTCGCTACCTTTGAGGCCGAAGAAATCCTCTACGAACTCCGTGACCACTCGGCCGGCCTGAACTGCGGTCGCTGGGACTACATTTTCAGCTGCATCAAAAAACTGAAATGTCGCGCCGGTTACGTGTTCCCTGATCGCACGCAGGTTACCATGACCGCACCTTTCATGCGTGCCTACTCGCTCTTCGTGATCAAGGTCTGCCACCGCCGCGGCGCCCACGCGATGGGTGGCATGGCCGCGCAGATTCCGATTAAGAGCAATCCCGCTGCCAACGATGCCGCGCTCGCGAAAGTCCTCGCCGACAAAGAACGCGAAGCCTCCGACGGCCACGACGGCACCTGGGTCGCGCACCCCGGCCTCGTGCCCGTGGCACTGCAGGCTTTCGACAAGCACATGCCCGGGCCGAATCAGATTTCTCGCCAACGTGATGACGTCATCCCGAACGCCGCCGAATTTCTCGCGCCGCCCCCCGGCACCATCACCGAGGCGGGCGTGCGCACCAATCTCAGCGTCGGTCTCCAATACGTCGAAGCCTGGCTGGGGGGTCTCGGTTGCGTGCCGCTCTACAACCTCATGGAAGATGCCGCCACGGCGGAGATCTCCCGCGCCCAGCTCTGGCAATGGCTCCAGACCGGCGCGAAACTCGCCGATGGTCGCATCATCACCACCGAACTTTACGATAAATTCCTCGCCGAGGAACTTACCAAGATTCAGGCCGAAATCGGTGCTGATCGTTACCTGCGCGGACACTTCCTGCGCGCGATCGATCTCTTCATGCGGATGGTGAAGGCACCGCAGCTCGACGAGTTCCTCACGCTCCCGGCCTACGAGCTGCTGGCCTAACGCGCCGTTTGGCGCGCCTTACCTTCGATGCCAACCCTCGCCCTGCTCAACACGCTCGACCGCGCGGCCTTTACCGCTGTGATCGGTCACCTGTTTGAGCACACGCCGTGGGTCGCCGACGAGACTTGGCCGCGCCGACCGTTTCGCGACACCGCACACCTGCACGCTGCGCTGTGCATGACGATGCGCGCAGCCACGTCGGGGCGCCACCTCGCGCTCATTCGCGCCCACCCCGATCTCGCCGGCCGCCTCGTCCAGCAAAACGCGCTCACCGCCGAGTCGAGCCGCGAGCAGGCGAGCGCCGGCCTTGATCGCCTGAGCGCCGCGGAGCTCGCCCATTTTCAACAACTCAACATCGCCTACCTCGCGCGCTTCGGTTTTCCGTTCGTCATTTGCGCGAGGCTCAGCGCCAAGTCCGCCATCCTCGCCGCCATGCAGGCGCGCCTCACTAATACGGTCGAACTCGAGTTCACCACCGCACTCGGCGAAATCGAAAAAATCGCCCGACTCCGCCTCAACGACCTCATAGAAAAATCCTCCTGATGCCCGGCAAACTCAGCACCCACGTCCTCGATCTCACCACTGGTCGCCCGGCATCCGGTCTCCGCATCGAACTGCACTTTCACCCGGCGGGCGCCGCGCCGCAGCTCCTGAAAACCGTCGTCACCAACGCCGACGGCCGGACCGACGCCCCGCTGCTCAACGCCAGCGAAATCGCCATTGGTAGCTACGAACTCATTTTCCACGTTGCCCCGTATTTCACCGCAGGTGGCGTGGCCTCGCCGTTTCTCGACCGCGTCCCCATTCGCTTCGCCGTTGCTGATGCGGAGGCCGGCTACCACGTCCCGCTCCTCGTGACCCCGTGGGGCTACAGCACCTACCGTGGCAGTTGATGGACACCGGCGCGCAGCTCCTCGGCCGCTATCTTAGCGAACTCGCCCAAGTCACCGACGAGCCCGGCAAACTCACGCGCACCTTTCTTTCGCCCGCGATGCGCCGCGCCAACGCCCTCGTCGCCGGGTGGATGCGTGCAGCCGGCCTCGCTACCCGCGAGGACACCCTGTGTAATTTGATCGGCCGACTCGAAACTTCTTCCGCGCCCCGCGTTCGCACGCTGCTCATCGGCTCGCACCTCGACACTGTCCGCGATGCCGGTCGCTTCGACGGCGCGCTCGGGGTGCTGCTGCCCATCGTCGCTCTCGCGGAACTGCGCCGCCGCAAGATCGCGCTTCCCTTTGCCGTCGAAGTCCTGGGTTTCTCCGAAGAAGAAGGCGTCCGCTTCGCCAGCGCTTACCTCGGGAGCAAGGGTTACACCGGCCAACTCCGCGCGTCCGACCTCGGCTTCGCCGATGCGCAAGACGTGACGATTCGCTCCGCCCTCGAAAACAACAACGGCGCGCCGTTCGCACCCCCGAAACCCGCCCATCGCAAGCGCGACCTGCTGGGCTACGTCGAAGTTCACATCGAGCAAGGCCCGGTCCTCGAGGCCAAGAAATTGGCGTTGGGCGTCGTCAACGCCATTGCCGGCCAGACCCGCGCCAAGCTGGTTTTCAAAGGCCGTGCCGGCCACGCAGGCACCACGCCGATGAACCTCCGCCGCGATGCGCTCGCGGGGGCCGCGGAGTTTACGCTCGCCGCGGAATCCCTCGCGAAACTCACTCCCGGCCTCGTCGCCACCGTCGGCACGATGTCCGTCGCGCCCGGTGCGGCCAACGTCATCCCGGCCGAAGCCACATTCTCGCTCGATCTCCGCCATCCGCGCGACGCCGCCCGCCGGGCCGCGCTCCGCCAGCTACGCGCAACCGCTACCCAGATCGCTGGCCGCCGCAAACTCACTTCTACGTGGACTACCACGCAGGACAACGCGGCCGTCGCCTGCTCACCCACGCTCGCTGGGGCGCTCACCGCGAGCGTCCGCGCGGTGCAGGGCCGCAGTCTCGCGCTCCCCAGCGGCGCGGGCCACGACGCCGTCGTGATGTCGGCGCTCACACCGGTCGCGATGCTTTTCGTGCGCAGCCGCTCCGGGCTCAGCCATCATCCTGACGAATACAGTTCGCCGGCCGACCTCGGCGTGGCCCTCGACGTGTTGATCGACTTTATCGAACGGCTGGCTCGGACTCACTCCTCATGAAACGCACCACGCTCGTATCAAAAAATGCCAAGATCGCGCCCGAGCCGGAGCGACTCGATCTCGTCGTGCACGGCGGAAAACTCGTCACGCCCGACGGCGTCATCTGGGCCGACCTCGGCGTGCGTCTCGGCAAATTTGTCCAGATCGAGCCCGAGATCACCGATCTCGCGCACGAGACCATCGACGCCAAGGGCTGCTACGTCTTCCCCGGCATCATCGATGCGCACGTCCATTTTAACGAGCCCGGCCGCGCCGATTGGGAGGGCCTCGGCTCCGGTTCCGCCGCGCTCGCGGCCGGCGGCGGCACATGCTTCTTCGACATGCCGCTCAATTCCGAGCCCCCCGTCCTCGACGCCGCCAGCCTCCGCACAAAGCGCACGCTCGCCGAGCAGCAGTCGTGCGTCGATTTCGCGCTCTGGGGCGGCCTCGTCCCGGGCAACCTCGACAAACTTGCGGGCCTGCGCGACGCCGGCGCCATCGGATTGAAGGCCTTCATGTGCGACAGCGGCATCGACAGTTTTGGCGCGGTGAACAGCACCGTGCTCCGCGAGGGGATGAAGCGCGCCGCGAAGCTGGGACTGCTCGTCGCCGTCCACGCCGAAGACGATGCGCTCGCCGCGAAATTCACCGCCATCGAAAAATCCAAGGGCCGCACCGATGCCAAAGCCTGGCTGGCCTCGCGCCCCGTCGAAGTCGAACTCGCGGCCATCCGCACCGCGCTCGAACTCGCCGGTGAGACCGGCTGCTCGCTGCACATTGTCCACGTGAGCAGCCCCGAGGGCGTTGCGCTCATCACCGACGCGCGCGCGCAACGCGTCGATGTGACGGCGGAGACCTGCCCGCACTACCTTTTGCTCACCGACAAGGACGTCGCCAAGCTCGGCGCCGCTGGCAAATGTGCCCCACCGATCCGTGATGAAAAACGTCGGGTTGCGCTCTGGACCGAGCTTCGCGCCGGCCGCATTCACACCGTCGGTTCGGATCATTCGCCCGCACCGCCCGAGATGAAGACCTCGGAAAACTTTTTTGAAATCTGGGGCGGCATCAGCGGCGTGCAGCACGGCTCGCAACTGCTCTTCAACGAGTGTGGCGACACGCTCGAGGCCGATCTGCCCACCCTCGCAGCGGTGCTCGCGCGTAATGTCGCCCGCCGTTTCCGCATCGAGGAGCGGAAGGGCTCGATTGCCCTCGGACGCGGCGCGGATTTCTCGATTTTTTCCATGGGTGAAGCCGACAAAATCGCCGCTGCCGATCTATGGACGCGCCACCGTATCAGCGCCTATGTGGGCCGTAAAAATCGCACCCACGTCTCGCATACGTTCGTCCGTGGGCGGGCGGCGTGGCGTGATGGCCGCCTCGCTTCGCCCTCGCCGCAGGCCGAGTTCCTCCGGCCGGTCGGTCCGCTCTGAGAATCTCTCCAACCCCCTTGCCTGCACCCGCGTTTGATCCTTAAATTTCCGTCATGCCAGAACTTTTCGGCCACACCCGCGCTCGCGTCGCCGCCCGGCACGCGCTCATCACGCCCAACAATCACGTCGCCAGCTCGCTGCCCGGCTTCACCGATGCGACGGCGGTGGTGCTCATCGGCCCGGTGATGGGCGCCCGCTTCGCCCAGACCCTTGTCACTTTCCAAAAAGGCGGCGCGGCCAACGTGCCCGCGAGCGACGTCGAGACCTTCGGCTACTTCATGAGCGGGGGTGGCACCATGGGTGTGGGCACGCACCGGCAGCGTTGCGAGGAGGGTGGATTTTTCTTCGCGCCGGCCGGCCAGCCCTGGACGCTCGCCGCCCCGAAGGCCGGCACGCAACTCACGCTCTTCCAGAAAAAATTTCAGCCGCTCGCCGGCGCGCCCGCGCCCCGCGTAGTCATCAGCGAGGCGGCCAAGGTAAAGGGCGTCCCGTTTCTCGGCGATCCGGCGGCGAATCTTCAAGTGCTGTTGCCCGACGAGCCGGCCTTCGATCTCGCGGTAAACATTTTCGCGTATCAACCCGGTGGCCACCTGCCGTTTGTCGAGGCACACATCATGGAGCATGGCCTGCTGATGCTCGAAGGCGCGGGCGTCTATAGACTCGAAGACCAGTGGTATCCCGTGCAGGCGGGCGACGTGATTTGGATGGGCTCCTATTGTCCGCAATGGTTCGTCGCGATGGGCAAGACGCCGGCGCGTTATCTCTACTACAAGGACGTCAACCGGCCCGCGTTATGAGTGAGTCCTCCGCCGCCCCCATGATCGCCGTCGATTCCGCCGCGCTCTCGCGGCGGCTTCAGGAGCTTGCACTCATTTCCGAGGCGCCGGCGCCGGTGGTGACACGCGTATTGTTTTCGGAAGCGGATCTGCGGGGCCGCGATTACGTGCGTCGCTCGGCGCGGGAAGCGGGCTTGATGATCCGCGAGGATGCGGTGGGAAATATTTTCGCGCGCTGGGAGGGGAGAGATCCGTCGCTGCCGGCGGTCGGCACCGGCTCGCACACGGATGCGATTCCCAACGCCGGACTCTACGATGGGGTTGTCGGCGTATTGGGCGGTTTTGAGGCGCTGCACGCGCTGAAACGCGCCGGGTTTAAGCCGCGCCGCTCCATCGAGGTCGTGATGTTCACGGCGGAGGAGCCGACGCGCTTCGGACTCGGTTGTCTCGGTTCGCGTCTGATGGCGGGTGCGTTGCCGTTGGAAAAAGCACGGGCGTTGCGCGATCGCGAAGGGCGCTCGTTGGAAGAGCTGCGGACGGCGGCGGGATGCACGGGCGAACTGGAGTCGGTGAAGCTGCCGGAGGGTTTTTATCACGTGTTTGTCGAACTGCACATCGAGCAGGGACCTCTTTTGGAGAAAGAGGGTATTCCGATCGGCATCGTTGAACACATCGCGGGCCCAAGTAGCTATCGCGTATCGCTGCTCGGCGAGGGTGGTCATGCCGGCGCGGTGCTGATGCCCGGTCGCCGCGACGCCGGGCTCGCGGCGGCGGAAATCGCGCTCGCCGTGGAACGGGCGGCGAAGACGAGCGGCAGTCTCGACACCGTGGGCACGACCGGCGTGTTTTGCATCGAGCCCGGCGCGGTGAACAGCGTGCCGTATCGTGCTTACCTGGAGATCGACCTGCGGGACACGCGGCTCGACACGCGCAAGAAGGCGTTGGCTGAAATCCGTCGCGCGGCTGACGAGATTTGCGCGCGGCGCTCGGTGCAGTTGGAATTTTCGGAGATCAACGCCGATCCGCCCGCGCCCGGCGATGCGCGCACCATCGCAATTGTCGAGGAAGTGTGCGTGGAACTTGGCCTGAAGTATCGGCGGATGGTGAGCCGGGCTTATCATGACTCGCTCTTCATGGCGCGGGTGAGCCCGACGACGATGATTTTCATCCCGTGCCGCAACGGCTGGAGCCATCGCCCCGAAGAATATGCTTCGCCCGAACACATCGCCGCGGGCGTGAAAGTTCTGGCGCACACGCTCGCGCGACTGGCGACCTAAGTTCGACTCATGCCGCTCGATTTTACGCTCAACGGCAAGGCGACCCGCGTTGAAGGCCTCGCGCCGACGACGACGCTGCTCGACTATTTGCGCACGCACGGTTGCACGGGGAGCAAGCAGGGTTGCGCCGAGGGTGATTGCGGCGCGTGCACGGTGGCCCTCGTGGACCGCGACGCCCACGGTCGCGCGACCTATCGGTCGATCAACAGCTGCATCGCCCTGCTGCCGATGGTTGCCGGGCGCGAAGTGGTGACAGTGGAGGGGCTCGCGCCGGCGGGGAAACTTCACGCCGTCCAGGATGCGATGGTCGAGCATTACGGCTCGCAGTGCGGCTACTGCACGCCGGGTTTCGTCGTGTCCATGTTCGAGGGTTACTACCGCGACGGCGCGAAATCACCCTGCCAGATTAACGATCAGCTTTGCGGTAACCTTTGCCGCTGCACGGGCTATCGTCCGATCCGGGATGCGATGGCGGCGGCGGCCGCCGCGCGCACCGCAGAGACGGACGCGGGGGACGCGTCCGCGCGACGGTTGAAGGGGGAGGCGCCGGTGCTTGCGGCGATGAGTTACGAGGGCGCCGGAGAGAAGTTTTTCCGGCCGGCGACGCTGGCGGAGTTGTTCGCCTTGAAAGGGGAGCATCCGGCCGCGCGACTGGTGGCGGGAGCGACGGAGATCGGCGTGGAGCTGAATAAGAAATTTGGAAAATTTCCCGTGCTCATTTCGACCGAGGGCGTCGCGGAGCTGACCGAGATAGTCGCAACGCCCGGGAGCTGGCGCATCGGCGCGGGAGTGACGCTCACCGCAATTGAGGAAAGGGTGGCGGTGGAGTTTCCTTCGCTGGCGAAGCTGCTGCGGGTGTTTGCGGCGCGGCAGATTCGCAACCGGGCGACCTTGGGCGGCAACCTCGCGACGGCTTCGCCCATCGGAGACAGCGCGGCAGTGCTGATGTCGCTCGATGCGTCGCTCGTGCTCTCGGCGGCGACGGCCGAGCGGACGGTGGCGCTGGCGGATTTTTTCACTGGTTACCGGCGGACGGTGTTGCGCCCGGACGAGATCATCCGGGAGATCGTGCTGCCGCGCGGCGGGCCGGCGGCCGGGCTCGTGCGGCGGGTGAAGTTCGTGAAGGTGTCGCACCGCGTGGAACTCGACATCAGTATCGTCGCGGCGGCGTTTCGGATCGACGTGGACCAAGCTGGCGTGGTGCGGGCGGCGCGGCTCGTTTATGGCGGCGTGGCGGAGAGGACCAAACGGGCGCTCAAGGCCGAGGCCGCGCTCGTCGGGAAAACGATCTGCGATGCGGGCGTGGCGGAGGTGTTGCGCGGCGAGTTTACGCCCATCGACGACGTGCGCAGCGGCGCGGCCTATCGGCGGGGACTGGTGGTTTCGCTGTGGGAAAAATTTGTTTCGGGCGAAGCCAGCCTGGTGCACGACGAGGTGGTGACTTTTGCGCAGAGTTCGCCGTGGGCGGTCGAGGATGCGGCGCGGAAGTTGCGGCATGAAAGCGCGGTCGGGCACGTGACCGGTGTCGCGCGTTACGTGGACGATACGGCGCAGCGGCGGCCGATGCTGGAGATCTGGCCGGTGATGTCGCCGCATGCTCATGCGAGAATATTGCGGCGTGATGCGACGAGGGCGCGCGTCGCGCCGGGCGTGGCGCTGGTGCTGCTGGCGGAGGATATCCCGGGCGAGAACAACACGGGGCCGGTGAGGCACGATGAGCCCTTGCTCGCGACGGATTTGGTGCAGTTTCAGGGGCAAGTGATCGCGGTCGTCGTGGGCGAAACGCTCAAGGCGTGCCGTGAAGCGGCGGCGCTGGTGGAGGTGGAGTATGCGGTCCTGCCGGCGGTGGTGGGAATCGGCGCGGCGGTCGCGGCGTGGAGTTTTCACACGGAGCCGCACACGCTCACGCGGGGCGATTGTGCGGCGGCGCTGGCGGACGCGCCGTTGCGGGTGGAGGGCGAGTTTTCGTTGGGCGGGCAGGAGCATTTTTATCTGGAGACGCACGCGGCGTGGGCCGAGGCGGGCGAGGACGGATCGGTGACCGTGAATTCCTCCACGCAGCATCCTTCGGAAATCCAGGCGATCGTGGCTGAGGTGTTGCACGTGGCGCGCAACAAAGTCGTGGTGCAGGCGCCGCGTATGGGCGGCGGTTTTGGCGGGAAGGAGACGCAGGGCAATGCTTGGGCGGCGTATGTCGCGCTCGCGTCGGTGAAGGCCGGCCGGCCGGTGCGCGTGCAACTGGACCGGGACCTGGACATGATGTTAACGGGGAAGCGGCATCCGTTTCAGGCGAAATTTTCGGTGGGGCACGATCGTGAGGGGCGGTTGCTGGCGGCGCAGGTGGAACTGTTGTCGGATGGCGGCTGGTCGCTGGATTTGTCGCAGCCGATTTTGGACCGGGCGCTGTTTCACTTGGACAATGCCTACTATCTGCCGGCGGTGCATTTCACGGGGCGGGTGGCGAAGACGAATACGACTTCGAACACGGCGTTTCGCGGTTTCGGCGGGCCGCAGGGCATGCTCGTGATCGAGGAGATCGTGGACCGCGTGGCGCGTTCGCACGGGCTGGCGCCCGAGGTGGTGCGGGAAAAGAATCTCTACCATGGCACCGGTGAGACGAATCGCACGCACTACCACGAGGACATCGGCGACAACCGCATCCAGACCATCTGGGCGCAGGCGAAGACGGAGGCGAAGTTTGAGGAGCGGCGGCGCGAGGTGGACGAGTGGAACCGCACGCATCCGCGCGTGAAGCGGGGCCTGGCGATCACGCCGGTGAAATTTGGGATTTCATTTACGCTCACGCATTACAATCAGGCAGGCGCCTATGTGGTGATCTACTCCGACGGCAGCGTGCAGGTGAACCATGGTGGCACGGAGATGGGGCAGGGACTCCACGTGAAAATGCTGGGCGTCGTGATGCGGGAGCTGGGCCTGCCGGCGGAGTCGATCCGCATCATGACGACGGCGACGGACAAAGTGCCGAACACGTCGGCGACGGCGGCCTCGAGCGGGGCGGATCTCAACGGCATGGCGGTGGCGGCGGCGTGCGCGACGCTGCGCGAACGGCTGGCGGGCGTGGCCGCGACGATGTTGGGCACGATGGCGGACAAGATCGATTTTGCGCACGGCTGCGCGGTGGAGCGCGGCACGGGGGAGAAGAACAAAGAGCCGTTCGCCAAAGTTTGTGCGCACGCGTATCGCGAGCGGGTCAGCTTGGCGGCGACGGGTTACTACAAGACGCCCGGGATTTATTGGGACTGGAGCAAGGCGGCGGGGCGGCCGTTTCATTATTTCGCGTGCGGGGCTTCCGTTTCGGAGGTCGAGGTCGATGGCTTTACGGGCATGAGTCGGGTGCGGCGCGTGGACATCGTGCACGACGTGGGCGCCTCGTTGAACCCGGGGATTGATCGCGGGCAGATCGAAGGCGGGTTCGTCCAAGGCATGGGCTGGCTCACGAGCGAGGATTTGAAGTGGGACGCACAGGGCCGGTTGCTAACGCACAGCGCGAGCACGTATCAAATTCCCGCGATCAGCGACGCCCCCGCGGAGTTCAATGTGTCGCTGCTGAAAAACGCCGCCCAACCGGATACGATTCACGGTAGCAAGGCCGTGGGGGAACCGCCGCTCATGCTGGCGCTGTCCGTGCGGGAAGCGCTGCGGGATGCGGTCGCAAACTTTGGTCAGGCTGGCGGTGAAGTGCGCCTGGCGTCGCCCGCGACGGGTGAGGCGGTGTTTGCCGCGATTCAGGCGCGTTTGGAAAATTGACCAGGAGAGTTTGGGCCGGGATGGAACGGACGCGCGGGTCCCTGCGCGGGTTGAGGGGAGGCGTGAAATTATACCAAGGGCTCGGAATTTTTAGACTTTGGGCCGTTCGAGGTAGAGCCGCGACCTCCGGGCGCGGTCGACCGGAAAAAACCTCCCGAACCCGTCGCGGCCGGAGGTCACGACGCCACCCGGAAAAGTCCAAATCATACCAGCCGCCGGTATTACTTCGTTCATATCTGCGGTTGCGGACCAATGTTGGAGGTAAAGAAGGAGCATCATCCCGTGCCCAAACCTCACGAACCCCCACCCAACAATGTCCGGTGCGAGCCTGCTAGAAGGCGGTGGCGTTGCTGGATCGGGGTGGCCGGGCTGATGATTTTGATGAGCGGTGCGGTGTGGCCGCTTGGCTCGAACCGCCGGGTTCCGGGCGGTTCGGCTCGCGTGCAGACGGTGGCGACGGAGGACGATTTACTTGAGGAGATGCAGCGGCGGGCGCTGCGGTATTTTGTGGAGCAGACTGACCGGCGGTCCGGGCTGACGCGTGATCGGGCACGGACGGATGGGCCGGCGAGCACGGCGCCCGCCAGGGTGGCGGCCACGGGTTTCGCCCTGACGGCGTGGTGCATCGCCGACCAGCGGGGCTGGCTCCCGCCGGGCGAGGCTCGTCGACGCTTGCGGGAAACGTTGAAGTTTGTCGCCGCGCATGTGGCGCACGAACGGGGTTGGCTGTATCATCTCGCGGACGCGAAGAGCGGGCAGGGCGCGGGCGACTGCGAGGCCTCAACGATCGACACGGCGATTTTTTTGGAAGGAGCAATTTTCGCACGCGAGTATCTCGCGGATGAACGGGTGCGGATGCTGGTGGGCGAGCTTTATGGGCGGGTAGACCGGGGTTGGGCGCTGAATGGCGGGCCACGCTCACGCACGGGTGGGTGCCGGAAACCAGGTTTCTGTCCCACCGCTGGGATGCCCATGCGGAGATGATGGGACTGTATCTATTCGGGGTCGGCGCGGCGGAGCGGCCGTTGGGGCCGGAGACCTGGCATGCTCGGCAGCGTGGGCCGGTGGTGAGTTTTTGCGGACGAACGTTTATCCAGTGCGCACCGTCGTTCACCCATCAGGTCGCCCACGCTCGGTTCGATTTTCGCGGGCAGCGGGACGACTACGCGGACTATTGGCAGAACTCGGTAGACGCCACGTTGGCGCAACGAGATTGGTGCGCGGACCGAGCAAGCGAGTTTTCCCGTTGGTCGCACGCCTTGTGGGGAGTGACGGCATCGGACAGTGTCCACGGGTATGTGGCTTGGGGCGGGCCGTCGCTCGCCGCCGAAAAGATCGACGGCACGATGGTGCCGTGCGCGCCGGCGGGTTCTTGGCCGTTTGCACCGAGCGAGGGTCTGGCGGCGTTGCGCGAGATGCATGCGGTGGGCGGCGAACGGGTGTGGGGGCGCCATGGGTTTGCCGATGCGTTTAACCCGCAGACGGGTTGGGTCGCGCGCGATGTGATTGGAAGCGATCAGGGCATCACGCTGGTGATGGCGGAGAACCTGCGCAGCCGGCTCGTGTGGGACGTCTTCATGCAAGCCCCGGAAGTGCGTCGGGGGCTGCGGCTGGCGGGGTTTAAGGCGACAGCTTTGACGTCGGGGGCGTAAGGGTGGCGACGGCGGAGCGGCAGGGCGGCGGCCTTCATGGACTCACCGCTTGATCGAAGAATCGTTGGTGCAATGGTGCATTCACGAGACTTTCGGTAAATTTGGAAGACGATCTCTATGCCACGGCCAAAAGCGTGGCGCAGGCGGAGGACTGCTCGGTAAGTGCGGCGGTGAATAAGTTGCTTCGGCAGCGCATCGAGGTGGTGCAGGTCCGGCGCAAGGACACGGGATTACCGGTGAGCGCGGGCCGTCGGCCCATCAGGGCGGCGGAAGTGGGCAGACCGCTGGCAGGGACGCCATGACGTGGCTGCCGGACGGCAACGTGCTGGTGGCGCTCGCCATCGACACGCATGAATTTCACGGACGGGCCTCGCGGTGGTTTGCGCGGGAGCGGGGCGATTTCACCACGTGTGCGGTGACGCAGGGCGCATTGCTACGTCTACACATGACCCTGGCGCAGGACCGGTCCGCCGAGGCAGCCTGGGCCTCGCTTGCTGGATTTGCGGCGCACGCGAGGCATGAATTCTGGCCGGAGGGGTTTGGCTACACCGAGTTTAAGCCGACCCCGATCACGGGAGCCAAGCAGGTGGCGGACGCGTGGCTGGCGGAGCTGGCGCGGCGCAAAGGCGGGGGGCTGGCGACATTCTATGCGGCGCTGGCGCGGTGGCTGCCGAAGATCGTAGCGGTGGTGCCGGTAGTGTAGGCGGCGCGGCCGATGGCGGAGCGCGAGCGAGCTCGCGGCCTACGGAGTGAGGGTGTCGCGCACGCGGAGGAGCTGCGCGGCAATGCTGAGGGCGATCTCGTGCGGGTGGTTGCGGCCGAAACTTTCGCCGATGGGGCAGAAGAATTGGGCGGCGCGCTCGGGGGTGAGGCCTTGGGCGACGAGTTCCTGGCGGAGGACGGTAGCTTTGGCGGCGCTGCCGATGGCGGCGAGATAGGGGAAGGTGCGCTCGGCGAGGGCGCGTTGCAGGACGGGGCGGTCGGTGGCGTGGCCTTTGGTCATGCAGAGGACGAAAGCGTTGGCGGGGAGGGTGGGGACGAGATCGGCGGGGTTCTCGTGGACAACGGTGCGCAGGGTTCGGGCCTCAGGGAGACGGGCGAGCCAGTCGGCGCGGGGGTCGATCACGGTGAGTGTGCAGGCGAGCGGGAGGAGGACGGGCACGAGCGCTTGCACGACGTGGCCGGCGCCGAAGATGACGATGGGCCACGGGCCGGTGGCGGCGTGGGGTTCGAAGTAGAGTTTGACGGACCCGCCGCAGGTCATGCCGACGTCGCCTTTGAGCGTCCAGTTGACGAAGCGGGGGGCGGTGGTGGCGGAGGTGAGGAGTGAGTGCGCGAGCGTGATGGCCTGGGCTTCGACGCGGCCGCCGCCGATGGTGCCGGCAAGGAGGCCGGCGGGGGTGACGAGCATTTTTGCCCCGGTGTCCTGGGGGGCGCTGCCGAGGGCGTCGACCAGAACGACGAGCACGAACGCAGCCGAGTCGCGTTCGAGGGCGGCG
>JACMRG010000409.1 GCA_014376585.1 Opitutaceae bacterium | reverse complement strand
GCTGGAGCGGGCCCAGGCCGGAGATGCGAGCGAGCCAGGCGAGGGTGTTGGTGACAGCGGTGCCGCCGAGGCGGAGGGTGAGCGTAAAGCCGGCGGTGGGCGTGGGAGAGGGCAAGGGCACGCTCACTTCCCAAGGGCCGGGAACGAGCGTGCGCAGGGTGACGACGCGGGTGCCGTTGAGCAGGACGGAAAGGGTGGGTGGAGAGATTTCCAAGCCGCGGGCGGCGGGGTGGGGGCGGAATTGGCCGCGGAGGGTGAGAGCCGCGATCCCGTCGAGGGGCGGCAGGCGGAGGGTGGCGGTGTCGCGGAGCCAGGCGGAATCGGTGGCGAAGTCGTCGAAGAAGAGGCCCGTGTAGTGCGTGAAGCGCCGGGCGAAGGCGCCGCCGGCGGGGGGCGTGCGGGAAGCGGAAGGCATCAGGGGGAGCGGCGAAGGCCGTGGAAAAAACGAAACGAGCGGACGTGGGCGTTGGCAAAGCTTTCTGCGGAAATAGAAACCGAGCTGGGACGGAGCCCGCTATATTTGTCACGTATTACGTGACAAACGGTCGGCTTCCGCCGCGGGGTAAAGGAGGGTTTGTCACGTAATACGTGACAAATGGCGGGGGGCGAAAGTTACGGAACGGGCGGGACGGGCGGCAGCAGGCGGCGGGCGGAGAGGACCACGAGGCCGCCGACGAGGCCCCAGAAGACGGTGGTGGCCCAGACGAGGAGGGCGAGGAGCAGGGCGCGTTCCTGGGCGTCGGGGGTGGCGAGCAGGCCGAAGGCGGTGAGCGTGGCGAGCAGCGCGCCTTCGCGCACGCCGTGACCGCCGACGTTGATCGGGAGCGCGGTGGAAGCGTAGGCGGCGCTCATGGCGACGCAGGTCTCCAAGAACGGCAGAGGCAGGCCGACCGCGCGGGCGAGCAACCAGGCGGCGATGAAATCGAGAATCCAGATGGCGGCGGTCACAACCAGAGCCACGGCATGCGCCTGCGGTGCGGCGCGCACGCAGCCGATGAGGTGAGCGGCGGATTGGACGCGGGCCGGCCCGAGGAGGCGAAGGAGGGCGGGGGGCCATCGAGTCGGATCGAGGCGAAGCAAGAGCAGGGTGACCGCGGCACTGGCGAACGTGATGGTGAGTGCGGCGATGAAGAGCCAATGCAGGCGGGGATCGGTCGCGAGCGTGGCCGTGCGGGCGGCGAGAGCGACCGCCGCGATCGCCATGAGGACGCCGAGCCCCATGCCGCGATCAATCACGAGGGTGACGAAGCCGCCGACGCGTTGCGTGGCGGCATCGCGCAGAAGATAGAAAATACGCGCCGCGTCGCCGCCCACGCCGCCGAGGAGGAACGCGTTGTAGAATTGGCCGATCCACGTGACGACGTGTGCCCAGTGGAGTGATAGCGCCAAACCCTGGGCGCGAAGGAGCAGGTGCCAACGCCAGGCGTGGAGCGGGTAGGTAACGCCAGCCAGGAAGAACGCGGCAACTGTAAGGGGGAGAGAAAATTGACCACGCAGGCCCGAGAGTTGCGCCCGATCAATCCGGTGGATGAGGAGAGCGAGCAGGCCGAGTGAAATGAGGTAGCGCACGACACGACCGCCCGGAGTGGCGAGGAGGGAAAGAAAGCGGCGCATCGGAAGAAAGGCTGGGCGAGGTGGGCGCGGTTTGGCCACAAAAAGGAGAGATGAATCGTGATTGCGGGCGGGCGGGCGGGGCGGCCAGCCTTAACGTTTTTAATGAATAGCGACGAATATCTGAAGCTCGCGGAGGTCGAAGACCGGATGTGGTATTTCCCCTCGCTTCATTGGCATGTGCAGCACGCCTTTCGACTGGCGGGAATCGCGGCTGACGCGCGTGTCTTGGACGCGGGCTGCGGGACAGGGGGATTGAGTCTGCGGCTGCGCGCGGCGCATCCGGGTTGGCGCATGGAAGCGATTGATTTTTCGCCGCTCGCGGTGGAGTTGTCGCGGCAGCGGGTGCAGGGGGTGCGATTCGAAAAGGCTTCGATCACGACGTTGCCGTTTGCCTCGGGGGATTTCGACGCGGTGGTCTCGGCTGACGTGATCTGTCAGGTGGACGATGCGAAGACTGCGCTCGCGGAATTTTTCCGCGTGTTGAAGCCGGGCGGGCTGGTCGTGATCAATGTGCCCGCCTACATGTGGATGTGGTCGTATCACGACGACTCGTGCCAGACCAAGCATCGCTACACGCGGGGCGAGCTAGCTGAATCGCTGCGTGCGGCGGGATTTGGGGAGATCAAAAGCACGCATTGGAATGCGCTGCCGTTTCCGTTGCTGGTGGCTAAACGAAAAATTTTCCGCTCCGGCAAAGACACGAGCGATGTGAAACCCTACCCCGCGCCCTTGGAGGCGATGTTCAACGGCATGATGGCGCTGGAGCACGCGTGGGTGGAGGCCGGCGGGCGCTGGGGATGGGGCTCGTCGATTTTTGTGGCGGCGCGCAAGCCCGTGTGACGAGGAGCGGTCATGTATTTCTACCTCGTTGCCTTCGGGCTGTTGGCCCACGTGATTTTTTGGGGCGCGGGCTTGGCGCTGCTGGTGATGCCGGGGCGATGGCGGAATTTTTGGACGGTGCTGGTGGTGCCGGCCGGGTTTACGTTGCAGGCGCTGGTCGTGTGGCTGGGGAGCAACGCCGGACTGCGCGGCACCCATACTTATGCGTGGGCGAGTGAAGTCGTGCCGGTGGTGCTGCTCTTGGGTGCGGGCTGGTGGCGCGGGCAGGGAGCGCTGTGGGCGGGCGTAAAGAAATTTTGGCCGGTGTGGAGTGCGACCGCGGTCACGCTGGCCGTGCTCGTCCTGCCCCTGGCGCGCGCCTCGAAGGGACTTACGCCCACCTCGCTGGGCAGTTGCGACGCGGCGGACTACGCCGCGGGGGCGCGGGTGCTGATGGAATTCGCGCAGGGTGACCGCCAGGGATTTTTGGGGCTGACTGAGGTGGTGCGGGTGATGTCGGCGGACAATTTTTTCGACTACTGGACGCGGCTGAACCACTTCACGCCGGCCGCGCTGATCGCGTTGAACGGCACGATCCTTGATTGCGGGCCGTATGAATTGACGAGTCTGATGACGATGGTGCTGCTGGCCGGTTCGCTGCCCATGGTGTTTTGGACGGCCCGCGCGGTGTTGCGTTATGAAGGGCGGGCGAGCTGGGCGATCGCGGCGCTTTACGGGGTGAGCCCTATCACCTGGTATGCGGTGGCGCACGTGGCGATGGGGCAGCTGCTGGCCGCGCATGCGATTATGCTGCTCACTTGGGCGGGCGTGGCGCTTTGGCGCGGGCGGATGCAGGGGCGGCGGGTCTGGCAGTTTAGCGGCGTGCTGTTGGTGGGCTACGCGCTGGTCCTGAGTAGCTATAATTTTATTTTGCTGGTGTGCGTGGCACCGGCAGTGGCGTATGCCGGTGGGCTGGCGGCGTGGACCGTGCAATGGGGGCGGTTGGGACGGTGGACTCTGGCGATGGCCGCGCCGCTGATCGTGGCGGGTTTAATTTTCTGGGAGCGAGTGGCGGGGCTGGCTGAGCGACTGGCGCTACTGCAGCAGTATGATTTCGGTTGGAAAATCCCCATGCTCGCCCCGGCGGGTTGGCTGGGGATGGTGGCCAATACCGGCTTGTCGCCGTGGCCGACTTGGGCGCGAGCCGGACTGGCGGTGCCCGTGGTCGGCTTGCTGGTGAGCGCGCTGGTGCGCGGGGCCAAGCTGCGCCGAAGCAGCGCGTTTGTGGCGCTGTGTCTCTCGCTGCCGCCGCTCCTGGGGTATGGTTATCTCAATCTGCGTGGCGTGTGGCTGGGCACGAATGCGAGCTACGACGCCTACAAAATCCTTGCGGTGTTTTACCCGGGGTTACTGGCGGCGCTGGTGTATTGGGTGACGCTGGACCGGCAAGGGTGGCGGCGCGGGTTGGTAGTGACCTGCGGTGTGGCGGTGGCGGCGATGAATCTGGTCGTGGCGTATCGGTTCACGGAGCGGCTGGAGCACCCGCCGCTCATCGTGGGACGAGAACTCCTGCAGTTGCAGAAGCTCGAAGCGCGGAGCGACATCGGGTCGTTGAATATCCGCATTCCCGATATGTGGTCGCGGTTGTGGGCGAACTCTTTCCTATTGAAGAAGCCTCAGTATTTCGAGACGCACACTTATGAGGGACGTCTGAATACTCCTTTGCGCGGAGCTTGGGATCTCAACGGGGGTCTCGTCGGGGTGCTTCTGCCGGACGGCGGGAGTGAACGTGTGAACGCGCACTACGCGCTCGTGAACACGACGAGCCGTTATTTTTTGCGGGTGAGCCTCGGCGACGGCTGGCATGATCTGGAGCGGTTGTCGCGCACGGCGACGCGTTGGAACTGGACTAAAGGCGACGCGACCCTGCGCATCGACAACCCGCAGGAGCGCCCGCTGCGGGTGGTGTGTCGCTTCAACGTGCGCAGCGAGACGGACCGCGACCTACAGCTTTGGCTGAACGGGCGTCGGCTGCGGACGGTGAAGATCGGCACGGAGCTTAAAGTCGTGCGCGTGCCGGAGATCATGGTGCCGGCGGGAATGAGTGTCTTGGAATTGAGGTCGAGCACGCCACCGACACGGCTGGGCGGCGGCGATGCGCGGCCGCTCGGATTCGCGATGTATGGAATCGAGCTCGAAGTGAAGTCGGAAATGGACGAGACGGAGAACTAGGGCCGGCGAGTCTCCAGGTTAGATGCGCCGCAAATAAATTTGCGCCGACGCGAGCGAGCCGTGTTTCTTTCAGGCACATGACCCCCGAGGTTTCCCTCTCACACGTTTTTTCAGGACGAAGCGTGCTCATCACCGGAGGACTGGGGTTTATCGGATCAAATTTGGGGCGGGCATTGGTGAAGTTCGGGGCCCGCGTGACGGTGGTGGACGCGCTGATTCCCGAATACGGCGGAAATCTGCGGAATATCGCGGGGATAACGGCTAAAATTAAGGTGCATCGCACGGACGTGCGGGAGCACGCGAAGCTGGCGCGACTGGTCCCCGGGCAGGATTTTTTATTCAATCTCGCGGGCCAGACGAGTCACATGGACTCGATGACTGATCCCGAGACGGATCTGGAAATTAACTGCCGCGCCCAGTTGGCGCTGTTGGAGGCATGTCGGAAGCACAATCCCGGCGTGCGCATCGTTTTCGCGAGCACGCGGCAGATTTACGGGAAACCGGATTATTTGCCGGTGGATGAACGGCACCCCGTGCGGCCGGTGGATGTGAACGGCATCAACAAGGCGGCGGGTGAAGCGTTTCATCTGTTGTATGCGCGGGTGCATGGAATCCGGGCGACGGCGCTGCGACTGACGAATACCATCGGCCCGCGCATGCGCGTGAAAGATGCGCGGCAGACGTTTGTGGGTGTATGGGTGCGGCAGTTGATCGAGGATGAGCCCATCGAAGTTTGGGGCGGCGAGCAGAAGCGCGACTTCACTTATGTCGATGACGCGGTGGAGGCATTTTTGCTGGCGGCAGCGCGGGAGGCGGCGGTGGGCGAGGTTTTTAATCTGGGCGGACCTCCGCCGGTGACGCTGCAGCGGCTCGCGGAGCTGATGGTGGAGGTGAACAAGGGTGGAGCGTTTGTCGTGCGGGCGTTTCCGGCGGAACGGAAAAAGATAGATATCGGAGATTACTACGCGGACGATCGGAAGATCGCGCGCCTGCTCGGCTGGAAGCCGCGCACGGATTTGCGGGCTGCTTTGACAAAGACGCTCGGCTACTATCGCAAGGAGTTGCCCCACTATCTATGAAGACTGCGCTGAGTTTTGTGATGCCGCTTTACCACAGCGCGGAGACGATCGGGCCTTTGGTGAAGCGGATCGAGGCGCTCACGGTGGCCGGCGGACATGAGATCGTGTTGGTGAACGACGGGAGCAAGGATGGCACGGCCGAAGTGTGTCGCCGGCTCGTGGCGGAGGCGCGGGTGCCGATCATCTATGTGGAGCACGCGCGGAATTATGGGGAGCACAACGCGGTGCTCAGCGGCTGGCGGAATGCGAAGGGCGCGCACATCGTGAACCTCGATGATGACGGCCAGAATCCGCCCGAGGAGGCGGTGCGGATGTGGGAGCACGCGGTAGCCGCGGGACTCGATGTGGTGTTTGGCCACTATGCGGTGAAGCGGCACTCGGCGTGGCGGAATTTTGGGAGCTGGCTCACGAATCGCATGACGGACTGGGCCCTGGAGAAACCACCGGGGTTTTACCTGTCGAGCTTTCGGTGCGTGACGGCGTTCGTGGCTCGCGAGGTGGCGGTGAACAGCGGGCCGTTGCCGTATATCGACGGGCTGATTTTGCAGGTGACGCAACGGATCGGATCGCTCGATGTGCGGCACGACGAACGGCAGGCGGGCGCGAGCGGCTACACGCTGCGGCGGCTGGTGCGGCTGTGGCTGAGCGCGTGGGTGAATTTCTCTGTGCTGCCGCTGCGGCTCGCGACGGGTTTGGGCTTGATGCTGGCCACGGTGGGGCTGGGCGTTTTTGGGGTGGTCGCGTGGTTGTGGTGGCACGGGTCGGGCCCGTCGTATGGTTGGGGCTCGCTGATGGCAGCGTTACTGGTGTTTTCCGGCACGCAGCTGGTGCTGCTCGGGCTTATCGGCGAGTATATCGGACGGATGTTTTTGACGGTGAACCAGCGTCCGCAATCGGTGGTGCGCGAGATCGTGCGCGGCGGGGGCAAAGTGGGGTTTTTAGACCAGTAACCGCGGCGAGAAAGGGAAGAGGGAGCGCAGTGCTAGAATCGGAGAGGGCCCACGGAATAAACGGAATACGCGGAAAACCGGGAGGCGGAAGGGGGCGAGAAACACATCGCGGCGTTGCACGACATACCCCGGAGTAGAGAGGATTTTGTTGGGACTAGCGGCAGGATGCCGCGGCCACTTTCAGAGGATTTTCCGCCAGCGGGTAAGTTCGGCGGCGAGGTTCTTGGCCATGCCGGCGAGGGCGCCGGGCGGGGGCGCGGGGCGAAGGTGCAGCGCATAGAAGAAGGCTTGGCGGGCGAGCGCGGCGTCGGGGAAATCACGCGGGTCGCGGAGATAGGTTTCGAGGTAGTCGCGACACCAGATGCGCGCGGCGTGACGGGCCAGGGTATCGTGCCAGCGGCGGACGAGTTCGCGGGTATTGGCTTCGTCGCGGAGTTTCCGGCCGGAAGAGGAGCTGACGTGGTGGCGCACGACGCTCTTGAGTGCGACGAGATTGATGTGGCCAGCGTCAGAAGCGCGGAGGCAGAGATCGACGTCTTCGCAGCCGTTGATGAAGGCTTCATCGAAGCCGCCGAGCTTTTCCCAGAGATTACGACGGATGACGACGCAGGCGCCGGTCACCGCCGCGACGCGGCGGTAACGGGGGGCGAAAGGCGAGAGGCGAAAGGCGAGAGGCGGCGTGCGGAGGTGCTCGGGCTTGCCCTTCAGGTTGATGAAAATGCCGGCGTGATCGAGCGCGCCGGTGACGGCTTCGATCTGAAGGTTGCCGACCAGGCCCGCGCGGTCCCCGTGGGTGTGGTGCGCAGCGAGGATTGGCTCGAGCCAGAGGGGCGTGAGGATCAGGTCGTTGTTGAGGAGGGCGAGAAATTCGCCCCGGGCGACGGCGGCGCCGGCGTTGTTGGCGGCGGCGTAGCCGAAGTTTTGCGGCTGCAGGATGACCCGGATAGAGGGATCTGGGGCAAGGGTGGCGAGCCACGCGCGGGTGCCGTCGGTGCTGCCGTCGTCGATGAAGATGATCTCGTGCGCGAGGCCGGGCGGGAGCGTGGCGCGGAGGGACGCGAGCATCGCCTGCGTGAGGGCGAGGCAGTCGTAGAGCGGGATGAGAAACGAAACCGTCACGGCGCGCGGGTGATGTGACGGGGAGGAGGGCAGAATTTTTTGCGGGGTCCGAATGAAATCCGCGGACGGAGATGGCGGAGCCCGACCGGCGGTCGGGCCTACGGTTCGGGGCGGG
>JACMRG010000408.1 GCA_014376585.1 Opitutaceae bacterium | reverse complement strand
GCGCCACGATGACCGCCGCCAGATTGGGCGCACCGGCCACCTGCGAGGCGAGGGCCGCACGAAAATCGGACTCCAGCGCGGCGCTGACAGCGAAGGGCCGCATGGGATTGCCGGCGGAACTATTGGGAAGCGGCACCCGCGCCAAACCGCTGAGCCCGGGACCGGAAATCTCGGCGACGGCGGTTGTCATGATGGGGTTGCCGGTCGGAGCGGGAGCGGAAGGAACACCACTGGGAGACCCGGCGGCGGTGGAAGAAACCGTGACGCTCATCTTCGCAGGCGCCGTGGAGTTGGACGTCTGTCGGGTCTGCGTGCTGTAAGTGCCGTCCGTCGGGTTAATGGTATAGATAGTCTCAGAGCCGGGTGTCGCGGGCAGGGACTTCGAATTGGTTACAAACACCGCGCCGTCCGCCATAATCCGGGATGTTTTCACCACGCCGGTGATCGTATCGAAATCAACTTCCTCGGTCACCGATCTCAGGTTCGCGAATACTCGGCTGATCCTCATGCCCGTCGGAGTCGGGGTGACTGTGATCTTCGCCAGCGGGGGCGTTCGCACGGAGCGCGCGATGCGCCCACCTGCGTTGGTGATAACATCGACCCTGAACGCACCGACGTTCGGCCGGTAGCGGGTGGTGACAGAGCCGAAGGCATCGACGGTGTAGCTGACACTGTTACCCGGGGGCGGTCGCGTGGTGGCCGTGGATATCACGGCACCCGTAAAACTGAGATTCTGAGTGATGAGATCACCGGTGGTTTCGTTGATATCGACGACCACGCTCGTGGGCAAACCGCGACCCGCGGCGGGCGGGACAACGCGAGAGATTTTCGTGCCCATGGGCGTCTTAACGATGGAGGTCCGCGGACCGGGGCTACCGCCATTCGCCGCAAATCCCGCGCGCGCGACGGGCAGATAAAGCCACATTTCCCGCGTCTGCCCGGCGGGCACGGCGAGATTGTGACGCGTGACGAGCGTGAGCGGTGCGGCGGCGCCGCTATTGCCGAGCTGAAATTGCAGATCCCAGGTGCCGTCGTTGGCGGATAGATTCTCGATGATCGCGCGCACGGGCAGGAAACCGAAATGCGGCATCTGGGTGAGCGGGGTCGCGAAACGCACCGTGATACCCGTGCCCGGGGTCGTCGGCACCGACACCAGCGTTTCCGCCCGGAGTGGGGTGGCGACGAAAGCGAAAACCAGAAACGAGATTAAAAAAGAATCCGAACCGCAGGACGTCTTCATGCGATTTTCGCGGCGGCGAGCGTGCCGGGGAGCGGCTTCGACTGCATGGGGATCTCGGCGAGAAGTTTTTCGACGACGCTGGCGGAGGTGGCTCCGTCAAGTCGCGCCGTGTGTTCCAAAATGATCCGGTGCGCGAGGACGGAACGCGCAACCGCTTGCACGTCTTCGAAGCTCAAGTGTGGGCGGCCGTGGCGGATCGCGCGGGCGCGCCCGGCGGCGGCGAGCGCGAGCGCTGCCCGCGGGCTCGCGCCGAACCGCACGCCGGCCGAGGCCGGGGAGGCACCGGGTTGCGAGGCATAGACGAGGCGCGCGATATAATCGGCGACGACCTCGGGCAAATGCACGCGGCGCACGAGCGCGAGCAGCGCGGTGAATTCCTCGCGGGCGAGCACGGGCGCGACGACGGGCTCGGCACCGAGTTCGCGGTTCATCACGATGCGACGCAGCACATCGGCGGAGTTGGCGCCGACGACGATCTTGAAAAGGAAACGATCAAGCTGCGCCTCCGGCAGCGGATAGGTGCCCTCAAGGTCGATGGGGTTTTGCGTCGCGAGGACCAAAAACGGATCGGGCAGCGCGTGCGTCTCACCACCGGCGGTGACGCGGCGCTCCTGCATCGCCTCAAGCAGCGCGGACTGCGTTTTCGGGGAGGCACGGTTGATTTCGTCGGCGAGGAGAATGTTGGCGAAGACCGGGCCGCGTTGGAAAACGAAGCGGCGGCCCGTCGGCGTCTCTTCGAGAACGGGATTGCCCGTGATGTCGCCGGGCAGCAGATCGGGCGTGAACTGCACGCGACGTGATTGGAGACCGAGCGACGCGGCGAGGCCTTTGACGAGTTCGGTTTTGCCGAGACCGGGGAGTCCCTCGAGCAGCAGATGGCCGCGCGCGAGCACGCCGGTGACGACGAGCTCGATCAATTCCTCCTGCCCGAAGAGCACGGTGCGAAGCGTGGCGACAAGTCGCTCAAGCGCGGCGGAGGCGTTCGTGAGTTCGGTGTCGTTCGGGGGCGTGGTGACAGCGGAAGCGGGGATGGTCATTTGAAGAAAGTCTTGAGCGCGGCGCGTTCGGCGGGAGTAAGGCGGTTCACCCACACGGCGTCGCCGCCCTGCGCGGGCGCGGCGATCGCACCGGCGGCGGCGGGGCCGGCGGCGCGGGTGGGATCCACATCGTGGGTGCCGGCGGTGGTGCTGAGTTTGTCGCCGAGAGAAACGCGGCTGAGATCGCCGAGCGCGAGGCCTTCGGATTTTGCGGGAGTGATGTCGGCCACTTGATTCGAGAACGACAACGGTGCGCTTCCGCCGCCCCCACCCTCACCGCCGGCACCAGCGCCGCCTTCTCCCTGGTCCTCACCTTTCGCGATGGAGGCACCCGCGCCGGCAGCTCCGGCGACGCCGCGCGTTTGCTGACCGGCTTGGGCGAGCTGGCGGGCGAGCTGGGCGCATTGCGCGGCGCTGAGATTGGAAAGATCGCCGGCGCCGGCGGGAAGGTTGGCGAGAAGGTCTTTGTTCACTGGCAACGGACCATCGCGGAGTCCTTGCAGCGCGGCGCCGAGGCGGCTAGCGGCGGATTTTAGATCAGCGTCGTTGCCGGCGGCTTCGAGCGCGGCGGCGGCGGATTCGAGGTTGCGGCCAAGAGCGGCGGCGGCGGCGGCCGTTTGATCGCGGAGCGCATCGGCGGCTTCGAGGGCGGAATGCGCGAACTGCGCTTCGGCGGGACGGCGGGCGAGTTCGGCGGCGCGCTCGGAGAGTTTCTCAAGTTCGGCGGGGTCGGCCGTTTTTAAATCCTGGAGGGCGGCGATCATTTCCCTGGTCTGCAGCACCGAAGGCGGCGGACCGGCGGAACGGGCAACGCCAGCGTCGTGGGTGACGGGAAATGTGAGTGCAAACGCCAATAGTAAAACCGCGCCCCCGAGCCAACCAGCCGGCGCGCGCAGTCGCCAATGCACGAGCGCGCGCCACGCGTCGGGTGCTGCGGGCCAGGCGACGAGCCCGGCGGTCGCGGCGGTCAGTCGGGTGTCTAGGCGCAGACGCGATTCGATGAGCACAAGGGCCTCGGTGCGGCTATAATAAGCCGCGCGCGCGCGCCACGCGGCGTAGATCGCCGAAAGCAAGAGGGCGACCGCGAGCGCGATTTCGGCGGAGAGCAACGAAGCCTGGCGACGGCGCAGGGCGAAAATCGCCACGGCAAAAGGCGTCGCGACCGCAAATGAAGCCGGCGCGGCGCGTTCGAGCCATGCGCCGACGTTGATGCGCCAAACGAGCGAGTTCGCGCGCGCTTCCCAGAATCGGCGGGGATTCCCGAGGGGCATCGAGCCGCGAGGTTGCGAATCGCGTCGAGCTTGGCAAGCGCACACCGCGACAGACCAAGCGATTGCGTCATCAAACAAAAAGCCGGACCCGCGGGGATCCGGCTTTGATCAGCCAAAGAGCTGAAAAAAAGCTTACTTGACCGAAACCACACCCTTCATGCCGATCATGAAGTGGGCGGGAAATGAGCAGAGGAACGGATAGTCGCCAGCTTCGGCGGGAACTTTGAAGGTGAATTCCGAGGACTTACGGGGCCCCAGCAACTCGGAGTGGGCGAGGACCTGATCCTTAAGAGCTTCGGGAATGTATTCGGTGGCCTTGGCCGTGGTCGCGGCCGTGGCAAACGCGGCGGCATCGGAACCTTTCTTCAGGATGATCAGGTTATGACCCATCGCCTCTTTGGGCGCCGTGGCAATATTGGTCAGGATGATCTTCAGCTCTTCGCCCGCCTTCGCCTCAATTGTCGTCAGACTGAATTTCATGTTATCACCGGCGGTGACCTCCACGATGCGCGGACCTGCGGGGGTGGCCGGTGCGGGGGCGGAGGCCGGAGTCGATGCGGCCGGGGCGGCGGCGGTCGAATCTTTCTGGCCGCAGCCAGAAACGAAGAGAATGGAAACCGTGGTGGCTAAGAGAATGCGATTTTTCATGTCGGAGGAGGCTCATGCCCCCCGCTGTCGCTGGCAAACTCGAAGCCATAAAATTAGCCCAGCGACTTCGGGTTGAGCAAACTCGTGATACCCCGGCGCCCGCGCCCGGCGCTAATTCGCCCCTAATATGACTGCGAGCGGTGTTAATAGCTGAGGCTTTCAACCGCGCCTGAGTTGCCCCGCACCTCACCCCACCGCAAAGTCTCCTGCAATGCAGTATTATGACTTGAAATGCCTGTGTGTTCGCGGACTCTCGGCAGAGTTTGGCGATCGCTCTGGCCATTAAATAAATTCCTGAAACGCACCATGCGCCTGTCCACACTTCCTTCATCCTTCGCCCGTTGGGGCCTCGCCGGCCTCGCGCTGGGCACCCTCGCCCTGTTGTCGGGCTGTGACTACAATTGGTGGCGTATGGACGGACACCAATCGACGATCAAGGTGGCCGGCCCGGTGGCGCGGAGTCAGTTGGAAGTGTTTTATGTCACATGCTGGGTCACCCTCGTGATTTTCATTCTCGTTGGCGGCGTGCTCGCCTACGCCACGTGGAAATTCCGTGCCCGCACCGCTGCAGAGGAAAAAGCGGTCCCGCCCGAGCAAGGTCATGGCAACCCACTGATCGAGGTGGGCCTCATCGGTGCCTCCGTGCTGGCGCTCGTCATCATCGCCATCCCCACCCTCAAGGGCATCTTCTACACCTACGATGTCCCCGAAGACCGGAAGGCCGATCTCTACGAGATCACGGCCACCGGTTATCAGTGGTGGTTCAAATTTGAATACCCCAGCGAGCAGATTGCCGGTGCTGGCGCCCTGACCACGGGCAACGAACTCGTTATCCCCGCCAACCGCCCCGTGCGCATCAATGTGCGCGGCGCCGATGTCATCCACAGCTTCTGGGTGCCCAAGCTCGCAGGCAAGGTGGACATGATCCCGAACCGCGCGAATTTCCTGTGGCTCGAAGCCGACCAGCCCGGTTACTACTGGGGTCAATGCGCCGAGTATTGCGGCGATTCGCACGCCGTCATGCGTTTCCGTGTGGTGGCGCTCGGGCCGAAGGATTTCAACGATTGGCTCAGCCAGCAGACCGCTCCCGCCCGCAACGTCGCCGCGCCGAAGCTCGCCGATTCCAACGCGCCCAAGGCCCAGTTTGCTGCGCTCCGCACCTTTAAGCAGAACGAGACGGGCATCTCGGATAAATTTGACGTCGCCCCCCTCGATGCGTGGAAGGCCAAACAGTTTCCAGAGAAAGGCGAAAATCCCGCTCTCATCGCCCAAGGCAAAGCGCTCTTTTCCACCAAGGCCTGCGTGTCCTGCCATGAGGTTCGCGGCCACGGTGCGGTCGGCATCAGCGGACCGAATCTCACCCACATCGGCGCCCGCTCCACCCTCGCCGCTGGCGTGATCGAAAATAACCCCGAGCAACTCCAGCGCTGGATTCACAACCCCGGCGCCGTCAAACCCGGCAACAAGATGGCCAAGGGTTATGTCGACAATAACATCAAGCTCACCGCCGAAGACGAAGTCGCCCTCGTCGCCTACCTCCAAAGCCTCAAGTAATTTCCCACCATGGACGCCATTCTCAAATCAGATCTCCACGTCAAAGACGGCGCGGCTCCGGCTAAATCATCGGTCTTCTGGCGCCCCACGGCGCAGACCGGGCTCGTGAGCTGGCTCACGACGGTTGACCACAAGAAGATCGGGTTCCTCTACGGTATTTTTGCGTTGTTTTTCTTCCTCGTCGGCGGCGTTGAGGCGTTGCTCATCCGCCTCCAGCTGATGTTCCCCAACGGCACCGTGCTGACCGCGCAGCAATACAACACGATGTTCACGATGCACGGCACGACGATGATCTTCCTCGCCGTCATGCCGCTCTCGGCCGCTTTTTTCAATTTCATGATGCCGCTCCAAATCGGTGCGCGCGACGTCGCCTTCCCCCGCCTGAATGCCTTCTCGCTGTGGACCTTCGTCGCCGGCGCGATCATCATTAACCTCGGTTGGTTTATGCACGACGGCGCGCCTGACGGCGGCTGGGTCGGCTATGCCCCGCTCACCTCGAAGACCTTCGCACCCGACCACTCGATCGACATGTGGGTGATGGGCCTCCAGCTCCTCGGCGTCGCCTCCATCGCCGCCTCGCTGAACTTTATCGTCACCATCATCAACCTGCGCGCGCCCGGCATGACCATGATGCGCCTGCCGGTCTTCACGTGGATGACGCTCATCACGGCCTTCTTGATCGTCCTCTCCTTTCCCTTCATCACCATCGCGCTCGTCGAGCTGATGATGGACCGTCTTTTCGGCACGAACTTCTTCGAGGTCTCCAACGGTGGCATGCCCATTCTCTGGCAGCACCTCTTCTGGGTCTTCGGACATCCCGAGGTTTACATCCTGATTTTGCCCGCGATGGGCATCGTTTCGGAAATTCTCCCCACGTTTTCGCGCAAGCCTCTCTTCGGTTACCCGATCGTGGTGTTCTCGGGCGCGTCCATTGGCTTTCTCGGCTTCTCCGTGTGGAGCCATCACATGTTTACCACCGGCATGGGCACCATGGCCACCGCGGCATTCTCCCTCGCCACCATGGCCATCGCCGTGCCCACGGGCGTTAAGATATTTAACTGGATCGGCACCCTCTGGGGCGGCCACATTTCGATGCGCACGCCCATGATGTTCGCCCTCGGCTTCGTCTGGATGTTCATGATCGGCGGCTTCTCCGGCGTCATGCACGCCGCCGCCCCGGCCGACGCGCAGCAGCAGGACAGCTATTTCGTCATCGCCCACTTCCATTATGTGCTCATCGGTGGCTCGATTTTCGCGTTGCTCGCCGGCATCCACTACTGGTTCCCGCTCATGTTCGGCCGCAAGGTCAGCGAGTTCTGGGGCAAACTGTCCTTCTGGGTCATTTTCGTAGGTTTCAACGTCACGTTTTTCCCGATGCACTTCCTCGGCCTGAACGGTATGCCCCGCCGCACCTACACCTACGACGCCAACCTCGGTTGGAACACCGCGAACTTCGTCGCCACCATCGGTGCGCTCATCCTCGGCGTAGGTATCTTCATCTACTTCGCGGTGATGGCCTACACCTATTTCAAGGGCGAAAAAGTCGGCAAAGATGTGTGGGACGCCCGCACTCTGGAGTGGAGCCTGCCCAATCCCCCGCCCGAGTATAACTACCGCGTGATCCCCACGGTCCACGCCCGCGACGCCTTTTGGTATATTAAACAAAACCAAGCTCAAATCGCAAAGGAAGAGGCCGAGCACGCCAAGGCCGAGGCCGATCACGGCGGCATCCACATGCCGTTTCAGTCGATCTATCCGTTTGTCGCCAGTCTCGGTCTCCTGATCGCCGCCATCGGCATCGCCGTCATCGACCACGATCCCAGCCCCGGTTTCTGGGGTAAGAAAATCGGCACCGCGATGATGGGCGGCGCAGTCATGCTGATCGGCATCTACTTCTGGGCCCTCGAGGGCAACGAAGGCTACCATCTCCACCTCGGCGAGGAAGGCCACGATTCCTCCGACAAGCACGCCGCCAGACATTAAGCGGCGCCACGTCCCACCTGATCGCCCTACCGCCTCTTCAATACCTTTCCTCTCTAATATGAGCAGTCACGCTGGCCCCATCGACCATCACCACGATCCGAGCACTTCGACCGGGATCCCCAACAAGAAACTCCTCATGTGGACGTTTCTGGCCTCGGACTGCATGTTCTTTGGCGCGCTCATCTCGACCCACCTGATCTACCGCCTGCATCCGATGCCCGGCGCCCCGTCGCCGAAGGAAATCTTCAGCATCGAGCTCACGTCGTTCTCCACGTTCATCCTGCTGATGTCGTCGCTCATGATGGCCCTCGCCGTCACGGCGATCCAGAAGGGCAATCTCAAGAGCATGCGCTGGTCGATCCTCACGACCATTTTCTTCGGCGCGATCTTCCTCGGATGCCAAGTCTATGAGTTCAAGGAATTCGTCGAAATCAAGAAGATGACGATCACCAACAGCATGCTCGGCACGACGTTCTTCACCCTCACCGGCACGCACGGCACCCACGTCGCCATCGGTGTGTTGTGGCTGATCCTGATGTATGTCCGTTCGTTCCAGCCACCGGAGACCAGCCGCAACGCAGGTTGGTTTGTCGGCAATTTGATGCACGTCCTCGCCATCATCGGCGGCATTCTCCTCGCGATGTTTTCCGTGCTCGGTCTCGTCCACACCCTCCACAGCGGCGCCACCGTCGGCTCGTTCTTCGGTGGACACTTCGCGATGTTGGCCGGTTTGGTCGGCTGTATCGTCGCCAGTATCTTCTTCGCCCGCCCACGCGGCGTAGTGAACTTCGACGAACGCAACGCGATCGACGTCGAATCGATGGGCCTCTACTGGCACTTCGTTGATATTGTTTGGATCGTCATCTTCACCGCCGTCTATCTCCTCGAATACCTTTAAGAAATCACCATGAGCGCACCCGCCTCCCACGCCCCCGCCGCCGGCCATGCCGATCACGGCCACGACGACAGCAAGTTTCAGATCTACGTGAACATCGCCATGCTCCTCGCCGTCATCACCGGCGTCGAGATCGTCGGCATCTACCTGCCCTTCGCCAAGTGGATCATCGTCACGGCGCTCGTTGTGCTCTCCGTCGTGAAGTTCATGTATGTGATCTTCTACTTCATGCACCTGCGCTGGGATAAGCCCTTTTGCACGATCATGTTTTTTATCGGGCTCGTGCTGGCCGCCGGCACCGCTTGGGCGCTCGTGGCGCTTTTCATGGTGAAAGATGGCATTCCGATCACCGCGACGCCCTGAGGCTCGCCAAGTTCTCCATTATCCGCGGCGGCCTCCGGGCCGCCTTTCTTTTTTCCCATGATCGACTGGCGCCACTGGCACAATGAACCCCACCTCGTCGGTGGGCTCGTTTTCCTCGGCTGGCTCTACGCGATGCTCGCCGGTCCCCTGCGCCCGCGTCTGGCTCCCGGCACGGCCTTCCCTCGCGGCCACGCCGCGCAATTCTACGCCGCCCTCGTGATCTTCTACCTGGCCGTCGGCTCCCCGCTCGACCAGATCGGCGAACGTTTTCTCTTCAGCGTCCACATGCTGCAACATCAGTTGCTGATCTACCCTGCCGCCATCCTCTTCCTCCGCGGGCTGCCCGCGTGGATGGTCGATCCCGTGCTCGCCCGGCCCTCTCTTCGCCGGCCTCTGCGCTTTCTCACGCAACCATTGATTTGCGGCCTGCTTTACACCCTCGTCATCAGTCTCTGGCACGCCCCCGTCGCCTACGACTGGGCGCTCCAAAATAAGACGATCCACGTCGTCGAACATCTCATGTTTTTCGGCTCCGGCCTGCTCTATTGGTGGCCGCTACTCAGCCCCTCGCGTGCGCTGCCGCCGATTTCCCACGGCGCCCGCATGATCTACCTCTTCGGTGTGCTCATTGCGATGACCCCCGTCTTCGCCTACATCACGTTCTCCGACGATATCCTCTACCCCACCTACGAATACGCCCCGCGCCTCTTCGCCACCTTTAGCGCCGCCGAGGATCAACTGCTCGCCGGCGTGGGCATGAAGCTGATGGGCCTCTCCGTCGCGCTCGCGGCCTTCGGTGTTTGTTTTTTCAAGTGGTCCGCCGCCGACCGCGTGAAATCGGCTGTCGCGACCTGACCGGCGCCGCAAAGGGCGCAAGCACCCACGGGCTGTTCGCATCGGTCCTCTCGAGGAACAGCTTCACCAGCGCTTCCCAACGCACGCCACCGCCTCCCTTCGCCCCGAGCCCCGCCCGACGAGAGCCGGCGCCGCTTGCGCCCAATCCCGATGCTGGGCCCGCCGGAGACTCGCCGCCGCCGCCATTCACACATCGGCATCCTCCGTCGTCAGCCAACCGGCCGTGACCGCCGTCGCCGCGAGGTAGTTGTGATGGCAAAGCCGCCACGGGAGCATCCCTTCCGCGCCCGATCAAGATCCGCTGCTGCCGCGCGTCGCGCAGCGCCACTACCGCTACCGGATCATTGGAGATCGCCGCGATCCGCGCCTGAAATTCCGTCGCCGTGGGCTCCGCCACCGCCGGGCGCTCTGCCAACGCGGTTTCCGGCTGCAAGAGTTCATCCAAGCGCCGCGCCAGTGCTTCGGCGCCGGCGACGCCCTGCGCCACCGTCAGATTCCTCCGCGCATCCGCCGTCGCGTTCGGCAACAGAGATTGCTCGCCCGCGTTCACGTGCCGCTCCAGCGCCGCCATCGCCCACGCGAAACGTCGCTCCTCCGTCCCCCCGCTCAGCGCCGACGCCGCTAGAAGGATCGGGACCACTTTCGCGCCCCCTGCCGCCAACCGCCGCTGCAAGGCGACATGCCCGCGCCGCCCCGCCAGCAGATACCCCGTTTCCCCGGCGGCCCCCGCGATATTTCAATCGACACCCGACGCGAGCAACACGTCCGCGTTTTCCACACGATCCTGATGCACCGCGTGCATCAACGCCGTCCATCCCGCCTTGTCCTGCCAGTTGGCATCCGGGTGATAACCGAGCACAAGCCCGACGCCCGCCGGGACTGCCAAATTTCGCCGCGTGCATGGGCGGCGTCATGCCCGTGGCCGCCGCCGGCCGGCCGATATCTTCACCGCGCGCCAGCAACCACTCGATCAACGTCCGGTCCTGCCGCGCCGCCGCGAAATGAATCGGCGCCTCGCCCGGACCCTCCGTCAGCGCATCGGCGCCCGCCGCCATGAACATCCCCGCCTGCGTCCGTCGGCCGGGACTGGCGGCATAGGCCGATGCGCCCGACCCGCTCGTATGAATGCGCGCGGTGTCGGCGCCGTTCACCAGCAACAGCCGCGTGGCGTCGATCCGTCCATACCCGATGGCGATATAGAGCGCGGTGCGCCCCGCCCGGTCGGTGCGATCCGGGTCCGCGCCCGCGTTAAGCAAAATCTCCAGCAGCGGCATCTTCCCACTGTGAGTTACCGCCATCACCGCGGTGAGCCCCTGCGAATTGCGCCCGTTCATATCTTCTCCTGCCGCGATCAGGGCGCGCAGCACATCGGGCCGACCGCGGACAATTTCCGAGAAAATCTTGGGAGCGTAGCGGGTGCCCAGGGTCAGCCGCGAAATATCCTCCCGCACCGCGGCGCCGGCGCCGGGGTTGATCGCGGCACGGCGCTAAAAACAGCGGACGCTGCGAAAAAGCCGAGCGCCCCCGCGAGGCCGGCCCCGCGACGCGCGAACCGGTCAAGGCGTGCGCGCACCTGCATTGGCCCACCGGACCGTGCGGTTAAAATTTTCCGGGCGGCCCCAGATCTTGCGCGCATACCGACCGGCGAGTTCGGCAAACAACCGCCGCGCCGTCACCTTGTCGTCGGCGGCAAATGCATAAAAACAGAACGCGTTTTTATTCCACAGCGAATCGGGATACTGCCGCCCGAGATCCTCGAAACCCTCGCGCATCCACGGCCAATCAACGCCCGCCGTCTTGAACGCGCTCACGCGCGCCATCCCCGCGCCGTGGATGCTCCACACGATGCGCGAATAAAAACTTTGCTCGTGCTCACGCTTCGTCGCCTCCGCCGGCGCGAGCGCGAAGCGGTGCCACTCGTCGGGCGAGGTGCCAGACCACTTCTCCCGGAGGAAATTCGCCATGCGGAAATAGCACGTCTCGTAGTCGGGCGCCAGCGCGACCGCCTCCGCGAAAAGGCGGTCGTAGCCGCCGCGCCGCCACCCTTGGCCCAGGGCGACCAGCATCATGGTCGAGTAATATCCGGGGCGTTTTTTCAGCGCCGCGTCGGATTGCAGCGACGTGCTCGCCTACGCGAGGCGTTGCTCAAAAAGCCCCCCACCCTCGGCCGAAACCTTGTCCGCATATCCGCTCCCGCGTGCCGCCCACGCGTAGCTGGTCAACGCGGTGGCGCGGGCGACGCGCGCGGTGATCGAGGCCGGACCGCCCGCTCCCCCGCTCGAGGCGCGCAAACAACCCAGGCCAGTCGGTCGACGCGCGCTCCGTGCCTTCAAACTGAAACGCCGTGTAGAACCCCGCCAATTTCCACGCGCCCCCGGGCAGGCGGGATTTTTCTCCGCGCATCTTGTCCGCCATCTGATCGCGCAGAGCGAAATCCTCCTGCTCGAAGATCGGCCGCACCGCCGGGGCGAGTTCGCGCCGGGCCGGCGTCCCCCCTTGATCGCTTCGAGCGCACGGCCAGCCGGCGCGATGAGAACACAGGCCGCAAAAGCGGCCGACAACCCGCGGAGGAGTAACCGCATGGAACCGCCCAGCAGGGTCGCCCGCCCCCCCTTGGCAAAGCCCAACCCGGCACGGGCACGTCATGTGCGCGCGGGCGCCGGCCCCCGCCCTACTTCGCCGTCGCGCCGAATAAATTCTTCACCGCCGCTTGGGCGCGGGCGTTTTCCCCGGGCAGGCCGATGGTGATGCGGACCCACGTGGTGTGCGGAGCAAAACCGCGGGCGACCACGACGCCGTCGGCCAGGAGAGCTTTCGCGACTTCGGCCTGCAGGCGCGCGGCGTCGAAATAGACGAAGTTGGCCTGCGAGTCGGTGTGGCGGAGTTTGAGCTCATCGAGCACCGCGTGCCACTTCACGCGCTCGGCGGCGACGGCGTCGTGGACGCGGACGATGTGCGCGGTGTCGCGCAGGCTCGCGGAGGCGGCGGCGAGCGCGAGGCGGTTTTGATCGCGGGAGAAACCGAGCCCCTGTTTGCGCAGATACTCGGCGAGCGGGCGAGGGGCGACGGCGTAGCCGAAGGGCAGCGCGGCGAGGCCGTGAACTTTGGCGAAGGTGCGGAAGACCATCACGTTTTCACCGGCGCGCGTGAGCGAGGCCGCGGTGCGTTTCGCGTAGTCATCGCCGAACTCAAGGTAGGCCTCATCGACGATGACGAGCGCCCGTTTCGAAATCTGGCGGACAAAGGACAGAAATTCCTCGGCCGGATTAACGGTGCCGGAAGGGTTGTGCGGGTTGATGAGGAAGACGGCGCGGGTCTTGGCGCTGACCCTGGCCTTAATGGCCGGGAGATCGTTTTCGAGTTTCGCGTTGAGCGGCACTGCGACAATGACGCCACCGACGCGGGCGCCGGCATCGACGAGGGCGGGATAGCCGGGAACGGTGTAGATGAATTCGCCGCCGGGACCGCCTTGGAGGCTCAGATGCACACCGAGCGGATCAAGGATTTCACCCAAGATAATCTGCCCGGGCGCGACCCCTTCGAAGGCGGCGATCTGGTTGGTCAGCGCGGTCGCCTCGTCGCCCACGTAACGGAAAAGTCCGCCGAGATCGGCCTGCAGCGCCTTCACCACCTGGGGCGAAGGGCCGTAGGGATTTTCATTGAGCGCGAGCCGCACCGGCGCGGCCGGCTGTGCGAACGCGGCGCCGGTGAGCGCAAGCCCGGCGAAGCAGGCGAGAAGAGTGCGGGGACGAGACGGGGGCGTGGGCATGGGGGACGAGACGGGGACGGGATTCTGGAGGTAGGGCCGCAACCTCCGGGCGCGGCCTGAGATGAACTTACAGCGCGGAGGCCGGGACCGGAGGTCCCGGCGCTACCGGGGACGCGGGATTAGAATTTAACCGTGAGACGCGTGTAGTAAAACGCGCCGCTATAGGAAAACGGCGAGAACTCGCTGTAGCGGAACACGCCGCCGGCATCGGCACCGAGGCGCTGCGGGTTGCTGCGGATGACCTCGGGCGGGTGAATGTTGAAGGCGTTGTTCGCGCCGACGGAGAGGGTGAAGCGGTCGTTCAGGCGATAGGCGAAATCCAAGTCGGTGAGGATGCGCGCATCGAACTTGCCGATCACGTCCGCATTGCCCGCGGCGGCGCCGATGGTCTCGGTGGGCAGCGTGCGGAAGTTGGAACCCGCGGAGAATAGCGCGACTTGAGCGGCGGAGAGGTTGGTGAGCGCGACGGCCTCGTAGTCGCCGTAGCGGACGCCGCGGGCGAGGAAGGAGAAGCGCTGGTAGTCCCACGCGAGGGCGAGCTGGGCGTTGGTGCGCGGCTGGCCGCGGGTGGCGCGGATGCGTTCGGTGATGTCAAAGAGCGGCGTGGTGATACCGAGCGCGGTCACGGAAGCGGGCGTGGAGCGCACGCGGGTGAGCGTGGTGGTGTTGTAATTGTAGCCGGCGGTCACCGTGAGTTTGCCGAGTGGGCCGAGGGAGAAACGATCACGCAGCGTGAGGTCGAAGCCACGGGTCTTGGTGTCGGCGGCGTTTGTGAAGAAGCGCGCGCCCTCGACCCCGGCGATGCCTTGGGCGGTGAGGTAGTTCAGGACGGCGGTGCCGGTGAACTGGCTGGAGAGGAAGATGCGGTCATTGATTTCGATCTGATAAAAGTCCGCCGTCGCGGCGAGGCCGCCGTTTTCATACGCGAAGCCGCCGGTCCAGTTGATGGATTTTTCGGCGTCGAGCTTGGTTGCTCCGAGGGCGCGGGCCGCGGGATCGCCGACGGGGAAAACGCGCGAGAGGATGATCGTGTTGGTGTTGGCGTCGGTGCGGCTGCTGGTGGAGCCGAAGGATTGCTGCTGGAGCGCAGGAGCGTGGAAGCCGGTGCTCACGGAGGCGCGCGCGGCGAGGCCGCCTAAGAGCGCGAGGCGCGCGGCGCCCTTGCCGTTAAACGTGGTGCCAAAATCGCTGTAGTCCTCGAAGCGGGCGGCGGCGGAGACACGGAGGGTTTTCGTGAGATCATTTTCGGCGTCCACGTAGAACGCGTAGCTGTGGCGATCGACGTCCTGAGCGTCGCGCGGGCCGATACCGCCGAAGCCTTGCGCGCCGACCGTAGCGACGGCGCCGATGGACGGACCGTCGAGGACGGCGACGCCGCCGCCGCGGGAGGAGTCGGGCCCGCCTGAGCCAATCTTGTAGGAGTCGGCACGGAACTCGGCCCCGGTGGCGACCTTCACGGGCGCGGGCAGACCGCCATCGAGGCTGGTCTTGAGATCCAGATTGGTAACGGCCTGCGTGAACTCGAGGCGGCCGTTGTAGAAGCGCGTAGGGCTGGCGGTGCCGAGCGAGGCGTTGAGCGTGTTGTGCGTGAAATATTTCAGCTTGTTGTTGCCGATTTCTTGGCTGAGGTCCCAGTCCCACGTGCTGGCTTTGCCGCGAAGGCCGGCGGCAAGGGAGAGGTTGGTGCTGTCGGTATCAACGAAGGGCAGAAAGCCGTTCGGGTAAAGGGCGCGGACGTTGTTGTTGTCGGCGGGACGACGGAAGGACGCGTTGGAGACGGCCTCGCTGCGGCCGATGCCGCCGAAGGCGTAGAATTCGAGCGCCTTTTTGGGCTGGAGCGGGACGCCGGCGTTGAAGAAAAACGTGTTTTCGACGAGGTCGCCGTCTCCGTAGCGCCAGACGTTGCGGTTCACCGAGGCTTCACGCGGATCAAGGAGGGTATTGGCGGGCGGGTTCGTGGTGCCGGAGGCGAAGGCGGCGTTGTTGGCGGTGACGGCACCGGTGGTGGCGTTGGTGCCAAAGTAGAACTGGCGGGTGTCGGGCAGCGCGCTGTTGGTGGCGTTGCGGTCGCGGTGATAAAGCGTGCTGTGGAAATAACCGCCGTCGCCGAGTTTGAAGCCGGACTCGACGGATGCTTCCCAGACTTCGCCGCCGCTTTCCTTGGTCGCGCCGTAAGTGCCGCTCGCGCCGAAGCCGAGGTCTTCGCGGAGGACGAGGTTGATCACGCCCGCGATGGCGTCGGAGCCGTATTGCGCGGAGGCGCCGTCACGAAGCACTTCGATGCGGCCGAGCGCGGTGGACGGGATGGCGTTGAGATCGGTGGAAACGGCGCCGCGGCCGATGGTGCCGCCGGTGTTGACCCAAGCGGAGGTGTGCCGGCGCTTGCCGTTGACGAGGACGAGCGTCTGATGGGGCGAGAGGCCGCGCAGCGTGACGGAGCGGATGTGCGTGTTGCCGTCGGGCGTGGTCGGATGCGGATTGTTGAACGACGGGATCTGCGCCTGGAGAATCTTGGCGGTCTCGGTGTAGCCGCCCTGGCGGATTTCACGCTCGGTGATGACGTCGATGGGGACGGCGGATTCGGTGGCGGTGCGCTGGTTGAAGCGCGAGCCGATGGTGACGAAAGCCTCGAGGCTCACGGCCTCGTCTTTGGCGACGGGGGTCACGGTTTGGGCGGACGCCGCGGTGGCGAGCGCGAGGGCCGCGAACGCGACGGTAAGGCGCGGCGGAAGGTAGGTGCGTGGGCTCATGGTGGTAGTTTAAAACAAAGCGGTGAAAAGAGACGGCATTCCCACTCAGCAACTCCCGCGCCTTGGAACCGGTGGAACCAATAAAAGCGCGACAGGAACGAGCGGGCGTGGATCAGCGTAAAATGCCCGGATGGGCGGCGAACGATTCCAGATGACTGGCCAACCTCGCATAGAGCCGGCGACGCAGCGAGTGCGTCGCCGATGAGCAAACTGACCGCCTCCGTGGCCGGGGTGCGGAAAAAGAACGACTGACAACATACGCCCCGCGCAGCGACGCGGGGCGCACGGAAGATAACTTTTATTTGGCGGCGCCGAGGAGGTCGTCGATGGAGTCGCTCTCGACGTTGATGTCGGCGAAGAGCCAAGAAGAGAGGTAGCGCTCGGAGGCGGACGGGATGATCACGACGATCTGCTTGCCCTTGTTTTCGGGACGCTTCGCGAGTTGCAGCGCGGACCAGACGGCGGCGCCGGAAGAGATGCCGATCGGAATACCGTCGAGCTGGTTGACCTGCTTCGAAACGGGACCGGAGTCGGCTTCTTTAACGCGGATGACCTCGTCGTAAACCTTGGTGTTGAGCACGCCGGGCACGAAGCCGGCGCCGATGCCTTGAAGTTTGTGAGGTCCGGGAGCCCCGCCGGAAAGGACGGGCGAGGAATCGGGCTCGACGGCCACGATTTTGACGGACGGTTTGCGGGCTTTCAGCACTTCGCCGATACCGGTGATGGTGCCGCCGGTGCCGATGCCGGCGACGAGGATGTCCACTTTGCCGTCGGTATCGCGCCAGATTTCCTCGGCGGTGGTTTTGCGATGGATTTCCGGATTCGAGGGATTGTTGAACTGCTGGAGGATGACGGCGCCGGGGATCTTGGCGGCGAGTTCCTCGGCCTTGGCGATGGCGCCCTTCATGCCCTTGGCACCTTCGGTGAGGATGAGGCGGGCTCCGAGAACCTTGAGGAGTTTACGGCGTTCGATGGTCATCGTCTCGGGCATGGTGAGGATGAGCTTGAGGCCTTTCGCGGCGGCGACGAAGGCGAGCGCGATGCCGGTGTTGCCGGAGGTCGGCTCGATGAGGACAGTGTCCTTGGTGATTTTGCCGCTCCGCAGGGCGTCGTCGATCATGGCGAAGCCGATGCGGTCCTTGATGCTGGAGAGCGGGTTGAAGAACTCGAGTTTGAGCAGGATCTCGGCCTGCGCGCCGTGGGCGGCCGCGGTGCGGTTGAGGCGCACGAGCGGGGTGTTGCCGATCGTTTCCGTGATGTCGTTGTGGATTTTGGCCATGTGGGACTGGGTTGAGTTTTAGTTTTAGGAAGAGGGGGAAATCAGATTTCGTAGTCGTCGTTGAAGGAATGGGATTGGCGGAGACGGAGGCAAACGCGGTCGTTCAGGTTGAGCGAGAGACCGACGAGTTCGGCCCGGGAAAGTTCCACTTCGATGAGTTCACGGCCGGGCAGTTGCTCGACGGTGAGCCGCGCCTGCGGGCCGGCGGCGTGGATCGAGCGGATCTCGGCGATGAGACCGGTGAAGCCCGGGACGTAAGGCGCGACCCCGATGTCGTGGGGACGCACGTAGAGCTGGCCGTCGCGCATCAGCGCAGGGGCCCCGACGGTGGGCGCGAGCGCGGGGGCGCGGAGGACGTTCACATTGCCGAGAAATTGATAGACGAACGGCGACGCCGGCCGGTCATAAACCTCCTGCGGCGTGCCGACCTGCTCGATCTTCGCCTGATTCATGATCACGACCTCGTCGGCGATTTCGAGCGCCTCCTCCTGGTCATGGGTGACGAAGAGGGTCGTGAGATGGATCTCCTCGTGGAAGCGGCGCAGCCAACGGCGGAGGTCTTTGCGAACCTTGGCATCGAGGGCACCGAAGGGCTCGTCGAGGAGCAGCACCTTCGGCTCGACGGCGAGAGCGCGGGCGAGGGCGACGCGCTGGCGCTGGCCGCCGGAGAGTTGGGTCGGGAAACGCGCGTCGAGACCCTCGAGTTGCACGAGCTTGAGCAGCTTCTGCACGCGGTCCGCGATATCGCTCGCGGGCGGGCGATCCCGGCGCGGGCGGACCTTGAGGCCAAAGGCGATGTTCTCGAACACCGTCATGTGTCGGAAAAGCGCGTAGTGCTGGAACACGAAACCGACCTTGCGCTTGCCCGCGGGGACATTGGTGACGTCTTCGCCGTGGAAGGAGATCGGGCCGCTGCCCGGGTCAGCCTGCTCGAGGCCGGCAACAATGCGGAGGAGCGTGGTCTTGCCCGAGCCGGACGGACCGAGGAGCGCGACGAGTTTACCGGCGGGCACGTTGAGATCGACACCGCCGAGAGCGGTGAAGGCGCCGAAGGTTTTGCGGATATTGGTTGCGTGGACGCTCATGCGATGAGGCGGACTTAGACGGCGCGCGCCTGGGCGTGGCGCCACTCGACGATGGATTTGAGCACAAGCGTGACGAGCGCGAGGAGCGCCAGCAGCGAGGCCACGGCAAAGGCGCCGACGAAGTTGTATTCGTTATAAAGAATTTCGACGTGCAACGGCATGGTGTTGGTCTCGCCGCGGATGTGTCCGCTTACGACGGAGACGGCGCCGAATTCGCCCATTGCGCGGGCGTTGCAGAGGATGACGCCGTAGAGGAGGCCCCACTTGATGTTGGGCAACGTGACGCGCCAGAAGGTCTGCCAGCCGTTCGCACCGAGCGTGATCGCGGCGTATTCTTCCTCACTGCCTTGCGCCTGCATGAGCGGGATGAGTTCGCGCGCGACGAAAGGGAACGTGACGAACGTGGTCGCGAGCACGATGCCGGGCACGGCGAAAATGATTTTGTAATCGTGCTCGATCAGCCACGGGCCGAACCAACCCTGCGCGCCGAAGACGAGCACGTAGATCAGGCCGGAGATCACGGGCGAGACGGCGAACGGCAGGTCGATGAGCGTGATGAGCAGGCTTTTTCCGCGGAAAGAATACTTGGCAATGCACCAAGCCGCCGCGACGCCGAAGACGACGTTGGATGGCACGGAAACGAGGGCGGCGATGAGCGTGAGTTTCACGGAGGCGAGCGCATCGGCGTCCTTAAACGCTGCGAAGTAGGCGCCCGCGCCCTTGCGGAGGGCCTCGCCAAAAACAGCGGCGAGCGGGAGCACGAGAAAAAACGCGAGGAATACCAACGCGAGGCCGGTCAGCGTCCAACGCACCCAACGCGGGTCGTGCGTGGCGCGCAGCGGCGCGCCCGACGGAGGGCGGACAGCAGGAAGGCTGGAAGTGACGGCGGCGGCCATTTAAGAGCGGGAAATGAAGACGGTGCGACGGGGCGCGGGAATGTCCAAGCCGGGGTTCGTCATACGCGGTGGTGGCGACGGCTCCATTTTTGGAGGAGGTTGATGAGGAGCAGCAGCGCGAAGGAGGCGGTGAGCATGACGACGGCGATCGCGGTGGCACCACGGTAGTCGTATTGCTCCAGCTTGGTGATGATGAGGAGCGGCACGATCTCCGTGCGCATCGGCATGTTGCCCGAGATGAAGACGACCGAGCCGTATTCACCGAGGGCGCGGGCGAAAGAAAGTGCGAAGCCCGTGAGCAGCGCGGGAAAAAGCTCGGGCAGAAGCACGCGGCTGATGGTCTGCCAGCGGTTGGCCCCGAGACTGGCGGAGGCTTCCTCGATCTCGGGCTCCAGTTCTTCCAACACCGGCTGGAGAGTGCGCACGACGAACGGCAGACCGACAAATGTGAGTGCCACGAACACGCCGATTTCGGTAAACGCGACCTTCACGCCGTGCGGTTCGAGCCACTGGCCGAGCCAGCCGTTCTTCGCGTAGATTGCGGTGAGTGCGATGCCCGCGACGGCGGTCGGCAACGCGAACGGGAGATCCACGAGCGCATCGACGATGCGTTTGCCGGGAAACGTATAGCGCACCAGCACCCACGCGACGATGAGGCCGAAACACGCGTTGACGGTGGCGGCGGCGAGCGAGGCGAAAAAACTCAGGCGATACGCGGCCATCACGCGCGGCGAAGCGACGGCGGCGACGAATTCGTCCCACGACATGCCGGCGGTCTTCAGGAAGGCGGCCGAGAGTGGGACGAGCACGATCAGGCCGAGGTAGGCCAGCGTGAAGCCGAGCGAGAGGCCGAAGCCGGGGAGGACGGAGTGTTCTTTGCGAAGGAGGGACATCAGCGGGGGTGGCGCGGAGGCCCGCGCAGGTTTAGCTGCGCGGGCGTCAACGTAAACGAGGCATTACCTGCCGAGATAAATCTGGTCGAACGTGCCACCGTCGGCGAAATGGATTTTTTGGACGTTGGTCCAGTTGCCGAACGCCTTGTCGAAGGGGAAAAGTTCCACGGCGGGGAACTGCTTCGCGTATTTGGCGACGGCGGCGGGCGCGGTCGGGCGGTAGAAATTACGGCCGGCGATGTCCTGGCCTTCGTCCGAGTAGAGATATTCGAGGTAGGCTTTGGCGACGGCCTCGGTGCCCTTCTTTTTCGCGACCTTGTCCACGACGGTGACAGGGGGCTCGGCGAGAATGCTGAGCGAAGGCACGACGATCTCGAATTTGTCGGCGCCCAATTCCTTGATAGCGTAGAAAGCCTCGTTTTCCCACGAGATGAAAACGTCGCCAATGCCGCGCTGGACGAACGTGGTGGTCGAGCCGCGCGCCCCGCTGTCGAGGACGGGGACGTTTTTGTAGAGTTTCCGAACAAACTCTTTCGCCTTCTGGTCATTGCCATATTTGCGGCGGCCGTATTCCCAAGCCGCGAGGTAGTTCCAGCGCGCGCCGCCGGAGGTTTTGGGGTTGGGGGTGATGACATCGACGCCGGGTTTTACGAGATCATCCCAGTCTTTGATGCCCTTGGGATTTCCTTTGCGGACGAGAAGGACGATGGTGCTCGTGTAGGGGGACGAGTTGTTGGGCAGGCGTTTTTGCCAGTCCCGGGGGATGAGCTTGGCGACATCGTAGAGCGCTTCGACGTCGCCGGCTAAGCCAAGGGTGACGACGTCGGCCGGGAGGCCGTCGATCACGCTGCGGGCCTGTTTACCCGAGCCACCGTGCGACTGCTTGATGGTGACAGTGTCGCCGGTCTTGGCCTTCCAGTGGGCGGCGAAGGCTTTGTTGAAATCAACATAGAGTTCGCGCGTGGGATCGTAGGAGACGTTGAGGAGTTCGATGGACTTGGCGGAGGCGAGCCCGGCGGTGAGCAGGGCGAGCAGAGCGAGGGAAAGAGTTTTCAGTTTCATGACGGGAAACAGTGGAAAGAAGAGGGTGCGTAGGCTCAGAACGACAGCTGGAAGCGGGTGATGAATACCTTTTCGTCTTGGCGCAGGATCGGCGTGGAGGAGGTGGCGGGGGCGGCGGCGTTGAAGCCGAAGTGGGTCTGGTAGTAATCGATTTTGAAGGCGACGGCTTTGCCGAGATACCAGTTGAGGCCGACGCCGTGAGCGGTGGCTTCGTTAGCGCTGGTGGCGGCGGAGGCGAAGACGGGGAATGCGGCGTCATCAACGGTCACGTTGGCCACGCGGCCGGTGACCTCGAAGGCGCCCCAAGTCCCGGCGGCGAGGTCGAAGTTGGTGCGCGGGACGACGCCGGCGTAGCTGGAGTCTTCCCCGGTGAGCACGTAGCCGGCGGCGAGCTGCCATGACTTGTTTTGCAACTCAGCCTTCGCTCCGGAGGCGCTGGGGCGGACGTTGATCGTGGAGACGATGTATTCGCCGAGCACGCCGAGGGAGCCGAGGCGGTAGTCGAACTGCGGCGAGACGCGCCAATTCTGACCGTCGCCGGCGGTGGCGGCGGTGTAGCTGAAAAAAGTCTGCTGGCCGTCGGTGCGGTAGCCGGCGGTGCGGGCCGCGGCGGACTTGGTGCGGCCGACGCTGGCGCCGATGCCAAAAGAGAGACCCTGCAGCGGGGAGCCGGCGGAGCCCTTAAACGGCGTGGCGAAGAGGCGGGCGGCGACTTCTTTTTCGTTGTCGAAGTCAGTGTTGTTGGTGCTGCCACCGTCGCCGAGGCCACCAAAGACGCCGACGGCGTAGTTGAGCGTGCCGCCGAGGATGTCGCCCGAAGCCTGGACGCCAAGGTCGCGGTTAGAGACGAGGTTGTTGGCGATGGAACGCTCGTTGAAGAATGTCCAAGTGTCAGACTGGAGCTGTTCGAGGCCGACGGGGACCTTGAACTTGCCGAACTTGAGCTGAAGCGCGGGACTGACCGCGATGCCAAAGTTGGCGTCGAGGATGCTCACCGCGCTGCCGGCAAACTCGGGCACGAACTGAAAGGAGAATTTCTTGGCGAAGAGGCCTTCGGTGCCGAGGCGCGCACGACGCAGAACGAAGGCGTTGTTCACCACGCCGCCGCCGTCATTGAAGAAGAGACGGGAGTCGAGCTGCACGAGCCCCCGGAACTTGATGGAGTTGGCGGCGTCGGGGGAGGCGATGGTGAAGCCCTTGTCGTTGACGGTGATCTTGGGCGTGGTCGGCGCAGCAGCGGCGGCGGCCTCGTCCTTGATCTCGATCTGGCGCGAGATGATCTTGAGTTGCTGCTCAAGCGCACGGACCTGTTCGCGCAGAGCCTGGAGCTCGGAGCTGTCAACGGGGACGCCCAGCAGGCCGGTGGTGAAGGTCGCTGCGGCGAGAAGCGCCGAGCCAAAGCGGGTGAGGTTTCTCATGGGAGCGTGATGGTGGGTGCGGTTGAGCAACTTCCCGGAGTGCGGGTCAGCGTTCTCGGGTCGGACGAACGATACGAAGGGTTGGTTGGCTGAAGGCCGCCGGTGGAAGCCGGTGGGCGGGAAATCTGAAGAAGGCGGCCCAGGTGCCGGGTTGGCCGTCGCGGGCGGCGGGGAGAACGGGAGCGCTGGAGTCGAAAGAAAGGGAAGGCATGCCGGGGGAGGGAATTGGCGAACGCGCGTTTAGATACTGTATTCGCCGAGCAGCTGGTGGAGGACGCCCTCGGTCGCATCGATGCGGGCCTTACCGGCGGCGTGGGCGAGTTTGCGGGCGTGGCGGGCGGTCAAGCGCGCGGGCGATGCGGCGGCGTCGGCCTCGGCGGAGAATGGCAGCGGAACATCGTCGCGGCGGAGCTTGCGGAGGGTGATCTCGACGACATCGGCGAGCGTGTAGCGGTCGAGGATGCCCGCGATGGCGTTGCGCACATCGAGCATCAACATGCGCAGGCCACAGTGCGCCTCGTCCGGACAGGTGCATTTCTCGTAGGCCGACTGACTGACGCAGCCGATGGGGGCGAGCGGGCCGTCGATCAAACGAACGACTTGGCCGATGGTGATCTCGCGGGCAGGCTTCGCTAAACGATAGCCGCCAAATTTTCCGCGGACAGAGGAGACCAATCCCGCTTCCTTCAACACCTGCATGATCTGCTCCAGAAACTTGACGGGGAGCTGTTCGCTATCGGCCAGTTCCGAAACCTGCACCAGTGACCGCTTCACCTCCACGGCAATGCCGAGGTTGATGAGCGAGCGGAGCGCGTATTCGCCTTTTTTTGATAGCTTCATATCACGACTGGTTGATACTACATTGACTTGATAGGGATTAGAGCAAGCCGTGTTTTGAGTAAAAACAGCTATGACGCACGAGCCCCCGCAAGCGAGTTAAGGTCCTTCTCGAGCGAACAAGCTAGAGTGCGATTCGCAGGCCATCATACGCGGGCTCGATACCCGCGGGCAGCTCCGCGGCGAGTTCAGCGTGATCGTTGAGGTGCGTAAGATGGGTGAGCACGGTGCGGGGCGCGGCGATTTCTTTAGCCACTTCAATCGCTTCCGGGATGCTCATGTGCGAGGGATGTGGTAACGGGCGCAGGCTATCGAGGACGACGAGATCGGCACCTTTGGCCAGCGCGACGCCTTCGCGTGGGACGCGTTTGCAGTCGGTGTAATAGGCGAATTTTCTGCCGCTGCTCCGTTCGGTGAAGATAAGTCCGAGCGTGTTAGTGCCACCGTGGGGAAGCAGGGTGGACTGGATTGTGCCTTGCGGGAGATGGAGCACCGCGGGCAGTTCGGCCATTTTGAACGCCGGATAACCCTTCACCACCGGCCGTTCCATGATCGCGTAGGGATACATGGCGAGCACGCGGCTGATGCCTTCGTCGGTCGTGTAAACCGGCAGGCCGACGCCGCCGAGCAGATCGCAGAAGCGGCGCAGATCATCCATGCCCGTAATGTGATCGGTATGGCCGTGCGTGAGAATGAAGAGGTCGAGCTGGCGGACATTTTCGCGGAGGCACTGGAGGCGGAATTCCGGGGCCGCGTCCACTTGGACGTGCAGGCCGTCCATCACGACATGGACGGAGGAACGGGTGCGCTTGTTGCGTGGATCGGTCGAAGTGCAGACGGCGCAATCGCAGGCGATCATGGGCACGCCCTGGGAAGTGCCGGTGCCGAGGAAAATAATTTCCATAAGAGAGCCGCACGAAAACGAAAACCCGCGCTAGCCGCGAGCTTGGATCGGGCGGGTGAAGGAGTGGCGGGGAAAAGAGGTTAGTTTTCGCGCAACCGTTCGAGCAAAGCCGCCTCGTCGATCACCGTCACGCCGAGCGAGCGCGCGGCGTCCAACTTCGCGCCACTCCCCTCGCCTGCCAGCACGTAGTCCGTTTTCCGACTCACGCTGCCCGATACTTTGCCGCCCGCGGCGAGAATCTTCGCCTCCGCGTCGGCACGGGTGAGATGCGGCAAGGTGCCCGTCAGCACAAAGACCTTGCCGGCGAAAATCGTGGTCGTTGCGACGGGCGCTGCCGGCTGCACGCCGAGAGATAACAAATCCGTGATGACGGAACGGTTTCGCGGCACGTTCAAATAGGCCACGAGCGCGGCCGAGGACGACGCACTTAGCACCGCGGAAAAATCTTCGGCGGTCGCCGCCGCCAAGGCGTCGAGCTTGTGGAATCTCCGCGCCAGTTCTTTGGCGGAGACCGTGCCGATCTGCGGGAGCCCCAGACCATAAATGAAACGCCAGAGTTCGGCGTGCTTGCTCCGCTCCAGCGCGGACAGCAATCGATCAGCCGATTTGGCACCGACGCCATTCAACGCCAACAGACCGTCACGTTTCAGTCGGTAAAGGTCGGGGATGGCTTTCACGCGGCCGCTTTCGACGAGCGCATCGATCACGGCTGGCCCAAGACCTCCGATGTCCACGCACGCATCGGAAGCGAAATGTTGCACGCGCCGTCGCAGCTGCGCGGGGCAATCGGGGTTCGGGCAGCGCACGGCAGTCTCGCCCGCAACCCGGACCACTGCCGTCTGGCAAGCAGGGCAAGCCACGGGGAACACGAAGGCCTGACTCGTCACGGGGCGTCGCGCGGTGTTTACACCGACGATGGCCGGAATGATTTCGCCGGCTTTCTCGACATAGACGAAATCGCCCACGCGGATATCGCTGCGGGCGATTTCTTCCCGGTTGTGCAGCGAGGCGCGCGCAATCGTGGAACCGGCCAAGCGCACGGGTGCCAGTTCCGCCACGGGCGTGAGCAGGCCGGTGCGCCCCACTTGCACGGTGATCGCAAGCAGCTGCGTCTCGGCGCGGTCGGGCGAAAATTTGTAGGCCATCGCCCAACGCGGCGCGTGCTCGGTGGCGCCGACTTCGTTGCGCAACGGCACGGAATCGAGCTTCACGACCGCGCCATCGACGGGAAACGCGAGTTGCGGCCGCGAGCGGTCAAACGCCTGCACGGCCGACCAGATCTCATCGGCCGTGCGGGCCGTGGAAAAACTCGCCAGCCCCGGCAGGCCCCATGCCCGCACGTGGGCGTGAAATTCGCTCTGAGTCGCCGGCAGCTCTGTCACCGGAGTGTATGCACCCCAGCCGTAGAACACGATGGCGAGTTTCCGCATCGCGACCTCACGAGGATCCTGCTGCTTCAGCGTGCCCGCCGCGAGATTCCGCGGATGCGCAAAGAGTGCTTCACCGGCGGCTTCGCGCTCGTGATTGATGCGGTTGAATTCCGCGAGCGGCAGATAAATTTCGCCGCGCAGTTCGATCAGGTCCGGCACGAAATTGGTCGAGCCATCGGGCGCCGCCGCGCGCAGCTCGCGGGGGAGAGTGCGAATCGTGAGGGCGTTCGCGGTAATGTCGTCGCCCTCGATCCCGTTGCCGCGGGTGACGGCGCGGACCAGTTTGCCCCTTTCGTAGGTCACGCTGACCGCAAGGCCGTCGAACTTCGGCTCCACCACGTAAACGAGATCGTTGCGCCCGAGCCGCTTGGTGAGGCGCGTGTAAAATCCACGCAAATCGGCTTCCGAATAACTTTTGTCGAGGCTCAGCATCCGCTCGCGATGCCGATAGAGCGGAAACGCGCCGGTGCGATCATCGCCGAGTGAATCACTGGGCGAATCACCGGTCGCCGACGCGGGAAATTCTTTCTCCAGCGCCGCCAGTTCGCGCTTCAACCGATCATACGCAACGTCGCTGATTTCGGGCGCGGATTTTTTGTAATAGAGTTCGTCATGGTGCGCGATCTCCCGGCGCAAGACATGAATGCGCGCACGGGCTTCCCCAACAGCGGGCGACGCGGCGGCGATAAATTCCGCGGCGAACGCGGACGAGGCCGCCGCAATGGCCATCGCCGACATCACCACGACGGTGAGCAACGTCCGGACATGGGTGGAAATCCCAACCATGCGACCACCGGCGCGCAAAGAGACGGGAAACGTGCTCATAATAGTTCGCAGCTGTAAGGTTATGCCCGTCAACAGGACGGAACTGATAACGCATAGCCATGAATGTCTTGAATTAAGAGCACAAAAAAGGCGCCCCGCTTACGCGAGGCGCCTTGAATTTTTTTTCTAGCGTGATCGTGAGATCGGCGCGGACTTAGTAGTCCATACCGCCGCCGGGAGGATGGCCGTGGCCGCCACCGGCCGATTCCTTCTTCTCGGGGATCTCGGTGATCATGCACTCGGTCGTCAGGAGGAGACCAGCAATCGACGCGGCGTTTTGCAGCGCAGTGCGGGTGACCTTGGTCGGATCGACGACGCCGGCCTTGACGAGATCTTCGAACTTCTCGGTGGCGACGTTGTAGCCGACGTTGCCCTTGGAGCCGAGGACTTCCTTGACCACGACGCCACCGTCGACACCTGCATTGTAGCAGAGAGCGCGGATGGGGTGTTCGATGGCGCGACGCACGATCTGGGCACCGGCAGCCTCATCACCCTCGAGCTTGAGCGCTTCGATGGCTTTGATGGTGCGGAGCAGAGCGACGCCACCGCCGGCGACGATACCCTCTTCAACGGCCGCGCGGGTCGCATGGAGAGCATCTTCGACGCGGGCTTTCTTTTCCTTCATCTCAACTTCGGTGGAAGCGCCGACGTTGATGACGGCGATGCCGCCGGCCAACTTGGCGAGGCGCTCCTGAAGCTTTTCGCGATCGTAGTCAGAAGTGGTCTCGTCGATCTGACGACGGAGCTGCTTTACGCGGCCCTGAATGTCGGACGATTTGCCAGAGCCTTCGACGATGGTGGTGTTCTCCTTGTCGACCACGATGCGCTTGGCCTTGCCGAGGTCAGCGAGGGTGAGGTTCTCGAGCTTGAGGCCGAGATCTTCCGTGATGCATTTGCCACCGGTGAGGACAGCGATGTCTTCGAGCATGGCCTTGCGGCGGTCACCAAAGCCGGGGGCTTTGACGGCGCACACATTGAGGGTGCCGCGGATCTTGTTCACGACGAGAGCAGCGAGAGCTTCGCCCTCGACCTCTTCGGCGATGATCAGGAGCGGCTTGCCGCTCTTGGCGACAGTCTGGAGGAGTGGGAGCATCTCTTGGAGGTTGGAGATCTTCTTCTCGTGGATCAGCACGTAGGCGTCCTCGAGGGAGACTTCCTGGCTCTCGGCGTTGGTGACGAAGTAGGGCGACAGGTAGCCCTTGTCGAACTGCATGCCTTCGACGACGTCGAGGGTGGTCTCGATGGACTTCGCCACTTCGACGGTGATGGTGCCGTCTTTGCCGACCTTATCCATGGCGTCGGCGATGATGTCGCCGATCGTGGAATCCCAGTTGGCGGAAACGGTGGCGACCTGCCGGATCTCTTCGCGATCGGGGGCCTTCTTGGACACTCGCGCAAGCTCTGCGACCGCGGCCGCAACGGCTTTGTCGATACCGCGCTTCAGGTAGACCGGATTGGCACCGGCGGTGACGTTCTTCAGACCCTCGCGGTAGATGCCCTCGGCGAGCACGGTGGCGGTGGTGGTGCCGTCGCCGGCGCTGTCGGAGGTCTTGGAAGCGACTTCCTTCACCATCTGCGCGCCCATGTTCTCGTAGGGATCTGGCAGCTCGACTTCCTTGGCGACGGTCACGCCGTCCTTGGTGACGGTCGGGGAGCCGAATTTCTTGTCGATGACGACATTCCGGCCTTTTGGCCCGAGGGTGACTTTGACGGCGCGGGAGAGCAGCTCGACGCCGCGGAGGATTTTCTGACGAGCAGCCTCGTCGAAGAGGAGTTGTTTAGCAGGCATGTGTTTTTAAAAAATTAGACTAAAGATTGGAGTTTGATTTCGGAAACGGAGTTCAGACGAGAACGCCGAGGATGTCGTCTTCGCGCACGAGCGTGTATTTGACCTCGTCGATTTTGACTTCGGTGCCGCCGTATTTGCTGATGAGGACCTTGTCGCCGACCTTCACTTCGAAGGTGGAGAGCTTGCCGTTTTCATCTTTCTTGCCGGTGCCGAGGGCGATGACTTCCGCCTCCTGTGGCTTTTCCTTGGCGCTGTCCGGGATGATGATCCCGCCGCGCACTTGCTCTTTTTCCTCGAGGTGCTTTACGAGAACGCGATCACCGATGGGTTTGATTTTTACTTTGGCCATATTGTTTATGTTTTTGGGCTGAAGGTTGATTTGGGTTTGTGGGTTTCAACAAAACGCAGCGTCCGCGGCAAAGCGCAACGCTGCGCAAAGGTTTGAAAATTATTTCTTGTTCTTGTCCTCGTCGACGACCTCGAAGTCGGCATCGACCACGTCGGCTTTTTTCTCCGGCTTTTTGCCGGAAGCCGCGGCACCGCCGGCCGATTGCTCGGGACCGGCATCAGCAGTCGCCCCCGCGCCCGCCGCACCGGCCGCTTGGGCGGCAGCCGCGACGTCGGCGTAAAGGTCCGCACCGACTTTGGAGAGCTTCTCCATAGCGGCTTTCATGCGGTCGCCGTCATTGCTTTCGAGATCTTTCTTAGCGTCGGCGATGGCAGTCTCGATGCTGGATTTCTTGTCGGCGGTGAGTTTGTCGCCGCTGTCTTTCAGCGTCTTTTCGAGCTGGTAAATGGTGCTGTCGAGTTGGTTCTTCGTCTCGACGGCCTCGCGGCGCTTCTTGTCTTCGGCGGCGTTGAGCTCGGCTTCCTTAGTCATCTTCTCAACCTCTTCTTTGGAGAGACCGGACGAGCCTTGGATGGTGATTTTCTGATCCTTGCCGGTGCCGAGATCCTTCGCGGAGACGTGGAGAATACCGTTAGCGTCGATGTCGAAGGTGACTTCGATCTGTGGCGTGCCGCGCGGTGCGGGTGGGATGCCGTCGAGTTTGAACGTGCCGAGGGTCTTATTATCTTTGGCCATCGAACGCTCGCCTTGAAGGACGACGATTTCAACGCCGGGCTGGTTGTCGCTGTAGGTGGAGAACGTCTGCGTCTTCTTAGACGGGATCGTGGTGTTGCGTGGGATCATCGCGGTGGAAACGTCTCCGGCGGTCGTGATGCCGAGCGTCAACGGCGTGACGTCGAGGAGGAGCACGTCGCGGACTTCGCCCTTGAGCACGCCGCCCTGAATGGCCGCGCCGATGGCGACGACTTCGTCGGGGTTCACACCCTGATGCGGCGGCTTGCCGCCAAGGGTCTTCGCGATCTCGACGACCCTGGGCATACGGGTCATGCCGCCGACGAGCACCAGTTCATCGATCTTGTCGGAGGTAAAACCGGCGTCTTTGAGACAGTTTTTAAACGGCTGGATACAGCGCTCGAAAAGGCTTTCGCAGATCTGCTCCATCTTCGCGCGGCTGAGCTGCACATTAAGATGCTTGGGGCCCGAGGCGTCGGCCGTGATGAATGGCAGGTTGATGTCCACGGACTGCGTCGAAGAAAGCGCGATCTTGGCCTTTTCGGCTTCTTCCTTGAGTCGTTGAAGAGCCATAGGATCTTTGCGGAGATCGATGCCGCTTTCCTTTTTGAAGGTTTCAACGAGCCAGCCGATGAGAGCCTCGTCCCAATTGTCGCCGCCGAGGTGCGTGTCGCCATTGGTGGCCTTCACCTCAAACACGCCGTCACCGATCTCAAGCACGGACACGTCGAATGTGCCGCCGCCCAAATCGAACACGGAAATCTTCTCGTCCTTCTTCTTGTCGAGGCCGTAGGCGAGCGAAGCGGCGGTCGGCTCGTTGATGATGCGGAGCACTTCAAGGCCCGCGATTTTGCCCGCGTCTTTGGTCGCCTGACGTTGCGAATCATTAAAATAGGCGGGCACTGTGATCACTGCCTGCGTGATCTTCTCGCCGAGGTAGGCTTCGGCGTCGGCCTTCAACTTGCCGAGCACAAACGCCGCGATCTGCTCAGGGGCGAACTGCTCGGTCTTCTCGTTGGATTGAACCTCGATGTAAGCGTCGCCGTTTTTGCCCGCGACAACTTTGTAGGGCATGTTCTTCGACTCTTCGGTCACCTCAGTGAGTTTGCGGCCGATAAAACGTTTCGCCGAGAACACGGTGTTGCGCGGGTTGGTGATCGCTTGCCGCTTGGCGGCTTGGCCGACCAGACGCTCACCAGTCTTGGTGAACGCGACGACGGAAGGTGTAGTGCGCGCGCCTTCAGCATTAGGGATAACAACCGGTTCGCCGCCTTCCATTACAGCCATACAGGAGTTGGTGGTGCCGAGGTCGATGCCAAGAATTCTGCTCATATACCTACGTCTAGCAACGCATGTGCCTCCATCTTCCTAGCAAATCTAAGTCACTAATTACGGGCACTTAAAAAACAAATTCATCCTTATTTCGGCAAACCCTACTGCTCTAATTCAGGCCAACCTGTCTCACTTTCGGACAACCTGCCTTTTTCCTGGCACACTCAGCGTCTCAGTTGAATTTTTCAGTTGGATGCCTACGGTTCGCCCAATGGAAATCATCGTGCCTGACGAAGTCCCGGTCATGACCCTGCCCAATGTGGCGTTTTTCCCGCAATCGCTCCTGCCCCTCCATATCTTTGAGCCCCGTTATCAGAAAATGCTCCGCGACGTGCTCGCGACCAACCGCATCTTCGCCATCGCGGGCCTCGATCAACGCCAGCTCGGCCGGTCCGGCACCATCGAGCCACAGCACCGCATCGCCGGCATCGGCATCGTCCGCGCCTGCCAGAAAAACGACAACGGCACCTTCAACCTCCTCCTCCAAGGCCTGTGCCGCGCTGAGATCAGCGAAATCATCAGCGACACACCCTACCGCCGCATCCGCATCCGCACTCTTACGAGTGAGCCCGGCGCCACCGTGCCCGAAAACGAGCGCCTCCGCTCCGAACTCGCCCGCCTGATCGCCCTCAAATTGAAACTCGCCGACACCGACGCGGGCGAAATCACCACGTTCCTAAAGACCGTCGCCGATCCCGAGACCTTCCTCGACATCGCCGCCTTCAGCCTCTGCGAAAACCCTGCGCTGAAACAGACACTCCTCGAAACCCTCGACGTCCATCGGCGCTTCGAACTCTTTAACCGAGAACTCCGCCACGATATCGAGCAGATCAAACTCCGCCGCAAACTTCAGGGCGGCCTCGCCGACGACCGCATCGCGGATAACTGATCTCTCTGATTTACAATTTCCGCCCTCGGATAATTCCGGCGAAAAATGGAGCCGACAATCGGACTTGAACCGATGACCTGCTCATTACGAATGAGCTGCTCTACCAACTGAGCTATGTCGGCGAACTGAATTGCGCTGGGCTGCCCGCGCGAAGTTCGGAAGAAACTCGCCACCTCAGCAAGGGCAAGCCTCATTTTCCCGCCTTGCCGCCGCTCTCAGCCGAACTCTTTGACTACACTCTGCCCGCGCACCTCGTCGCCCAGACGCCCGCCGCCCGCCGCGACCAATCGCGCCTGCTCGTCGTGGACCGCGCCACGCGCACCTTCACGCACCACACCTTTGCCGATCTTCCCCAGTTTCTCCGCGCCGGAGACACCCTTTTCCGCAACAACGCATCCGTTCTCCCCGCCCGCCTCCACGCCCGCCGCCCCACCGGCGGCCAGGTCGAGTGCTTCCTCCTCCGCCCCGCCGAAGGCCACGCCGGCCAGACGTGGCGCTGCCTCATCAAGCCCGGGAAAAAGCTCCCCGTCGGCGCCACCTTTGTCGAGCCAAGCGGCGCATTTTCGGCCGAGACCACCGGCCGGGAGCCCGACGGCTCCGCCTTAGTGCGTTTTACCACACCCGGTGGCGAACCCGTCACCGCCCTCGCCAACCGTCTGGGCGAAGTCCCACTCCCGCCCTATATCCTGCGCCCGGACGCCGCACCCTCCTCCCCCCTTTCCTCTGCCACCGCGACACCGCCGACACTCGACCGCGAGCGCTACCAAACCGTTTACGCCAACCCCGCCCGCCAAGTTGCCGTCGCCGCGCCGACCGCCGGCTTGCACTTCACGCCCGAATTACTCGCCACCCTGTCCTCCCAAGGCGTCCACCACGCCGATCTTACCCTTCACGTCGGTCTCGGCACCTTCAAGCCCATCACCACCGACACCATCGAGGCGCACGGGATTCACCGCGAACTCTACGAAATCCCCGTCGCGACCCAGCGCGCGCTCTTCCCGCCCCTGACCGGCCGCCGGATCGCGGTGGGCACGACCTCGGTGCGCACTATCGAGGATTTTCTCACCACCCACTCCTCACCGCTCGACCACCCGCTCCTCGCCGAAGCCGGCATCTTCATCTATCCGCCCCGCCCTTTCCGCGGCATCGACGCTTTGATCACCAATTTCCACCAGCCACGCTCCACCCTGCTCTGCCTCGTGGCCGCCTTCCTTGCCCCGGGCTCGACCGACGGCATCGCGTGGCTGCACACGATCTATGCCGAAGCCATTGCCCGTGACTACCGCTTCTTCAGTTACGGCGACGCCATGCTCATTCTCTGAACGCGATTTATCAGGTGACGTTCTTGCGTCGCTGGAGCTAAAAGTAACTTATTTGGTTGCATATCGCCCCATCCTACTTTTTGTCTCCTCCCGAATCGTTAAACATCAAAATATCTCGCCAACATCCTCCCATGAAAACATCCGCCAAACTCATCCTCGTCGCCACGCTCGCGCTCGGCTTCATCCGCTCCGCGTCTGCTGCCGTTGAGACCTACGAAATTGATCCGGTTCACTCCACTGTGAACTTCAGCCTCCGCCATATCGTCTCCAAATTCACCGGCAGCTTCGGCAAAGTCTCCGGCGGTCTTACCGTGGATCGCGCCGACCTCGAGAAAAGCACCGTCGAGGCCGTCGTTGACATCGCCTCAATCAACACCGCCGACGAAAAACGCAACACCCACGTGAAAAGCCCGGACTTCTTCGACGTCGCCAAATACACCAAGGGCGCTTTCAAGAGCACTGCGTGGAAAAAAACCGGCGAAGACACTTTTGACGTCACCGGCAATCTCACTCTCAAGGACGTCACCAAGCCCGTCACCCTGAAGGTGAAACTCCTGGGCTTCGGCGATGGCATGCGCGGCGCCAAGCTCTCCGGGTGGGAGGTCACCGGCGCGATCAAAAAATCCGATTTCGGCCTTTCTGGCCCCGCCATGCTCTCCAAAGCCCTCGGCGACGAAGTCACGCTCAGCATCGGCGTCGAAGCCGTGCTGAAAAGCTGATCAGTTCCACCCCCCCCCTCCCACTCAGAACTCAGGACGGCCCACAAGGCCGTCCTTTCTTTTTACCTGCGTCGCATCACACTGCAGCTCCCGCATCCGCCCATGACCGACGACGAACTCCAGACCCTGATCGAAGACGCCACCGCCGATTTCTCGCTCGGTGAAACGGATACCGCCCTCGCCAAGCTCGCCCGCGCCACCCACGCCGCGCCCGCCTCCTTCGAAGCCTGGCACGCCCTCGCCGAGATCAATTTCTCCGGCCGCCACCTCGACGCCGCCCTCGCCGCCGCCGAGTGCGCCCACGCCCTCCAGCCCGCCGATCTCTTCATCAACACCACCCTTTCCCGCATCTGGATGGAACGCGGCGACAAAGCCCGCGCCGAGCACTTCGGCGCCCAGGCCAAAATCCAAAGCTGGAAGGAACAGCTCAAAACTCCGCCGGCCGCCGACGCCAGCACCTTGCACTGACCGCCACTGTCAGCCCGTTGACACCCGCTCCCGCGCCCCGGTAATTTCTCAGCCTTATGGAAGCTCCGGCCTACGTTTTGGAATTCGAAAAACCGCTGCGCGAACTCTCGAACCAGCTTGATGAACTGCGCCAGCAGTCGATCGAGACCAATGTGGACCTCGCCAAAGAAATCCACGGCATCGAAAAGAAAATCGACGCCACCCAACGCGAGATCTACTCCTCGCTTTCTCCCTGGCAAAAGGTCCAGGTCGCGCGTCACCCCAAGCGCCCCTACGCCCTCGATTACGTCGCCCTCATGTGCACGGATTTCCAGGAATTTCACGGCGACCGCCAGTTCAACGACGACCGCGCCCTCGTCGGTGGCACCGCCTTCTTCGACGGCGAAGCCGTCATGATCGTCGCCCAGCAAAAAGGCCGCGACACCAAGGAGAAAATCGCGCGCAACTTCGGCATGCCCCAGCCCGAGGGTTACCGGAAAGCCCTTCGCCTGATGAAAATGGCCGAGAAATTCGGCCTCCCCGTGCTCACCTTCATCGACACTCCCGGCGCGTTCCCCGGCATCGAGTCCGAGGCCCGTCACGTCTCAGAAGCCATCGCCGTCAACCTCCGTGAAATGGCCATGCTCAAGACGCCCACGATCTCCGTCATCGTCGGCGAAGGCGGTTCCGGCGGAGCCCTCGGCATTGGCGTCACCGACCGCGTCCTCATTTTCGAAAACAGCTACTACTCCGTGATCTCGCCCGAAGGTTGCGCCGCGATCCTCTGGAAAGACGCCGCCGCCGCCCCGAAAGCCGCCGCCGCCCTCAAGCTCAGCGCCGACCATCTTGAGAAGATGGGCATCGTGGACGAGGTTATCACCGAGCCGCAAGGCGGCGCGCACAACGATCCCGCCCAAGCCGCCAGCGCGCTCAAATACGCGCTCAAAAAACATCTCAACGATCTGCGCGATCTCGACACCGACAAGCTCCTTGAAACCCGCTACGAACGCTACCGCCACCTCGGCGTTTACGTCGAAGCCGGCGCCACGCGCAGCTAATCTCCGGGGTGGCCTCGCGACCTCCGGCCGCGATGGGTTTGAAATTGAAAGACCGGCCGGGCCCGGAAGCACGGCCCCACCCGGCCTTTCCGCCCCGCAGCGGTGAGCGCACCACCTCGTCCCCATGCCTACTTCCGCACGGTCAGCAGTTCAATTTTCTCCGCCCGCGCCATCGAGGGACTGATCGACACCACCGCGCCCGACAGTCGCACGTCCCCTTCAGCGACTTCAAACCGCCGCGGCATCCCGTCGATAAATTTAGAAATCACGGGGGCCACCTCGCGCCCGAGCACGCTCTCATAGGGCCCCGTCATGCCCACATCGCATATGAACGCCGTGCCCTTCGGCAGCACCCGCGCGTCGGCCGTCGGCACATGCGTATGCGTGCCCAGCACCGCCGTCACGCGTCCATCGAGGTGCCAGCCGAGCGCGATTTTCTCACTCGTCGCCTCGGCGTGAATTTCAACCACGATCGCATCCGCTTGCCCGCGCAGTTGCTCGATCATCCGGTCGGCGCAAAGAAACGGGCAGTCCGCCTTCATCCCCATGAAGGTGCGCCCGAGCACCGTGAAAACGGCAACGCGAAACCCGCGTTTTTCAATAATGAGATGATCCCAGCCCGGATTCGATTTCGGCAGATTTGCCGGCCGGCACACCCGCTCCATTTCCACGATCTCCGTCTCCCAACCGCGTTGATCCCACACGTGATCGCCGAGCGTGATCGCATCCACGCCGCTTTCCAGAATCGACTTCGCCAGCTTCTCGGTGATGCCCGCGCCCGCCGCCACATTCTCCGCATTGGCGATTACGAAATCGAGCCCCAGTTCCTGCCGCAGCCTTGGCACCCGCTCCATCACGAGATCTCGCCCCGGGCGGCCCACGATGTCACCGATGAACAAAAGCTTCAACATCGCGCCAACGTGCAAGCCCCCCCCAAACGCGCCAACCCTTATTTCCTCCCTCCGCCATTCAACGCTCATCATTCAAAGTTCAGAGTTCGATGTTCACCTCCCTCCGCCCCACCCCCGCTCCCCCACGGTATTCCGGTTTGGCGTCATGACGAGTGGACAGAGGTAAGCAGGAAGCGCGGGGCGGCAGCGGGGTGGGATGCGTAGTGCTGGGTGCGGGCGGAGGGGTTGATGGAGCCGTCGCGCAGGAGCGCGTCGCGCAGGGCGGAGCGCAAGGGCGCGAGGTGGCCGGCGCGCCGGGCGTGGCGACCGCGTCCGGCGTCTTCGCGCCAAGTGACGTCGCGGCCCGGTAATGGTTGGCGCTTTCCACGCTCCAATGAACGCGGGCGGGGGCGAACCACTGGTGTGGGGTGAATGCCCAGCGTTCCAGCGAGGACACGAAGTGGCGGGTTTTGATGGTGGTGTGGCCCGTCTTCTTGTCGGTCACCTCGCTTTGCACCGCGAGGACGGTGGCGGCGTGGGGGAAGCCGAGTTAGAGCGGGGTGACCGCGGCGAGGGTCAACGCGCAGTGCTCGGCGCGGCCGTGGCCGCCGTCGTCGGTGCAAAATAAGGGAGCCAGGCCGTGGAGCGCGTGCGCGGCCACCGCTTGGACCGCGGGGGCGTTGCCTTTGAGTTGGATGAGATAGTCGCCGCCAGCGGTGACGGGGGTGCGGGCGGTTTCGTGGTTGGCGTGGCCGACGTCGAGGCTGACCAGCGTGGCGGTCAGGTCGGTCGCCGCGAGGAGCTCGCGGGCGGTGGGCACTTCGGGTTCTTTTTCGCCCGTGAGCACCGGGGCGACGGCGACGGTGGCTCCGGTTTCCTGCGCGACGAAGCTGACGACTTGCGCGAGCCGGTCGGTGATGGCCTTGCCGTCGAGGGCGAGGGCGGCGGGCAACGCGCCGTGCTGGGTCTGTAAACACTCGTTGAGGCCGGCGGCGAGGGCGTGGGGGTCGACGCGCGTGAGGAGGGTGTAGAACACGTCGCTGCCGGGGGCGAAGCAGGCTTTTTTGCCCGGGGGGCCGGTAGTAGTAAAGCGCTTCGCGCTGGCGGGCGTTGAGTTGTTGGGCCAGGCGCACGAAGTCGGCAGGGCGCTGGCGGCCCATGAGGGTCCGCGAGGCTGGCGATCGTCAGCACGGTGGCGAGGCGGTGGTGCTGTCGCGGGTTCGCGGATACCAGCCGATCCAAGTCTCGCGGGCCTTGAAGCGTTTTTGGCCGCCGCGCAGCCGCGCCCGGAGGGCCCGGTTCTACCTCAATTCATCCAAAGTTTAAGAACTAAGTGACGTTGGTGTAATGGCGTTATTACGGATATTGCGCGATATGATTACTTATTGTGGCGCCATTACGTGATTTTCCGGTTTTTAGAGGTAAATTTTGTGGCGCAATAACTATAATTGCGTTACCAATAGCGCCGGATGTGACGCGATTAATGCAAATCGCGCCACATATTCCGCCATGCCGCTCCCGCTTCCATCCGCTCAACTCGACGCTGTGGTCGGCTTTCTTCGCCGCCAGCCGGAGGGGGCTGCCGTGGATGCGATTCATCAGTCGCTCAAGCCGTTGCCGCCCCGGCGAAGCGTGCAGCGCTGGCTCGCGCTACTCGTCGAACAGGGGCGTATTGTGCCCATCGGCGAGGGCCGGGGTCGTCGTTATCTCGTGGCTGACGCTCCCCTGCCGACCGCACCCGCAGCGGAGCGGTGGGCCGTCGCCGAAGCGCCGGCCGAGTTTGATCGCATCCAACTCTCCCGCGCCGCGCAGCAAACCCTGAAACTCGTCACCCAGCCGCTCACCCGGCGCAAGCCGGTGGGCTATGTGTTTTCGTTTCTCGACGGTTACCGGCCCAACGTGTCCGCGTATCTTTCGCCGGCGCTCCGGAAAAAACTCGCCGTGCTCGGCCGCACGGCGGGCGAGGCGTTGCCGGCCGGCACGCATCTGCGCAAGGTGATGGATCGGCTGCTGATCGACCTGTCGTGGAATTCGAGCCGGCTGGAGGGCAACACCTACTCGTTGTTGGAGACACAGCGTTTGCTCGAGGCGGGCGAGGCCGCCGTCGGTCGCGCCGCGCACGAGACCCAGATGATCCTCAACCACAAGGCGGCGATCGAGCTGCTCGCAGAACACGCGGGCGAGATCGGTTTCAACCGCTACACGCTTTGTAATCTCCACGCGTTGCTGTCGGAAAACCTGCTGCCCGAGGCGGCCGCCGGCGGGCGGCTGCGCGCCCACGCGGTCGGCATCGGCGCCTCGGTCTATCATCCGCCCGAGGTGCCTACGTTCATCGAGGAATGCTTCGATCAGATCCTCGCCACCACCGCCGCGATCCACGACCCGTTTGAACAGGCGTTTTTCGCGATGGTGCAGCTGCCCTACCTCCAGCCGTTCGAGGACGTGAACAAACGCGTGTCGCGGCTCGCCGCCAACATCCCGCTCGTGCAGCGCAACCTCGGGCCCTTGTCGTTCGTCGATGTCCCGCAGGCCGATTACACGCATGCGATCCTCGGCGTCTATGAGTTGAACCGCGTGGACTACCTGCGCGATGTCTTCGAGTGGGCGTATGAGCGCTCGTGCGCGCGTTACGCCGCCGTGCGTCAGGTGCTGGGCGAGCCGGACGAGTTTCGGCTGCGCCACCGCGAGCGACTGAAGCAGGTCGTGGGCGACGTCGTGCGCGGCGGCCTCGACAAGCCGGCCGCCGCCGTCTTCGTCCGGCGCGAGGCCGAGAAGTTGCCCGAGCCCCGCGAGCGGACGCACTTTGCCACACTCGCCGAGACCGAGCTGACGAGTTTGCACGAGGGCAACTTCGCGCGCTACCGCTTGCGCCCCGCCGAGTTCGCCGCCTGGCGGCAGGCGTGGCGTTGAACTTCGTCCCAAGGCACAATCCGCTTTACCGTCATGCCCAGCCTCAAACTCGCCGATGTCCCGTGGCTCGAACAGCGTTCGCCCTCGGGCAAATTTCACTCGTTCTGCCAAAACATCTCCGTCGCCCTCGGCGCTCCGCGCAATGCCGGACTCTCGCACGGCGGGCACCCGTTCGACGTGCAGATCCGCCGCGTCCCGCCGGGGACCGCGGTCTGCCCGTTTCACTCGCACCTTGCGCAGTGGGAATTTTTCATCATCCGCGCCGGCACCGGCACCGTTCGCGTCGGTGACGAGACTCACGCCGTCAAACCCGGCGATTTCTTCGTCCACCCGCCGGGCGAACCGCATCAGTTGATCAACTCCGGCAGTAGCCATCTCGAGGTCCTCATTGTTGCCGATAATCCGCCGCTCGATGCCTTCCACTATCCCGACTCCAAAAAATGGGGTCTGCGCCCGCCCGGGATCTATTTCCGCAACACGCCCGCCGACTACTTCGATGGCGAGGAGCCGCCCGCGCCCGACGCCCCACCCTACCAACCTTCTGGCTCACCGCCCGCACCTGCGCTCACGCCTTTCGCTCAACGCAAAAGCAACCTCGACGATCTCGCGTGGGAAATCTGGCAGTCTCCGAAGAAAAAATACCGCGCCGATTTTGCGCAGCTTTCCGAAACAATCGGCGCTCAGCGCAACACGCCCACCGGCCTTGGCGGGCACCCGTTCGATCTGGAGCTCGGCCGCGTCCCCCCCGGCTACTGCGGTTGCCCCTTCCATTCCCACGTGACGCAGTGGGAGTTTTACATTTTTCTGCACGGCACGGCCGCGTTCCGCACGCCCGCCGGCACGACCGAAGTCGGCCCGGACGATATCGTCCTCACGCCGCCGGGAGCGGCGCACCAGTTTACCAACACCGGCCTCGACGACCTGCACTACCTCCTCGTCGCCGACAATCCCATCTACGACATCTATCACTACCCCGATTCCAACAAATGGGGCCTGCGCGAGCCGCGGAAATTCTTTCGGGCCACCGACGTTGATTACTGGGACGGGGAGGAGTGATCTGCGGCGGCGGGGGCAAATTGGACTTGCCCGGTAGGGTCGGGACCTCCGGGCCCGACGGCTTTGGACGGCGGCTTGCACACTCCTCCCAGTCCAGCCGGGCCCGGAAATCCCGGTTCTACCATTCGCCCGCAGCACTAAATCACCTGCCCCACTCCGGCCACGCTCTCACCAACCCGCGCCCTTGGTCTGCGTCTTCACGCGCAGTAGCATGTTATTCGCCGTAATGTAGAGCGTGCTGCCGTCGTCGCCCCAGCCGCAATTGGCCGTGGGCACGCCGGTCCCCAACGTCCCGAGGTGTTTGCCCGTCGCCGAAATTACCAACACCCCACCCGGCCCCGTCGCCCAGAGATTGCCCGCGCGGTCCACCTTGAGTCCATCGCACGAGCCTTTGCCGCCCGCCGCCTTCAGCGGCAGTGCATCGAAAAATACCCGCTCGCCGGCGATGCCGCCGTCGGGCTGCACATCGTAGGCGACGATCCGCGGCGCCTTGCCGTCGCTCACCGCGACGTAGAGCACTTTCTCGTCGGGCGAGAACGCGATGCCGTTGGGGAAATTCAGGCTCTTCGTCAGCAGCGTGACTTTCCCGTCCGTCGCCAGCCGATAAACCCCGCTGAACGGCAGCTCCTTCAGCGGCGATTCGTTCATCTTGTCCAAACCATAGGGCGGGTCCGTGAAATAGATTTCGCCACTGCGCCGCACCGCGAGGTCGTTGGGGCTGTTGAAGCGTTTGCCCTCAAAACGGTCCGCCAGCGATGTGAACTTTCCGTTCTCATACCGCGCGATCCGGCGCTCACCGTGCTGGCAGAGCAAAAGCCTCCCCTGCCCGTCGAGCGCGAGTCCGTTGCTGCCTTCTTCGCGAAACCCCGGCGTGGGGCTCAGCAATCCGCTCGGCTTCAAGAAAACCTCCGCCTGCGTCGCGCCTTCCTGCCAGCGATACGCGACGTTCTTCGGCACATCGGAAAACACCACGCCCCCGCATACCACACCGGTCCCTCGGACCAGGTAAAGCCGTCGGCCAGCTTTTCCAATTTTGCATCCGCCGCGACCAGTTGATCAAACGCGGGCGCGAGCCGCTCGATCTTTCCCGCAAACTCCGGGAATTTGTTGTCCGCCGCCATCGCGAAAAACGGAGCCAAGGCCAACCAGCACAGGGTAATTTTCATAGGGTGCCTCGGGTTTAGCGCGCACTCCCCTGCCTTCAACCCTCAACTCTTATCGCGTCAGCCGCACTTCCGTCGTCTGCGCCCAATCAATCGGCGCCACCGGCTTGAAACCAGGCGCGACCAACGCAAACGGACCATCCGTCGCTCCCGAAATTTTCCGAATGACGATGTTGTCATTACTCGCGGTGACACTGAGCACGAGGCCCTTGACGCTGATCCGATCGATCGTGAGCGAGGGAAATTCCCCCGGCAGCTTAGGCGCGATGCGGCAACCCTCCGCCGTGGGCGAGAATCCCAAAAAACCGCGCAGCATAATCTGCGGCACGAGCAGCGATTCGAAAAACTCACGGTCCATGCCGAGCCCGCCCGCCGCGCCGTCGCCCTGCAACGCGGCCCCCTGTTTCTTGTAATACTCCCGGTAGCCGCCGCCGGCCTGCACTTCGTCAAACCACGTCGCGATCTCCTGCAGCCGCTTCCACGCCGCGTCCGGGCCATCGACCTTGAGTCGCGCGCTCAAATCCATGAACGACCAGCCGAGCACCGCTCCGCCGTCCTGCACCTGGCCGCCGAACGTGATGCTCTCCGGCTTCGACCAACCCCAGAAATAATATTCTACGTTGCGCCGGGTCGTGCTGCGTGGGCCGAAGCGAAAACGATAAATATCCGCGCCCTTCGACGTATCGCCCTCGACGATGCGTTTCCCATCGAGCCAATCCACGATCTGACGCGCATGTTCCGGCGTCGCGAAACCGTAGTGAATCGCATCGGCGTTGAGAAACGTGAAGCCGTAGTCATGACGCTCGCCCTTCACATCCGGCCCGGCGACGAAGCGTCCGGTTTCATCGCTCCAAAAAATCCGGTTGCCCTCCGCTTTCACCGCCGCCGCGTGACGTTCGAGCTCCGCCGCATCGAAGCGGCCTTCCCCGCCCGGAAAATTCCATTCGGGATGACGCTCAATGTCGCGCTCCAGCGCCGCCAAGCGCACAACCGTGTCGTAGTAGCGGATCGTCGCGTAGCTGTCTTTGTGGCCAAAAGGCAACAAGTCCCAGTAGTTATTTCCGATGCCCCGCTCGTAGAGGATCGTCTTCGCACCGCCCTCGTCGAGTTTGAGGCCTGAAGTCCCTTCGTGGCCCACCCACGGTGTCAGCACACAATTATTCTCCCGCGTGCGAAACTCCGTTTGCGCATACCGCAACGCTTTCCGAATCCGCGGCAGCTCCATCCGCATGAAGTCGAGATCACCCGTCCAGAGAAACACGTCGATGGCCCCGCGGATAAAATCGAAATTATTGATATTGTGCCGCGTATCATACTGCGAAAACAGCGCCTGCACCGTCACCTCCGCACCCGCCTCCGCGTTCGCGAAATTCAGGCGCAGTCGCGTGATTTTCCCCTGCCATTGCGGATGCCGATAGAGCGGCAACATCTCGTGCGTCATCACGCCATCGCCGCCCGTCGGCCGCGGAATCGCCATCCGTCGCTCCGGAGAAAAGCCCGGTTGCGCCTCCGTTTCCCACTCCAGCCAAGGCTGCGCAGCGCCGAGATTCTTCACCGACCAACGCAACTGCATGAACGGCGATACGCGCGGATCGATCACGCCCAACGTCACTGTCGCCGTCGCGTGCGGCGCCATCAGCCCCAAGCGCAGGCCCTCCGTATCGATGCCGCGATTCTCCACGCCGACCAGTGCCCAGTTGTCCGTGGTCGTCGTGACTGGCGCGCCTTTGACGAGCACCGCCGACTTCGTGCCGACCGCTGAAAAGTGCACGCCCAACCCGCCCACGCTCTTGGTCCAGTAAGGAAACGGCCAACCGAGTTCATGGCCGATGCCTTCGTGCTGATGCGTGGCCACGTAGCCCTCGGCATCGATGATCTTGTGGTGAAACGAATTCTTGAGCCGCTGCGTGATCGCGACCTTCCCATCGCACACCAAAATGCCCGCCGTGTCCGCCCACAGGCACGGCGCCGTGAGCCACTCGTCCCAGAGGGTGCACAGCGCGCCCTGCGGATCGCGGTGCGGATAATCGAGCCACACCGGCGGATAATGCAGCCGGTGCATCGCATTCAGCGCCGCCATTTCCTTCGCCTTTCCCGGCACGAGGAAGCGCGGGAAATTCTCCATCGAACCGGGCGTCTGCGCCGCCGTGAGCACGCTCTCGGCACCGCGCACGGACACACTTACCAACGCAAAAACGGCCACACACAGGAATTTTCTCATAGGGGTAAAAGGCCGGACGCCGGACGCGCTCGGAATCAGTTCTCGCAAGAGAGCACAATCACAGCCCCCCGCCCAGCCCCGGAAAATGGTCATTCAGAGCCCGCCGGACGCCAACGTTTCGCCGGCCCGTTCCAGCTTCGTATCCGTAAGCGTCCGCAAAAACGCCACGAGCGACCGTTGCTCCTCCATCGTGAGCTGTAGGCCCGCGTCGGGATGTTTCGCGAGGTTCGGATCGAGCGTCGCCGTGCGGCTGACACCGTGGTCGTAGTGTGCCACCACCTCTTCCAACGTGCCCAGCCGGCCGTCGTGCATGTAGGGCGCCGTCACGGCGACGTTGCGCAGCGAGGGCGTCTTGAATTTTCCCGCGTCCGTCGCCCGTCCCGTCACCCCCGATCGTGCCTCCTCGCCTCGTGTGAGCCCAAGACCATTGTCGCGAAAACCGTAATCCGTAAACAGCGCCCCGCCGTGACAGTGAAAACAATCCGCCCCGCGTCGGCTCCGTGCGGGATCATATTCGCTGGCGAACAGCTCAAACCCCTTTTTCTCCTCGTCGCTAAGTTCCACCGCTCCGCGCAGCGCCCGGTCAAATTTCGAATCGGCCGAAACGAGCGTCAGCATGAACTGCTCGAGGGCCAATCCGATGCGCTCCACGGTCACTTCCGGCGTGCCAAACGCCGCCGCGAAATCCTGTCTCACCCCCGGGTCACGCCCGAGCGTCGCCGCGACTTTGGCCGGATCAGCATGCATTTCCAATTCGCCGGTGAGCGCCGCGATGGCCTGGTCGCGCAACTGCGGCTTCGCGCCGTCCCAGGCGTAGCTCGGGCTCCACGCGAGATTGAAAAGCGGCATGGAATTACGCGTGCCCTGCGTCCCGTCCGCCCCGATGCTCAGCGCCCGCGCTTCGGAAAACGCCAGTTCCTGCCGGTGACACGTCGCACAGCTCTGCGTGTCGCGTGCCGATAGCCGACGGTCGCCAAAAAGCCTGCGCCCAAGTTCCACACCTTCCACGGTGAGCGGATTGTCCGCGGGCAACTCCGGCTGCGGAAATCCCGTCGGCACCGCAAACGCCAGCGGCGTGCCGATTCCGAGGTAGGGCGCGTTATCCCTAACGCGCCGTTCCGGCTCCGCCAACGCACCTACCATCGGCACCGCCTCCAGAAAAAACCAAGCCCGCTCCGTCGCCTTCGCCAGCACCACGGCGAGCAGATCGTCCTTGCCCGAGTGCGTCGTCTCACTGCCGCCGTCCGCCGCGATCTTTTGCGCGCCCAAGACTTTCCCCAAATCCAGCGTCAGCCTGACCGTCGTCGGCCCCGCGATCTCCACCGCCGCGGCAAAGCGCACCCGCATCAGCCGCGCATCCGTCGCCAGATGATACGAAAAACCCCGTTCCGCTTTCCTCTCGTCCGCATCATGCCCCGCCGCCCGCCAGCGCCCCTCGATCGCCGCAAAGACATAGCCGCCTGACCACCCCCAATGCAGCCCGTTCACGATCGGGTTGAGCGGATGGCGCGCCACACACTGGCCCGGATCAGCGTGATTTATCGCGGGCGGCACGCCGATTTGGAATTCCAACCCCGTGTAGTTGTCCTCCGGCACGTTGCGCAACGTCATCGCCAGCCGCCCTGTCTCCGCGTCGATGAAACCGTATTGCCCGTCGAGCTGCACCGCACCGCCGTCCGCCCGCCGCAACTCCACGCCGGACACCAGTGCAGCAAAACGGGTGACCCGCAGCACCCGGCCTTCCGCCCCCGCCAACTCCACCGACGGCACAGTCAGGGGTGCGCCGCGCCAACGCAGCTGGCACTCCAGCGTGAGCTCCGCTGCGCCCAGTCGGGCCCAGAGCAAAAATAAGACGACGGCGCTCACTCGCATACGCCGAGAATGCCACGCCGACGTTAAGCCGTTGTGTGAAACGCCGCCGGGAATTGTTAAGGCCGTGTTAAGTGCTCGGCGGTTGCACGCGGTAAACCACCCCGCCAAAACTCGCCCCCGATGAATGCCGACGCCCCCATCCCCGGTCAGACCCGGCTCTTGATGATCGACGACGACAAAAAGCTCTGCCGTCTCGTCACCTCCTACCTTGAGCCGCTCGGCTTCGCCGTCACCGCCGCCCACACCGGTCCCGAAGGCGTCGAGCGCGCCACCACACCCGGCGCGACCGCGCCCCATGTCGTCATCCTCGATGTGATGCTCCCCGGCCTCGACGGCTTCGAAGTGCTGAAACGCATCCGCCAAAAATCCACCGTGCCCGTGCTCATGCTCACCGCCCGCGGCGACGAGATGGACCGCATCGTCGGCCTCGAAATCGGCGCCGACGATTATCTCCCGAAAACCTTTTCCACCCGCGAACTCCTCGCCCGCCTCCGTGCCGTGCTCCGCCGCAGCGCGCTCAACGCCGCCCCCGACGCCGGACCAGCAGCCCCGCCCAAGGAGCTGGTCGTCGGCGAACTCCGCGTAAATCTCGACGCCCGCTCCGCCGTGCTCGGCGCCGAACCCTTGGTGCTCACGCCCGTCGAATTCGATCTGCTCGCCAGCCTCGCGAAGGCCAAGGGCCGCATCAAATCCCGCGAGGCGCTCCTCGATGAGGCCCGCGACCGCAACTACGACGTGTTCGACCGCTCGATCGACGTGCATATCTCGTCGCTCCGCAAAAAACTCCACGACGACGCTCAATCGCCCCGCTTCATCCGCACCGTGCGCTCCGCCGGCTACATGATGGTCAACCCGGAGTGAACGGCAAATTGTGGGGTGGGGTCGCCGAACCCCGCCGTTTCCCCGGCCGAAATGACGCTCTGACCGGCGGGGTTCCGCGACCCCGCCCCACCGTTTCACGGTATCACGTAAATTTCCACCAGCGCCGTTCCAGTCGTGCTCCCGACCCCGCTCACGACCGCAGTGTAAGCTCCGGCCGGCAGCGTTGTCAGAATCGCGGCGTCCTTGCTTCCCGTCGTCAGCGCAAAGGCACCGACGGCGGCCCCCGCCGCAGACAGCTCGGTCGCGTCCGCTCCCGAGGACCAGTTGTCGTTAGTCGCCACGGCCTTCGTGCCGCTGTAAAGCGTGAGCGCGGGATCGGCGAGCACGCCCGCAACGCCGAAATTCGCCAGCGCGGGGCCGACCGCGCGAACGAGCAGTCTCAGCGAACCCGTGCCGGCCACGACGAAGCCCGGGATCAGCACCGCGTCCCCCGTGCCCACGTAGGCGCGCGTCGAGGCATTCACGACGTTGAGCGTGGTCGAGCTCGCCGCGTCGTAAACTTCCAGCAACGCAACGCCGCTCCCGCCGTCCGTCGCGGTCACGGGCAACGTGTAGCCGCCGGCGCCGAGCGTCGCGACGAGCGCCGCGTCTTTGCTGCCGGCCGCAAGCGCGAAGGCCCCGGCGGCGCTCATCGTGGCGGCATCGGCCGCGAGCCAGTTGTCGTTGCTCGCAACCGTCGTCGTGCCGCTCACAAGACCGAGGCGCGGATCGGCCAGCACGCCGCTCACATTGAAATTCGCCAGCGTCGGCCCGACCGCACGGGCCAACATCGCCTTCGTGCCGACGCCACCCAAGACAAAGCCCGCGATCGGCGTGCCGGCCGCGCCGCCGAGCGCCACGCGGGAGGCGATGTTGACCAGCCGGGCGGTGCCCGCCGCGCCGACTGCGACTGTCGCCGAGGCTGAGTTTCCCACCCCCGACAGGCCGCCCGCTCCACGCGTGTCATAGGTCGCCAGCGCCGTCAGCGTCACGCGATAGTTCGTCGCCGCCACGGCCGTCAAAAAACTCGTCGTGTCGCCGCCGCTGCTCGTGACCGCGCTCGCGCCGCTCAGCACGCTCCATGTCGTCGCATCGGCGGACGTCTCGATCTTGTAGGTCGCGCCCTCGGCCGAGGTCCACCTGATCGTCACCGTGCCCATGGCGCTCGTCGCCGTGACGCTGATCGCCGAGGCCTGACTGGCGCGCACGTATTCCGTCACGGTTTCATTGATCGCAGCGACCGATCCGCCCGTGGGATTGCCAAAAAACCACCGGCCGACCGTGTTGGGGAATTTCGGTGTGCCGTCGGCCTCGATGGTGAGGAAGTAGGCGTAGGTGCCGGCGGGAAACTCGGGCGTCACGCAGAAGCGCACGTTGCAGTCATTGAGATCGAAATCCGCGCCCTGCGTTTTTCCGAGGTCGCCGAGGTAGTCGTAGTCTTCAATATAGTTCCCGAGCGGGTAAGCCGTGCCGACCGCCGGACCGTAGAGCGTGGAAAGCAGAGTCGCCCCGCGGCCCTGCGCCCGCGTGGCCCAGACGGGAATGGTGATGCGGCCCGTCGAAGACAGGTTGGTGGTGCCGTTGGCGCCATCACGTTTCACGTAGCCGGTGGTCATGCGGCGCACGCCGCTCGCGGGGCTCATCGGTGAGGCGTAGCCATACGGTCCGTAAATCGGCAACCCGTCGGCCATCCAGCCGAGGATCGGCGAGTGCGCGGTCGGCAGAGTGGATTTTTCGGCGTAGGTCTTGGTGGTGGCATTGTAGTCCACATTGTCCCCGAGTTGGAAGCGGAGCGCCGGAGTGTTCGCGTGATAGTGGTAGTTCGTGCCGGCCTGATGGGCGAAGGCCGCATCGAAGGTCACGCCCTCGTTCGCGTAGGCCTCACGGTTCCACACACCGTCACCGCGGAGTCCGTTGGTGGGGCCGGCGTCGGTGCCGCTCGCCGTCACGTAGGAAAACGCATCGCGGTTATCGAACGCCGCGACCCCGTCCACGAAGAAGCCGATCGCAGCGAGACCGGTCGGCGTCTTGGTCGTCGGGATCGTCGGCGTGCGGGGAAAACGGAAAATCGCGCCGGTGTTTGCCGGGAAGTTGGGGAAATTCACCGTGTGCGCGGCGTTGATATACCACGGCCCCATCACATGGGTCCCGAGGCCCGTCGTGCGCAGATAGACCCAACTCGCAGAGGACGAGATTTGGATCACGCCCGCGTAAGTGGGCGAGGTCTGCGCGGCTTGGCCACGGCTCCACGTGATGACGGAGGTTCCTGCCGCCTTGGCGGCGTCGCTTTCGTAGAGGCGCGCGTAGCGTCGGGAACTCCCGGTCTGCCACGATTCGAGCTGAGGATCGGCGGCGCGGACGACGGAAGCCGTGACAACCATCGCGGCGAGAAAAATGGGAAGGCGGTTCATGCCACCGAGTAAACTCCGTCTCGGTTAAGCGTGTGTGTGGCGTGCGGGGGCTTTTGTTAAGCCCGCGTAAGCGCCGGGCTGTAGGGCGGGGTCGACGCGCCGGCGTTTTTCCGGCCGAGGCGACGCCCGGTCGCCGGGGTTCGGTGACCCCGCCCCACATTTCACGGCAGCACGTAAATTTCCACCAGCGCCGTTCCCGTCGTGTTCCCCACTCCGCTCACCAGCGCGGTGTAGGCACCGGCGCCGAGTGTCACGACCAGCGCCGCATCCTTACTCCCGCCCACGAGCGCGAAACCGCCCGCCGCCGCCGTCGCGCTCACGATCTCGCCGGGATTGGCCGCACTCGACCAATTGTCGTTGGTGGCGAGCACCTCGCTGGATTTGTAGAGCGTCAGCTGCGGATCGGCCAGCGCACCCGGCACGCCGAACGCCGTGAGCCCCGGCCCCACCGCCCGCACGAGCAGCCGCACCGTGCCCTCGCCGGTGATCACAAAACCCGGGATCAGCACATCCTCACCCGTCCCGACATACGCTCGCGCCGATGCGTTGACGAGGCGCACACTCGTGTCGTTGGGCGCGCCGTCGTAGCACTCGATCAGCGTGATCCCCGTGCCATTTCCCGGCGTGGAAACCGGCGTCGTGGAGCCGCGCGCGGCGAGCGTGGTGACGATGCCCGCATCGGCACTGCCCACCGTGAGCGGAAACGCCCCGACCGCGTTCATCGCCGCCGCATCGCCCGAGAGCCAATTGTCGTTGGCCGCGACCATCCCGCTGTCCGACCAGAGTTGCAGTTACGGGTCGGCCAGTGCGCCCGCCAGCCCAAATCCCGTGGGCGCCGGGCCCGCCGCGCGGATGATCATCGGCTTGCCCGCACCCGTGCCCACGAGCACGAAACCCGTGATCGGCTTGCCCCCGGCGCCGCCCACCCGCGCCCGCACGGCGAGGTTGACGAGGCGTGCCGAGGAAGTCCCAACCACGTTCACCGTCAACGTCGCCACCGCGCTCGTGGCCGATCCGACCCTGTTGCTTACCACGCAAGCATAGGCGCCCGCGTCGCCACTTTGCGCGGCAGTGATCGTGTAGCTGGCCCCCGCCGCTCCCGTGATCGCCGTGCCATCCTTGCGCCATTGGTAGCTCAGCGTCGCCGCGCCGTTCGCCGCAATCGTGAAGGTCGCGCTCGCGCCCGTCGCCGCGCTCGCGCTTACCGGCTGCGTCGTGATCATCGGCGCGCTGGCCTGCACGGCCGCGACCAGCAGTCCCGCCGCATTCGTGGTGGCGGAGCCGACCGCATTCGTCACCACGCACACATAGTTCCCTCCGTTGGCCGCTAGCACGTTCGCCACAGTCACGGCGCTCGACGTCGCCCCGCTGATCGCGACGCCGTCCTTGCTCCACTGGTAGGTGAACGGAGCCGCGCCGTTGGCCACCACGGTGAAGGTGGCCGCGCCGCCCGCCAAAACACTCAGGCTAACGGGCTGCGTCGCGATGCTCGGCGCCACCGCAACGGCACTGATCGTCAGGGTCGCGGCACTACTCGTCGCGGCGCCGGCGGAATTCGTCACCGTCACCGCGTAGCTGCCGGCATCACCCGCTGCCGCGGATGCGAGGGTGTAACTCGCCGCCGTCGCACCCGAAATCACCGCACCGCCTTTATACCATTGGTAACTGAGCGGCGATGTTCCGGCCGCGGTCACGGTGAACGTCGCGCCGCTCCCCACCGTCACCGCCGCGCTTGCCGGCTGGGTCGTGATCGCCGGCGCGGTCGCCGCGGCGCTCACCGTGAGCGTGGCGGCATCGCTCGTGGCTGAGCCCGCGGAGTTCGTCACCACGCACGTGTAGCTGCCGGCATTCGCACTCTGCGCGCCCGTGATCGCATGGCTCGCCGCGGTTGCCCCCGCGATCGCGACCCCGCCCTTATACCACTGGTAACTCAGCGGCGCGGTGCCGTTCGCCACCACGGTGAATGTCGCGCTGCCGCCGCTCGTCACGCTCAGGCTCGTTGGCTGGGTCGTGATCGTCGGCGCCGTCGCCGCGGCGCTCACCGTGAGCGTGGCGGCAGCACTCGTCACCAAGCCCACCGAGTTCGTCACCGTCGCGGTGTAGCTGCCGGCATCGCCGCTCCCCGTCGTGGCAATCGTGTAGCTCGCACCCGTGGCGCCCGAGATCGCGGAACCGGATTTTTTCCACTGATAGCTCAGCGTGCCTGTGCCGCCCGCCGCGACCGTAAACGTTGCGCTCGCACCCGCCGTCACGCTCACGCTCGCGGGCTGCGTCGTGATCGTCGGCGCGGTCACAGCCGCGCCGTAGGACACGATGGCGGTCTTGCCGACTGCCGTGCCGTAGGTGCCGCCCGTGTCGTAGCTCGCGATGGCGGTGAGGGTGACGCGGTAATAATTCGTGGCGGTAGTCGCGGTGTAGCTCGTCGTGAGCCCACCGCTCGTCGTGGCGGCTGAGAGCGTGGTCCACGTCGCGTTATCGGAGGAGGCTTCGACTTTGTAAGTCGCAGCCTCGGCAGAATTCCAACTGAGTGCCACGCTGCCGCCCGCAGCAGCGGCGGTGACGGTGATCGGCGCCGCTGGTCCCGCATCCACATATTCTGTGACGGTTTCGCTGATGCTCGTGACCGTGCCGGTGCCGTTGACCGGCGTGCCGAAAAATTCTTGGTTGATGATATCGGGAAACACCGTCGCGCCCGATGCATTGATGCAGACGAAATACGCGTAAGTGCCGCCGGGATATTCGGGGGTGACGCAGTAGCGGACATTTTGCCGGTTCAAATCGAAGTCCACGCCCTGCGTTTTCCCGAGATCGCCGAGGTATTCGTAATCTTCGGCGAAGAGCCCGATGGAATAAGTCCCGGTGACGCCACCGCCGACGGCGTAAGTCGTCGTCGTGCTCGGCCCGTAGGAACCCGCGGACAACGTCGGGCTGATCCCTTGCACGCTGGCGGCCCATACCGGCAGCATGGCACGGCCGGTCGCGGCGAGGTTCACGGTGCCGTCGCGTTTGACGAAGCCGCTCACCATCCGGCGCAGGCCGCCGGTGGCATCGGTGGCGGTCGAGTAGCCGTAGGGGCCGTAAATCGGCAGACCGTCGTTGGCCCAACCCATGATCGGCGAATGGCGCGTGATCGTGCCCGCCTCGGTGTAGGTCTTCGTCGCAGTGCTGTAGGTCACGTTGTCGCCGAGCTGATAGCGCAGCGCGATCGGGTTGATGTGATTGTGATAAGCCCCGGAGTTCGGCTGATGCCCGTAGCCCGCGTCGAAATTGAAAGCTTCTGCGACGCCCGCGAGCCGGTTCCACACCCCGGAGCCCGCCATACTCACCGTGGCGGTGCTCGTGGAATACGACTGCGCGTCACCGTTGGCCCAGACGAAGACGCCGTTGACGAGCACGCCCCCGTTGCCGCCGCTCTTTGGTTTGGTCGCCGGGATCGACGGCGTGCGCGGGATGCGGTGGATCGCCGCGCGGTTGGTCGGCCACGACGTGTAGGTCATTGCGTTGGGCGTGAACCAGTTTCCCATCGTATAACTCGCGAGCCCGGTCGTCTGGATATACACGTAGTTCGTCGAATAGGCGACGCGCTGCACATCGGAGTAGGCGTTGGTCGCCTGACCGCCGCCACCATTGGTAAGACCCGAGCGCGGCCATGTGCTCACGGCGTTGCCGGAAGTTTTGTCGGAAACGGTTTCATAGACGCGCGCATATTGGGCTGACTTGGCGGTGAGCCACATCGTGACATGCGGATCAGTGACGCTCTGGGCGCGCGTGGTGAGCACCAGACCGAAGGAGAAAACGAGCGGGAGAAATTTTTGCATGGCGGAAAACGGTGCCGCCATGAAACCGCGTCGCGGTTAAGACCCTGTGTGCGCGGTGGCGAAATTTGTTAAGGCCCGGTAAATGCGCGGGATTTCCCCCCGGCTCTGCGCTACGGTGCGGGCATGCGACTCCGCTTTCCCCTCTCGCTCAAGGTCTCGCTCTGGTTGCTGCTCAACGTGCTGGTGCTGGCCGCCGTCGGGCTCGGCTTCCTCGTCGGCCAGGGCGGCATCGGCTGGTCGGGGCTCATCGGCGGCGGCGGGGGCGAGCACGTGCAGGCGCTGGCCAACGCCCCCGCCGCCGAGGCGTTTGGTTTGGCGCCGGAAAAACGCCGCGGCGCGCTTGCGCCCTACGCCGGGGGCCTCGG
>JACMRG010000407.1 GCA_014376585.1 Opitutaceae bacterium | reverse complement strand
GTCGGGGAGCGCGGCTTGAACGACGGCGGTTTCGGTGGCGGTGGCGCGGGTGGACTCGGCGTTCACGCGGCCCTCGCGGAAGACGAGCACGCGGTCGCCGAGCTGGAGGACCTCGGGCAGATCGGAAGAGATCGCGAGAACGGCTTTCCCGCGGGCGGCGAGGGCGCGGAGCTGGTCGTGGATCTCCGCTTTCGCGCCGACGTCCACGCCGCGGGTGGGTTCGTCCACGATGAGCACGGCGGGCTCGGGCTCGAGCCAGCGGCCGATCAGCAGCTTTTGCTGGTTACCGCCGGAGAGCGTCGTGATGGGCTGGTCGATGTCGCGGTAGCGCGTGCTGAATTTTTTCGCGATGGCGTGGGCGCGCGTGCGCTCGCCGCCAAGGGAGAAAAAGCCGGCGCGGCCGAGGACGCCGAGCCAGGGGGCGGTGATGTTTTCGCGGCAGGAATGCGTGGCGAAAATACCGTCGGTGCGGCGATCTTCGGGGACGAGCGCGAGGCCGAGGCTGAGAGATTGCGCGGGGCCGGAAGGGAGGAAGGGGCGGCCGGAGAGGCGGACGTCGCCTGTAGCGGGGCGGAGGCCGATGAGGGCTTGGGCGAGTTCGGAACGGCCGGCACCGACGAGACCGTAGAGCGCGACGATTTCGCCGGCGCGGAGCTGAAGGGAGACGTTGGAAAAACGGCCGCGCGGATCGGTGACATTGGCGATGTCGAAGACCACGGCGCCAGCCGGGGCGGAAGTCGGGGGCGGCGTGGTGGAGGATTTTTCGCCGGGGCGGACTTCGCGGCCGACCATTTCGCGGACAATGCGGTTGCGGTCGTAATCGCCGCGCGAACCGAACGAGGCGACTTTGCCATCGCGGAGGACGCTGATGTGGTCGGCGAGGCGCAGCACCTCGTCGAGGCGATGACTGACGTAAACGATGGCGGTGCCGGCCGCACGGAGGCGCTCGAGGTGGACGAAGAGTTCCTCGGACTCGCGGACGGAGAGCGAGGCGGTGGGCTCGTCGAGGAAAAGGAGTTTCGACTGGTGGGCGACGCAGGCGGCGATCTCGGCCATCATGCGCTGGCCGAGGCCGAGGTTGGCGGCGCGGGCTTCGACGGGGAGGTCGAGAGCGAGGGCGGAAAGGTCTTTGCGGGCGGCGGCGTCCACGCCTTTCCAGTTAATCCAGAAGGAGCGGCCGACGACGGCGCCCTCGGAGTGCATGAGATTTTCGGCGAGGGAAAGCTCGGGGAAGAATTCGGCCTCTTGGTGGACGGCGCGGATGCCGAGGGCGCGGGCGTGTTGGGGATCGCGGAGGGTGAGGGGCGTGCCGTTCCAGATCAGCTCGCCGGTATCGGCGGACTGGAGGCCGGTGCAGGTGCGGATGAGCGTGCTCTTGCCGGCGCCGTTTTCGCCGACGAGGGCGTGGATTTCGCCGGCGCGGAAGGCGAGGGAAACGCCGTTGAGCGCGCGGGCGCCGCCATAGCTTTTGGCGATGGCGCGGAGTTCGAGCAGCGGTGGGGACATGCGGCGTGAAGGATCAAGAGGCGGGGGGGCGCCGAGCGCAGCAAATTAGGGACGCCTGGGACAGTCCGAATTCACCCGGCCCCGAGCGCTAGGCCGGAGCAGGGTAGGCGCGGCCGAACGTGAAGGCGGCTTCGGTGGAGCCGTTTTGGGCAAGGGATGCGAAGCGCTGCCTGCCCTCTTCGACGGTGGGAAACGTGCCGGCCGGGATCCAGCGCTTGGCGAGACGGGGCGCGGCCATTTTTTCGAACCGTTCGTCGCGGCGGCGAAAGAAATCCACGGGCATCGATTTGTAGGAGTAGTCGCGGCGCGAAGCCGGGTCCTGCCAGACGGACATGTTTACGATGATGAGCGCATCGGGGTAGGCGACGACGGAGGTGACGTTGCCGTCGCCGGTTTTGAAGCATCGCACGAAGCCGGGGGCTGCTTTCGGCAGGGTGCTGATCTCGTCCAATGCGGCGACGAAGGGCTGCATGAGCGCGCTGTCCGCCGGGGCGCGAGCCCGTGCGATATTAATTTGGGCGAGAATGTGGGACGGGGAGATCGTCAATTAAACGGGCGCATCGCGCAGCGGGGCAAGATCGGGATCGGTGCCGGCGGCGTCGCGGAAATGCGGATCGAACGCGATGGCGGCATCGACGCGGCGGCGCGCCTCGGGGAGATCGCCGCGCTGGCAGGCGTAGCAGCCGAGGTTGAACTGGATCGTGGCCTCGCGGGGGTGGCGGAGTTCGGCTTCGCGGAGAATGCCCTCGGCCTCGCCGAGCGAGACGGCGCGGCGGGTGGCGTAGGCGAAGGTGATCCACCAACCGGGGTTGGCGGGCTGGCGCTGGACGAGTAGGCCGGCGGTGATACGCAGGGCGGACCAATTGGCCTGCTCTTGGAAGATGATCGTGCGGAGCGCGAGGACCTCGTCGCCGTCGAGTTGATCGGCCGGGAGCTGCGCGAGTTCGGCGGCGGCTTCCTCGAGGAGACCGAGTTCGAGATAACCGCGGGCGTGCGAGAGGAGCCAGCGGGGAGTCATGCGGCGGAGCCGAGTTGAGGGTTGAGGGTTGAAAGTTGAGAGGTCTGAGACCGGAGGTGCGGGGACAGGATTCCAACTTTCACCTTTCAACACCGGCATGCGGCTCAGGCGGACTTGAGCAGGCAGCAGTGCTTGTATTTTTTACCGCTGCCGCAGGGGCAGGGGTCGTTGCGGCCGACTTTGATGGCGGAGCGCACGGGCGCGGGACCGGTGCGGACGGGGCGCGTGTAGATCCAACCGGAAGGCTGATGACGGAACTCGGCTTTTTCCTGGAGAACGAATTCCTGGTTGCCGTCCACGTAGAAGGCGGAGAACTCGACGTAAGAGAGGTCGGGTTGGACGTTGGGCTCGTGGCCGTGGATCTCGAGGCGCGTCCAGCCGATGGCGGGTTCGTCGGGCAGCTCAACGTAGGCTTCGCTGGCCGTGCCGGCGTAGGAGCGGTGGAGATAAGGATAGGCGCGGGCGACGTGCGCGGTGAAACGCGAGCGCATGAGCTCCTCCGCGGTGGCCGCGGGGCGCTGGCCGGTGAGGATGGGCTCGCAGCACAGCTCGAAGAGTTTGCCGCTACCACAGGAGCAAGGTTGACCGCGTTGGGGGATCGGGAGGGCGGCGGGAAGTTTGGACATCGCTCCAGTCGTAGCCGGTCCGGGACGCGCGATGCGAGCCTGAAGCGGGGCGGGAAGCTCATGCGGCGCGGGCCTGATCGCGGGGCGGCCGGGTGGCGGGCGGCGCGAAGTCGGGCATGAGTTGCGGGCACAGGTTGGGCATGAGGAAATCATGCTGTGGCTCGTAGGCGGCTTCGAGGCGCGCGGGCGTTTGGGGTGCGGGCGTGGCCTTGAAGCTGAGGATCAGGCGACGCGGGTGGCGCGTGTTTATGGGCTGGGTCGTTTGCATCGGATGTGGCGTGTTTTTTGGTTTTTGGAAAACCCGCCCG
>JACMRG010000406.1 GCA_014376585.1 Opitutaceae bacterium | reverse complement strand
GGCCAGCGCGCCGAAGTAGGTGCGCTTGGCGGTGGCGACCACGAGGGCGCGGGCGGAGCCGCTGAGGACGTTGCTGCCCATGAAGCAGGCGTTGGTGAAATCGAAGGGCGCGCGGCCGGCGGGCTGGTTGGTATCGGGATTTTTTTCGACCGGCATGGACTCGCCAGTGAGGGCGGACTGGCTCACGAAGAAATCCTTCGCGGAGAGCACGCGCAGATCCGCCGGGATGAGGCTGCCCGCGGCGAGGATGACGATGTCGCCGGGCACGATCTCCTCGAGCGACATGTCGGCCTCCTTGCCGTCGCGGAGGACGGTCACCGTGGTCTTGACGAGCTTCTGCAATTTTTCGACGGCGCGCGAGGAGCGGGTTTCCTGCACGTAGGAGAGCACGACGCTGAGAAAAACCATGCCGCCGACCACGATGGTGGAGCGGATGTCGTCCATCACGTAGGAGACGGTCGCGATGACGAGCAACTGGATGACAAGGGGATTGCGGCAGCGCTGGAGCAGGTCGCGCACGAAGGAGTTTCGTCCGCCGGCCGCGACGGTGTTGGGGCCGGCTTTGCGCAGAGCTTCCGCAGCCGAATCGGCGGTGTGGCCGTTGGCGGCGCTGCCGAGTAGTTGGAGGAGGTCGGCTTCGACCGCGGTGTAGGGCGAGGGGTCGAAAGGCACGGATGCTTAGCGTCCCCGCGGTCTTGGCCGGGCTCAAGCGGAATAGCTCTGGAAAATGCCCGCGACCCGCCTACCGGAGCCGTCGCCAGAATGTAACCGAAACGGGCGCGTGGCGGGGGGCGATTGGGGGTTGCGCGAGCGGGGGCCGCTCCTACTTCTGGGTCATGACTTCGCAGGACCACGTCAGAAACGAGATCGTCGCCCTGATCGACCGCAAAGACCTGGTTACGTTAAAGAAATATCTCCAACCGTGGTTGCCGATGGACCTGGCGCCGCTGATCGCGGATTTGCCGGTCGAGGAACTGGCCGCGTTGTTTCGCGTCGGCTCGCAGGAGTTGGATGCGACGATCTTCACCTACATGCCGATCGAGGCTCAAAAAAAGCTGTTGAAGATGCTCACGCAGGACCAGGCGGCGGCGCTGTTGAACGCGCTCCCGCCCGACGACCGCACGGCGTTTCTCAACGAGCTGCCGCTCGATGTCGCGATGCAGATGCTGGCGATGCTCTCGCCCGGCGAGCGGCAGGTGGCGCAGGCGCTTTTGGCGTATCCCGAGCACAGCGTCGGCCGGATGATGACGCTGGATTTTGTGGCGGTGCGGCCGGAGTGGACGGTGCGCGAGGCGCTCGATTACATCCGCGAGCACGGCCACGACCGCGAGACGCTCAACATCGTCTTCGCCGTCGATGCGGGGGGGCATCTCATCGACGATATCCGCGTGCGGCGTTTTCTGCTTTCGCCGTTGGATCGGCCGGTGAGCGAGTTGCTCGACGGCAATTACACCATGCTGGCGCCGACGGACGACCGCGAGAAGGCGCTTCAACTTTTCCAGAAATACGACCGTGTGGCGCTCCCGGTCACCGATGAGAGCCGCAAGCTCATCGGCATCGTCACGGTGGACGACATGCTCGATGTCGCGTCCGAGGAGGCGACCGAAGACATCCAGAAGCTCGGTGGTAGCGAGGCGTTGGATGAGCCCTACACGACCATCGCGCTCTCGCGGATGGTGAAGAAACGCGCGAGCTGGCTGGTGGTGCTGTTCCTCGGCGAGATGCTGACGGCGACGGCGATGAGCTATTTCGAGGACGAGATCGCGAAGGCCGTGGTGCTCGCGCTCTTCGTGCCGCTGGTCATCAGCTCGGGTGGCAACGCCGGTTCGCAGGCGGCGACGCTGGTCATCCGCGCGCTGGCGCTGGGCGAGTTCAGGCTGCGCGACTGGTGGCGCGTGATGAAGCGGGAGTTGGCGGCGGGCACGGCGCTCGGCTTGATTCTCGGCCTGATCGGTTTTCTGCGGATCGCGATCTGGTCACTATTCTCCGACACTTACGGTCCGCACTGGCCGTTGGTGGCGAGCACGGTGGGGTTGTCGCTGGTGGGCATCGTGCTTTGGGGCTCGCTCATGGGCTCGATGTTGCCGCTGGTCCTGAAGCGGCTCGGGCTCGATCCGGCGACGTCGAGCGCGCCGTTTGTGGCGACGCTGGTCGATGTTACCGGACTCATCATCTATTTCAGCGTCGCCTACCTGATCATGCGGGGAACGTTGCTGTGAGCCGCCTGCGATCGGGAGCCCTGCAAGAGACCGACTGTTTACCAAAAAACCCCGTCACTTGACCCGGCGCGCGCCGTCTATTCTAGTTCCGCCCACCCCCATGCCCGCCCGTCGTCCCTCACGTTCCTCGCTGATGTTGGTTACCGCGCTGCTGGCGCTCACCGCTCGCAGCCACGGACAACTCTCGGCAAATTCTCCTTTTATGCCCGCGGCGGCGTCGGGATCAGCGGTGGTGACCGAGGGCGCGGCAATTGAGCTGCGCGGAGTGATGGAAACGAAGGAAGGCGTTAGTTTTTGCATCTTCGATCCCGCGAAGAAAGTGAGCACGTGGACGCGACTGAATCAAAAGGGCCTCGATTTTTTGGTGAAATCTTACGATCCCGTGCATGAGACGGTGAGTGTCGATTACGCCGGGCGCACGATCACGTTGGCGATGCGGGCGGTGAAAGTGGTCTCTTCGGGCCAGGCTTCGGCGCCGATGCCGCTACCGGCGCCCGGAATCCCTTCCGCCGTCACCCAGAACGTGGTGCTCAATCCCACGCCCGCCGACGAACAGGCCCGGCTCGAAGCCGTGGCGACCGAGGTGCGGCGCCGCCGGGCGCTGCGTGAACAGGCTTCAATCCAGGCGGCCACGGGCGTCCAGCCGGTGGTCGAGGCGCCGGCGGGCCAGCCGCAGCAACAGCGGGCGCAGGCTCAGGGGCAGAATCAGAATCGTCGCCAGCGGAACTGATCCTTCGGGAGCCGGAGTCTGCGGCAGGGGAGGGGCTTGAGAATGCGGCGGGTTTCGCTGCGAAAATATTTCGTGCAGTGCTGGTCCGAGGCCTTAGTTTGGGGTCTAAATGCCTGTGTCCCCGACCATGTCCGAAGCTGATGCGCCCCACAACTGGGCGTTGATCCGCCGGTTGTTTGGTTTGGCGTGGCGTTACCGGTTGCACTGTTTCCAAGTCCTCGGCTTGCAACTCCTGTTGCTGACGATGGGCATCGGTGGACTGAGTTTCACCGGCTTGGGCATTGATTACATCAGGCACAAGATGAGCAAAACGCCGATGGGGGCCAACGCCCTGCACGTGGCGCTGCCGGAGGAGTGGGCGCCGTTGCACGTGCTCGGCCTGCTGGCCGGGCTTATCCTCGTCCTCGCGCTGGGCCGCGCGATGCTCAACTACGTGTTGGCGATCTCCGTCAATAAGCTCGTGCAGCAAAAGCTGGTCGTGGATCTGCGCAGCGAGGTTTACGACAAGCTCCAGCGGTTGAGCTTCCGGTTCTTCGACGCCAACTCCACGGGCTCGATCATCACGCGCGTCACGGGCGACGTGCAATCGGTGCGCATGTTTGTGGATCAGGTGCTCATCCAGAGCGTGATCATGGTGGTCTCGCTCACCGCCTACGTGATCTACATGGCGAGCCTGAGCCCGACGCTCACGTTTGCGTGCCTCGCGACGACGCCGCTGCTCGCGCTGATGTCGGCGTGGTTTTCCAGGAAAATCCAGCCGGCCTACGCGCACAACCGCACGCTCGTCGAACGCATGGTGCAGATCCTCGCCGAGAGCCTGCAGGGTGTGGCGGTCACGAAAGGTTTCGGCCGCGAACCCGAGGCGCGGGCGAAATTCGCCGCCGCCAACCAGGCCTGCTACGATCAGCAGAAAGGTATTTTCTGGCGCGTGAGCATCTTCTCGCCGGCGGTGGGTTTTCTCACCCGCATCAACATGATGGTGCTGCTCGGCTACGGCGGCTGGCTCGTCGCCCACGATAGTCTCCCGCTCGGCACGGGCCTGATCGTTTTCGCGGGCCTGCTCGAGCAGTTCTGCGGGCAGGTGAACAACGTCGCCAACATCGTGAACTCCGTGCAGCAGTCGCTCATCGGCGCGCGGCGCGTGTTTGAAATCCTCGACGCGCCCATCGAGGTGAAAAACGCGCCCGATGCGGTCCGCCGCCCGCGCTACGAGGGGCACGTTCAGTTCGACGACGTTTCGTTCTCCTACTCCGGCGTCGAGGCCGTGGTGCGCGATATCGACCTTGAGGTGAAATCCGGCCAATGCGTCGCCATCCTCGGCGCCACGGGTGCGGGCAAGAGCGTTCTGATGAGCCTTATTCCGCGTTTCTTCGACCCGACCAAGGGCCGCCTGCTCATCGACGGCATCGACGCGCGCCAGCTCCATCTCGACGACCTGCGGCGCAATATCGGCCTCGTTTTTCAGGAGAGCTTCCTTTTCTCCAACACCATCGCCGCGAACATCGCCTTCGGTCATCCCGACGCCACGCGCGCGCAGATTGAGAAAGCCGCCCGCATCGCCGCGGCGCACGATTTCATCATGCAGCTCCCGCAGGGCTACGATACGATTCTGGGCGAGAGCGGCAGCAGTCTTTCCGGCGGCCAACGCCAGCGGCTCGCCATCGCGCGCGCCGTGTTGCTGGAGCCGGCGATCCTGTTGCTCGACGATCCGACCGCCGCCATCGACAGCGAGACCGAGCACGAAATTTTCGAGGCGCTCGACCGCGCCATCGCCGGCCGCACGACCTTCATCGTGGCGCACCGCCTGAGCACGCTGCGTCGCGCGGATTTCATCGTCGTGCTGGAAAACGGCCGCATCGTGCAGCGCGGCACGCACGCGGAGCTCATGGCGCAGCCCGGCCCCTACCGGCGCGTCGCCAGCCTGCAACTCGTGGACGGCAGCGAACTCCAATCGCTCGAACCGGCGAAAACGCGGGAGGGCACCGTATGATTCCCGCCGCCACGCCCGGGCCGAAGCCGCTCGGTCTCATCCGGCGCCTGCCCGACGACGAGGACAACGAGGAGCAATTCAAGCCGCTCGAGTGGGGCCTCATCCGCCGGCTCTTCACCTACACCGGCCCCGTGAAGGGCAAACTCACGACGCTCGTCGTGCTCTCAATTATCCGCGCGGCGCAGTTGCCCGCGCTCGGCTGGGTGATGGCGCTCGTGATCAACGGCCCGATCACCGCGCGCGATTTCCACGGCATCGCGCTCGGCGTCGCCGGTTACGGCCTCCTCGCGCTGTTCACCGACGGCATGTTCCACTTTCGCCAACGCTACGCGCTCGAAGTCGGCGAGACGGTGGTGAACGGCCTGCGCGCCGATATTTTCGACAAGGTCCAGCGCCAGCCCATGAGTTTCTTCCACCGCATGAAACTCGGCCGCATCATCGGCCGCGTGACGAGCGACGTGGAGTCCGTGCGCTCCGGCATCCAGGACGTGCTCTTCGTGAGCGTGATCCAGGGCGGCACCATGCTTTTCTCCGCGATCGTGATGGCGTGGAGCGACTGGGTGCTCTTCCTCGTCGTGCTCGGGATGGCGCCGGTGGTCTGGGCGATCAACCAGCACTTCCGCGTGAAACTCAGTTTCTACTCGCGGGCCGCGAGCGAGAGTTTCAGTCGCGTGACGGCCACGCTGGCGGAGTCCGTCAACGGTATCCGGGTGACGCAGGGCTTCGTGCGGCAGGAGACCAATGCGGGCCTCTTCCGCAGCCTCCTCGCCGACCACTCGCGCTACAACATCGCGCTCGCCCGCACCTCCGCGATTCTCACGCCGTTGTTGGAACTCAACAGCCAGTTCTTCGTCGCCACGCTGCTCATGTTTGGCGGGTGGCGCGTCTTTCACGGCGACATGAGCATGGGCGCGCTCATCACCTTCTTCCTGCTCGCGAACCAGTTTTTCTCCCCCATCGCGATCATCGGCACGCAATATAACCAGGCCCTCGTCGCGATGGCCGGCGCCGAACGCGTCTTCCGGCTCATCGATACCGTGCCCGACTGGGTGGACGCGCCCACGTCGGTTGATCTGCCCGATCCGAGGACCGCGGCAGGTGGCGCCGGGACCTCCGGGCCCGGCGTCGCGGCGCGCCCGGAGGCCGCGCCGCCACCCACCGATCACGCCGCCACCGGCGTCCGCGTGGAGTTCCGCGGGCTCGCCTTCGGCTACGACCCGGCGCGGCTCGTGTTGCGTGATATCGCGTTCACCGCGGAGCCAGGGCAGACGATCGCGCTCGTGGGGCACACGGGCAGCGGCAAGAGCTCCATCATCAATCTCGTCTCGAAATTCTATCTCCCCACGGCCGGCGAGTTGCTCATTGACGGACGCGAGGTCCGCACGCTGACGAGCCGTTCGCTCCATCGCCAGACGGGTATGGTGCAACAGCAGAATTTTCTCTTCAGCGGCACGGTCTTGGAAAACATCCGCCTCGCCAAACCGGAAGCGACGGACGCGGAAATCCGGTCCGCCGCGCAACAGCTCGACTGCCTGGATATCTTTGAAGCGCTGCCGCAGGGCCTGCTCACCGAAGTGGGCGAACGCGGCGCCAGTCTCTCCGTCGGCCAGCGCCAGCTCGTGTGTTTTACCCGCGCGCTGCTCGCCGATCCGCGGCTCGTGATTCTCGATGAAGCGACCAGTTCGATTGACGCGCTCACGGAGGCGCGATTGCAGACGGCGCTGTTGAAACTGCTGCGGGGCCGCACGAGTTTCGTCGTGGCGCACCGCCTCAGCACGATCCGCCACGCGGACCTCGTGCTGGTGCTCGACCACGGCGTCATCGTCGAGCGCGGCACCCACGCGCAGCTGCTCGCCGCCCGCGGTCGCTACGCGGCGCTTTACGAGCAGTTCGTGCAGGTGGACGACCGGGTTTGAAGGCCGGTCTCGAAATGGCATTCCCGGTCAAGTCGGGAAGTTCTCCCTCTGAACGTTTGACGATTTCGCAAAATTTTCCTCGGAAAACGCCCCATTCTCCCTCTAGAACAGGCAATGCTTTCACTCGAAAGCGCCCAAACCCAAATCCACTATGGCCAAAAAAGCTGCTCGTAAACCAAACGCCGCGTTCATGAAACCTGTTACGCCTGACGCCGCCCTCGCGGCCGTTGTAGGCTCGAAGCCCCTCCCGCGCACGGAGCTCACCAAGAAGCTCTGGGAATATATCAAGAAGAACGGTCTGCAGGACAAGAAGGACAAGAAGCAGATCAACGCCGATCCCGCACTGAAGGTTGTTTTCGGCGGCAAAGCCAAGGTCAGCATGTTCGAGATGACCAAGCTCGTTTCGAAGCACGTCGTCTAATCGGTCGATTCGTTTTTACTAAGCCGCCGCGAGTTCGCTCACGGCGGTTTTTTTATGCCAGGTTGCCGGGGTGTGGAAGTAAAGGCGACGGAGGGTTGGCCGCAAAGAGGCGCAAAGGGGTTTTTGGCTGTGGCAGAGCCTTCATTGCGCCTATCGGCGCGCGACGGATTCGAGACGAAGCCAGGAAGATTCCTTGTGCTTTTTGTGGCAAAATTCCGGGTGATGGGGCCGAGAGAGCGAGGCGCGGGCGGGAAGCCTTCGGATTTTTAGCCACAAAAAACATAAAGGGATTGGGGCTGCGGACGAGGCTCCGTAGCGCCTATAGGCGCGAGGGGGATTCGAGACGGAGTCGAAATATCTTTTGTGCTTTTTTGCGGCAAAGATTCCGGGGCTGAGCCTGTGGCTATCCGGCCGGGGCTGAAGCTCCAGGCTACGGCTTTTGCAGCGCGGTGAAGGCGCGGCCGATGGCGGCGGCGTCGTGCACCGCGTGGGGCGGCACGGGGAAATCGGCGGTGAAGACGCGCAGGGCAGCGGCGCGGTCGAGGGTCACGCGCGACTCGTCGATCTTGCCGGCGGCGTCGGTGACGGCGGCGAGGTTGAGGCCGAGCTGCGTGGCGAAGAAGCGATAGACGGCGGCGCGTTTCGACGGGCCGTAGTCGTGGCCCTCGTCGGGCAGGTGGACATTGGCGACTTTGTCCGCGGCGCCGTAGTAGCCGTAGATTTTTTGGAGGAAGGGAAATTCCACGCGTGGGGTATTGGCGGTCCAGTCCTTGCCGTCGGAGACGAGCAATTGCGGGCGCGGCGCAGTAAGCGCGGCGATCATGGCGTTGTTGGCAAAGTAATCCGCGCCGCGATGAATGGGCACGCCGCTCTCGCAGGGGCAGCCGCCGAAGAAGTGGGCCGAGACCATCACGACGGGTGCGCTCACCGCCACGCGCGGGTCGAGGGCGGCGATGAGAAACGTCTGCGTGCCGCCGCCGGATTCACCCGATACCGCCACGCGCGTGGGATCGGCGCCGTCGAGCGAGAGCAGGAAGTCCAGTGCGCGCATCCCGTTCCACACATGGATGGTGATGGCGCGGGCGTCGCGGTGCGCTTCCTGACCGTAGAGCTGGATGCCCTCGCCGTAGGCAAACATGTCGATGGAGAAGACGATGGCGCCCATGCGTGCGAGGTTCGCGCAACGGGTCTGCATAGTGGGCGCGAAACGCGCGTGGGTGTCGTAGTCGGCGGGCGTGACGACCTTGTTCGCGTGTCCGTGCGTCGAGAGAATGACGGGGTGTTCGCCGCCCGCGCCGCCGAGCGGGCGGTAGAGATTCCCCGTCACGAAAATGCCGGGTGCGGATTCGAAGGCGACGTTTTCAACCGTGTAGCCGTCGTGCGTGCGCCGGTCGCGGATGATTGCGTTGAGGGGAGTGCGCTTCGGCCAGGGCGCGAGGCCGGCGGCTTCCTGGATGCGCGTGCGGAGATGGGTGACGTAGGTGTCCCACGATGCGCGGTCGGGGAATTGCGTGATCGCCACGTCGAGCACGGCAGCGCCCTGGGCGGGCGTGAGAAATCCGGCGGGGCAGAGAGCGGGTCCGGTGGCGGGTGCCGGCGGAAGACCAGGCGGGAGCCGCGACACGTCGGCGTGGGCGAGCGAGACGGCGGCGAGAGCAAGCAACGCAAAGCGAGCGGGGCGACGGGGCATGGAGGGAGCGTGGAAGTTTGGGTGGCGTCGGCAACGTTGGACGCGAAGGTTGTCGCGGGTCCGGCCGTAGTTTCTATCGTCTTCCGATTTGAGCGCTTCAATCCCCTCGACTTTAAGTGCGTGCCGCATGTCTTCAGTGGAACCATGAATCCGGAGGCGAATCGGCCTTTCGGCCTCATGGCACACAAGGAATCTGCACCGTAAATTTCATAAGACGATGAACGGGAAATTTCGGAAAACCTACCCGATAAAACGCCGTTAGGGCGACCAACACAGTTCGGCGCGATTACGATGAATTCAACAATTCTAAATGGAGATGTTACTGTGCCAGTATATGAGCGCTCATGGAGCGCAGGCCCACGACAGCCTTACCGCAAAACCTATACGCTGAAACCTGGAGAGCGGTGGAGCAATGCAGCGACTACGAACACACAATGGGAGCACTACGTGTTAATCGAGAATAGTGAGCAGATTCCCGTTGGTGCGATGATCGCGCGAGAACTCATCACGGAAGGTGCGTGTTGTGCATATTTCACTGAATTGTGGGGTGGGTTAGTGTTCGTGCGGCCTGACTTAGTCTGTGTGAAACCGGAGGAGGTCGCGGAGCAGTTTATCGCCGCGATGCGCGCTGCTATGAATGGGAGGCTCGCGGGTTTACCTGATGTTCTGGCCTTCTTTCCTGACGGCAGAATTGTCCTGCGTGAGGCAAAGAATGTGGGGGCCAAAGATCGTCTTAACCCGCAGCAGCATGAGTTCGCTCGAGTTGCTCGCCGATTGTTTGGAGTTCGCGTCGATTTTGCCGTGGTCGAATGGGGGCACAAAAAGCCCAACTCCGAGGTTTCTTTGGCGCCATAGCGAACCGGTGAAATTCTGATGGATTGCCGCGTCGCTGCGCGACTCGCAATGACGGGCGGTGGGACTAGGAGGTGGCGGGGCGGGCGCAGAAATTCTTTCTAGGGGAACTGCGGTGGCGGCCCCTAACTCGGTAGCCAGGACTCGCGCCGCCATATCCGCAGGGCAGCCGAGCCGAGGGGGGCTTGGCCGTGTTTTGTTAGCCATTATTACGGCTCGAAACATTTTGCCGCCGAACGTTACCGGAAGACCCGCTTGCCATCGCGATTGGCCGCAGCAAATTTCGGAAAATGCCGACCGCCAGTGCCAAACGCAGCCGAGTTAAGACTGAAGCCATCAAACTCGTGCGCGGTCTCCCGGCATCATCGACGTGGGACGATCTCATGTATCGCATTTACGTGCGGCAGAAGATTGAGGCCGGCCTCGCGGACTTCCGGTCGGGTCGTGTCCACACTCACGCCTCGATTCGGAAAGAGTTCGCGCTCCCGTGAGCATCGTTTGGTCCTCGGAAGCGCGGCGCTCGCTTCGAGCGATTCGACGGTTCATCTCGCAAGATTCGGAATTCTACGCCGCTCGCATGGTCACTCGCATCATCGAGCGCGTAGAACGCGCGGCACTTTCGCCCGCTCAGGGGCATGCCGTCCACGAGTATCCGGAGAGGCCTTTGAAGGAAGTGCACGAATTTCCCTACCGCATCATTTACGGATACTCAGAAGAGGTCTTTAGCGTAGTGACGGTCGTTCATTTCAAGCAGCCACTCGAAAAGAAGAGGCTGTCCAGACGCGAGCCAACGGGCCCGAGCGGCCGCGGCGCAGCGTAGAACGTCTGGGGTCGGTAGAAGAGGATATGTCGGAACTATCAACCTACTCTGAAGGGACACCTCAGTTTAACAGGCCGGGGCTCGCGGCGAGGCTTTGTTAAGCACCGATGCCGATCTGACGAAGAAGCGCTTGCCGGGGTGGTGGGCTGCTGCATCGTCAGGCCATGCAAATCGACGTAGAGCGCGAAGACGATGGCCGCTGGATTGCCGAGGTCTCTGCGCTGCCGGGAGCGATGGCCTATGGTAGCACCAAGGCCGAGGCGATTATTAAGGTTGAGGCGCTGGTTTTGCGGGCGCTGGCCGACAAAATCGAACATGGCGAAGACGCGCCGGAAATCGCGCGGGTATTTACGGTGGCGGCATGAGTGTTTGGGGCGCGCGCAAAGCGAAAGCGGTGCTCGCGGCGCTCTTGTGGATCGGGTGGCAGGTAAAACGCCAGAGTGGTTCACATCGTATTTTGGCGCGAGCCGGATGGCCCGACTTTGTTTTTGCATTTCACGAAGGCGTCGAGATTGGCCCCAAGATGCTGTCGCGGATTGCACGGCACACTGGTTTGGAGCCCGAGGATCTTTGAGCGCGCGTCTAAAAAGGGTCCGAAGGGTAGGGACGTCTCTTCGAGGCGTCCGCAGTTCGGGCCGCTAGATTGGGTGGAGGACGCGGAAAAAACGGACGACTGCGGAGAGCCGCCCCTACCTTTTTCAACGCGTTTAGAGAGATCTGTGTCGGATAAGTGGTTTGGACCGTATGGGCGATACCGGGCGTCCGGTCTCGCTTGTTTGGCTCGGAGATCTGAGGTTGTGACCCGCTTCCACTATGAAAACTACCGTAGGTCTCGGACTGTTGTTCGCGCTCCTCGTTGTTGCGATCGCCTCCGCCAAACCGCCCGCGGACGTGCAGGCGCGACTTGATGCGTTTGCGCAGGGGAAACCGGGCGGCGTCGCGGTGGCTTGGGTCGATGCGGATGGGGCGGCGTTTTTTTCGGCGGGGAAATTTTCCGCCGACGACGCGCGGGCAATCACGGCCGATACGCAGTTTGAAATCGGCTCGGTGACGAAGGTGTTTACGGCGCTGCTGCTCGCGGAGAGCGAGCGGCTCGGGAAGGTTTCGCGCAACGATCCGGCGGCGATGTATCTGCTGCCGGCGGACGATCCCGACCAGGTTAAGCTCGCTAAGATCACGCTGCTCGCGCTCACGACGCACAGCTCGGGTTTGCCGCGGCTGCCGGCGAACATCGGCGCGAATCCCGATGGCAATCCCGATCCCTACGCGACCTATGATCGTGCGGCGCTGGTGGCGGGTCTGCGCTTGCACGGGCCGGCGGCGCCGGTGGGACGGAGCGTGGCGTATTCCAATTTCGGCGTGTCGGTGTTGGGCGAGGCGCTGGGCGCGGCTTGGGGCACGACGTATGCGGCGGCGCTCGAGGCGCACGTGTTGGGTCCCTTGGGATTGAAGCATACGGCGCTGGCTATGCGCGGATCGGCATGGCCCGAAGGCCTCGCGCCGGGACATGGCGGCGACGGCAAGCGGGTGGGCCATTGGACGTTTCTGGCGTGCGCGCCGGCCGGGGCGTTGCGTTCCTCGGCGCGCGATCTGGCGATTTTTCTCCAGGCGGCGCGGGGCGGGGCGGATATGCCGTTGCACGCGGCGTTCGCGGCGACAACGACGGCGCAGCGTCCGGTCGAGGACATGGGTGGGCAGATCGGACTGGGCTGGTTTCTCCAAGGCGACGCGGCGCGACCGGTCGTGTGGCACAATGGCGGCACGGGTGGCTACCGGAGTTTTGTCGGTTTTGTCCCGGGAGCGAACGGCGCAGGCGTGGCCGTGCTCACCAACCATCAGGCAAGCGTGGACGAAATCGGCTACGCGCTGCTGGGCTCGAAGCCCGCCAAGCCGGCGGTTGCCGCGGTGACGGATCCCGAGACTTACGTCGGTCGCTACCCGCTTACGCCGGCCTTCGCCATCGACATCACCGCGGCGCGGGGAACGCTTTTCGCGCAGGCGACGGGGCAGGGGCGGGTGGGTTTGCGGGAGACGGCGCCGGATCGTTTCGCGCTCGCCGGTGTGCCGGCGGAAATCTCTTTTGAGCGCGATGCGGCGGGCAAGGTTGTGGCGCTGGTGCTCCATCAAAACGGCGCCGATCAACGGGCGCCGCGTGGAGACCTCCCGCCAGGACCAAAAGAGATCGCACTGCCGGCGGCGACGCTCGCCGAATATCCGGGCGCGTATCGCGCGGCGCCGCAGGCGGTATTCACGGTCAAGCTGCGGGAGAACGGCCTGGCGGTGCAGCTCACGGGGCAGGGCGCGGCGCCGGTTTTCGCGACGGCGCGGGATGAGTTTTTCTATAAGATCGTGGATGCGCGGATCAGTTTTACGCGCGATGCGGCGGGCAAGGTCACGGGGCTAATATTGCACCAAAACGGCCGGGATCTGCCGGCGAAACGCGAGCCGTAGCGGGTCGGGGCGTGTTCGTGGTTGCGCGGATTTGCGGGGCCCCGTTTGGTGATCGGGCCGGCGACCGGCGCCCATGCTTTCGCACCTCAGCAAACCGAGAATCATCGCGGCCGGTTTTTTCTTGGGACTGCTGGGCTTGGCGGCGGGTTACCGGGGCTACGTTAACGAAGGTGACCGCATCCTGGCCGAGCTGACCGATGACGCGAAGCGTTGCGCGGCGGCTTTTGAGCCCGGCGAACTGGGGGCGCTTGAGGGCACGAAGGCCGATGTGGGCACGCCGGTTTATGACCGGGTCAAAGCGCGGTTGCGGCGGTTGCATGACGTGAATCCGGCGGTGCGTTTCGTTTATATTTTTCGGACCCGGCCGGCCGGGAAAGTTATCTTTCTCGCGGACTCCGAGGCGGCGACTTCGGACAAGGTTTCGTTGCCGGGCGATGATTACGCCGAGGCGGCAATCTCGCCGGGTTTGCAGGCGACCATTCGCACCGGTGCGCCGGCGACGGAGGGACCGGCCCCGGATCAGTTCGGCGTGTGGGTGACGGGTTATGCGTGGATCGATGATGCGCCGACGGGCCGGCAGATCTTGGGCATGGATGTCTCGGCGGAGAATTGGCGGCGGGAACGGTGGATCGCGGCGTTGCGGGCGGCGCTTTATGTCGCGCTGCTGGGCGGGCTGCCGTTGGCGGCGGTGGGGGTGTTGCGCGGCCAAGTGCGCCAGCAGGATGTGATCCGCAGCCTCACCGAGGCGATGGAGCAGAGCCACTCGGCGCTGATGATCGTCGATCTCGCGAGCCGGATCACCTACGCCAATGCCGGCTTGTGCCGGCAAATGGGCTACGAGCGGGCGGAACTGCTCGGCCGGGGATGGCGGGAATTTCAAGTGGCTGGCACGCGGCCGGAATTATTGGCGGATCTTGTGGCCGCGGTGCGTGGCGGCCAGGCGTGGCGCGGGGATTGGTTCAACCGGCGCAAGAACGGTGAAATCTATCCGGTGCGCGGCATCATCACGCCGGTAAAAAATCACGAGGGGCGGCTCGCGTGTTTCGTGGCTGCGCTCGAGGACGCGACCGAGAGCAAAAAAATCGAGGCCGAGTTGCGCGAGGCCCGCGACCGCGCCGAGGCGGGCGACAAGGCCAAGGGCCAGTTCCTCGCGATGATGAGCCACGAGGTGCGCACGCCGCTCAACGGCATCGTGGGCTTCACGGGTCTTATGCTGGAGACGGCACTCACCGCGGAGCAGCGCGATTACGCGCACACCATCCGGCTGAGCAGCGAAGCGCTCCTGCAACTCACGGGGGACATCCTCGATTTCGCGCGGATCGACTCCGGTAAACTCAAACTCGAACCCATGCCCTGCGATGTGCGCGGGTGCGTCGAGGACACGCTCGATCTGCTCGCCGCCCGGGCCGCGGAGAAGGGCATCGAGCTGCTGCACACGGTCGATGCCGCGGTGCCGGCGATGGTGCAGACCGATCCGGGCCGGCTGCGGCAGGTGCTGGTCAATCTGCTCACGAACGCGGTCAAGTTTACCGAGGTCGGAGAGGTCGAGGTGCGCGTATCGGTCGCGCCGGCGACGGACGGGATGCCGTTGGCGGAGCCGGGGACGGTGCCCATGCCCGCCCTGCGCACGCTTATTTTCACGGTGCGGGACACGGGCATCGGCATCCCGGATGACCAGCAGGCGAAACTTTTCAAACCGTTCACCCAAGTCGATCAGCAGAGCACGCGGCGCTACGGCGGCACGGGGCTGGGCCTGGTCATCTGCCGGAATCTGGTGCGTCTCATGGGCGGTGAGATCGCGCTCGCGAGCGCGGCGGGCCGGGGGACGACCTTCACGTTCTCGATCCGCGCCGAGGCGCTCCAGCCGGCACCGGGGCCGGTCACGGCGCTCGTGGGGCGCACGCTCGCGCTGATCGCCCGGCCCGGCCCCGTTCGGGCGGAGCTCGCCGCCCTCGCCACGGGTTGGGGCGTGCGGGTAGTCGTCGCCGACGAGCCGGCGGAGTTGCCTCCTGCGGTGGATTTGGTGTTGGTCGAATTTACGGAAGCACTCGCCCTCGCGGTGGCGCGGCGGCCGGACCCACCGTGGCCGATGGAGCGGACGATCGGTCTGGTGTCGCTCGCGCTGCCGACCGAATTGCGGGCGGCGTTGCGCGAGCGCGTGGCCGGCCTGCTCAACAAGCCGGCGCGGCACGAGCATCTGCGGCGGTTGCTGGCGGGGGAACTCCCGGCGGCGCCGCTGCCCGTGCCCGCCTCACCCTTGGTTGCCGGCCGGGCGCTCAAGGTGCTGCTGGTGGAAGACAACGCCGTGAACCAGCGTCTCACGCAGCGGTTGCTGGAGCGCCACCGTTGCACGTGGACCCTGGCCGAAAACGGGCGGGTGGCGCTGGAGGCATTGGGCGCGGGTGGGGCGGAATTCGACCTCGTGCTGATGGACATGCACATGCCCGAGATGGACGGATTGACGGCGATCCGGAAGATCCGCGCGGGCGAGGCCGGACCCGTGGCGACGGATATCTGGATCGTCGCGCTGACCGCGGATGCGCGGGCGGAACGGCGCGAGGATGTGTTTGAGGCGGGGGCCAACGATTTCCTCACGAAGCCGGTGGCGGTCGCGGAATTTCGGGCGAGCTTGGAGCGGCTGCGGGCGGCGCGGGGGGCGTGAGGCGGGTGGAGCGCGTTGACTTCAACGCGCCGCGCCTGGGCGCAAACCCAGCGCATTGGGGTCAATGCGCTACACCGTTCTACTTTTTCCCGGCGAGGGCGGATTCGATCTGCTGGCAGGAGGCCTTGATGATTTCGAGGCGGGCGTGGCGTTTGTTGTTCGCGGGGATGAGATGCCAGGGCGCAAAGCGGGTGTGGGTGAGCGCGAGCATATCGCCGACGGCGGTCTCGTAGGCGGCCCACTTGCGGCGGTTGCGCCAGTCCTCGGCGTTGATCTTGTGGCGCTTGTAGTCGGTATCCTCCCGATTTCGAAAACGGCGGAGCTGCTCGTCCTTGCTGATGTGGAGCCAGAATTTGATGACGATCACGCCGTGCTCGACGAGCTCGCGTTCGAATTCGTTCACCTCTGAAAACGCGCGGCGCCATTCGTTGTCGCGGGCGAAGCCTTCGAGGCGTTCGACGAGCACGCGACCATACCAGGAGCGGTCGTAGATGGTGGCCATGCCGGCGCGGGGGACGTGGCGCCAGAAACGCCAGAGGTAGTGGTGGGCTTTCTCCTCGTCGGTGGGCTTGGAAATGGGGATGACGCGGGAGTCGCGGGCGTCGATGGCATCGGTGAGTCGGCGGATGGCGCCGCCCTTGCCGGCGGCATCCCAGCCTTCGAAGACCCACACGATGGAGCGGCGGGCCTGGTTGGCGGCGCGGACGGTGCGGTTAAGTTTGCCGAGCCACTTGTCGCGTTTCTCGTCGTAGCCGCTGGCGCCGAGTTGCTGGTTGAGGGGGAGGGCGAGGAGGCGGCGGAGGCCGGCCGCGCGGAGGGGGGCGGTGCGGCGGGGCTTGGTGGCGGCGGGGACGGTCTTGTGCGTGCGGTAATGGGCGCGGAAACGGGTGAGGAGTTTATCGGCGACGGCGAGGTTGCGCGCGCGGGGATCGGCGGCGTCGATCACGTGCCAGGGGGCACCGGGGCGCTGGGTGGCGCGGCGCATGGTGTCGGAAAGGCGGGCGAGGCGGTCGTAGACGCGGTGGCTTTTCCAATCCTCGGCGGTGACGCGCCAGGCGGTGCGTTCATCGTCCTCAAGTTCCTGAAGGCGGGCGCGCTGGTCGTCCTTGGTGAGGTGGAGCCAGATTTTTATGACGAGGGCGCCGTCGGCGGTGAGCTGGTCTTCGAAGCGGACGATGCGGCGGAGGGCGGTGTCGAATTCGGTGAGGTCGCGGGGGCTGCGCGGGTCCTCGCGCAGGGCCTCGGTGTGCCAGCCGCCGGCGTAGATACCGAGGCGGCCGTGGGGCGGGAGGCAGCGCCAGAAGCGCCACATGGCAGGGCGTTCGCGTTCCTCGTCGGTGGGCTCGTGAAAGGCGAAGGTCTCGACGCCGCGTGGATCGAGCCAGGCGTTGAGGACGTTGACGACATCGCCCTTGCCAGCGGCATCGACGCCGGCGACGACGACGAGGACGGGGAAGGGCGCGTTCTTCAACTGCACCTGCATGTGCACGAGATCGGCGCGCACATCGGCGACGCGAGCCTCGTAGGCTTTTTTTGTGAGGCGCTCAGGGGACGCTTTGGCCATGCGGGAACAGCAGTGGCGGCGGGCGCGGGAGTTGTCGAGCCGGGGGGGCGGGGGCGGCGGGTGGGCGGGGAAATGTAACAGAGCAGCGGTGCGCGCGGCGGGGCGGAGCGGGGGCTGCGCACCGGCGCGGGGTGGGACTGGCCGCGCGGCGGAGCGCACGGCCCACCGCGGAGCCGCGCTCCCACGCGGTCAGGGGCCGATGCGGATGACGGTGCCGGTCGTGGCGGGGGTGGGTCCTGTGGTGCTGCGATAGGCGCTGGGCTGCAGCCAGCCCCCGCCGTTTTGTTTGTAGATGGTGGCGCCGCGTTCGCCCATGGCGGCAGTGACCTTTGCATTGGCCTCGGAGAGGAAGGCGGCTTGCTTGGCTTGCCGATCAGCCGGTGGCAGCGACGAATCAGCGTAGAGGGAGACCATCTGTTTCTGGAGGTCTTTTTGTAAATTCCAGACGTCGTTGGCGGCGGTCTTCGGGAGGTTGAGGCGCTCGGCGACTAGGGCGGCTTGGCGGTAATTGAAGTCGTTGGCGCGTTCGTATTCGGCGCCGCGTTCGGGGCCGAGGGAGGCTTTGATCTGCTCGTTGATTTTTTTCTGCTCTTCGCCCCGCGCGCGCGTCTGCTCTTGGGTCATGCCGGGCATCATCTGGCCGTTTTTGTCGTCGAAGGCTTTTTGGATTTTGAAGATGTCGCGGAACTCGGCCTCGGTGGGAGCGAACGTGCTGAGGTTATAGCGCATTTGGCTCGCGGTGCGGCTGGAACGGAGATCGTAGGCGAGGAGTTCTTCAGGGGAGAGGATTTGGGCGAAATCGGCCTGCTGCTCTTTATCGAGCAGGGCGAGCTTGGCACGGTCTTCCGGAAGAAGCGTGAGCGCGCCTCCACCAGCCCCGGCGCTTTGGTAGAGTTCCTGGCGAAGTTCGTCGTAGTCGCTTGCCACGCGGGAGAGCTGGCTGACTTTGTCGACAGCCAGATCGCCGAACTGCCGGCGTTGGTAAAGGCTCATGCCGAGGTAAGCGTCGGGATCGGGACCGCCGAAGAGTTGGTTAATCTGAGCGGTCTGCTCTTTGGCGAGATCGCGGAAGGCGGCGGCGAGCTTAGGGTCGGTAGGTTGGGTGCTTTTCCAAAACGGGGTGTCGGCGCCGGCGGGGTAAAGGGCGCGGCGCTGGGCGGCAAAGTCGGCGCGAATTTGCGCGGTGAGGATGGCGCGGACGACGGAAGGTGGAAAGCCGGCGGCGCGGAGTTTTGCGAGCAGCGCGGCGGGATCCTTGGCGGTGAGATCGCTCCAGAGTTGGGGGTCGACGGCTGTGGCGGCCCCGGCGGGTTCAGGGGCAGCGCCGGTTTTGGCGGAGGTGGGGAGAGTGGAGGATGATGTCGTCGAGGCAGGGGCGGGGGATCGGGTTAGAAGGACGGCGACGAGGGCGCCATTGGCGACGACGGAAGCGGCGATGAGGAAGGAGACCGATTTCATGGCGGGCAAATGGGTTGAGAGTGTTTCGGTGGAGAGATGAGGGCGACCTAGCCGCCCGTTTTGGTGGTGACGGGGACGGCGGGGGCGGGAGAGCCGGGGCTCGCGGCGCCGGTGGGGCGCTGGGTGGAGAGGTTGTAGGTAGTGGAGCCGCCGTTCTCGTTGAAAGTGACGGCGCCACCGCGCTCGATGCTGCTGAGCCAGGGGGCGGCGACCTTCAGGTAGGAGCCGCCGGCATCGGCGCCGAGGGCCGCCGTGAGTTGGGAGCGGGTGGTTTGGGCGAGGGTTTGGAGGGCAGCGCGTTTCTGTTCGTTCGAGAGCGCAGCGTCGGCAAAGATACGGTAGGATTCTTTGGAGGCGTTGGCGCGGAGGTCGTAGGCTTGGACGGCGGCGCTTCCGGGGAGATTGGCTTGCTGGACGAGGCGGGTGATGGACTGAAATTCGCCATCCGCGGCGCGGGCGTATTCAACGTAACGCTGCTCGCCGAGGGCGGCCTTGATTTGTTCGGTGACCTGCTTCTGAGCGGCGGTGCGTTCTTTTATCTGATCGGGCCCCATCATGCCGCCACCAGTGGATTGAAAGCCGTATTTGTCCTCGTAGGCCTGCTTCGCCTGAAAGATGGCGCGAAATTCCCCCTCGCTCGCGTTCATGGTGGTAAGCGCCCCGCGCAACTGCGACGTCGTGAGTGAGGTGCGCATCAGATAGTCTTCCATCTCCTGGGGGCTTAGGAGTTGGGCGAGGTCGGCGCGCCGTTCTTTTTCGAGGATGGCAAGTTTCTCGCGGTCTTCGGGGAGCATAAGGCCACGGGCGGCGTTCATCGTTTGCACCCGCATTTCGTTGTAGTCGTCGGCGACGCGTTTGAGTTGGTCGACCTTCTCCTTTGGCAGGTTGCCGTATTGAGGGCGTTGAAATTCGGAGAGTTCGGAGTCGTCGGCGGGGAAGTCGGGGCCGAGGGCTTCCTTGATCAGCCGATCGGATTCACGGCCGAGTTCACGCATGGTCAGGCTGAACTTCGGATCGTAGCCGAAGCCGCGGTTGGTCTCCCAGAAGGGTTTTACCTCCAGGCCGTCGGCCAGTTCCTTGGCCCTCGGGCGGAGTTGATCGGCGACCTGCGCGGCGATGATCGTGCGGATCGTGGCGGGCGGGAAGCCGGCGGCGCGGAGGCGGGCGCTCAGAGTGCGGAGATCGGCGGTATAAAGGTGAGCCCAAGTTTTAGGATCGGCGGCTGCGGTGCCGGGAGCGGTCGCGGAGTCTCTGGTTGTAGCGGAAGTCGGTGAAGCGGCGCGGGGCGGGGCTTCGGGCGCGGGGGGAGACCCTGCTCCTTTGGTTGTGGGTTCGGTCGGGGTGGAAGTATCGTTGATGTAAACGGCGACGAGGACGGCGTTGGCGGCGAGGGAACCGGCGAGGAGGAGGGCGGGGAGTTTCATGGACGGGAATGGGGGGAGGTTTGACGCGGGAGCGAGTGCAGGGACGGGCCGCGCGCTGCCGGGTTACTGTCCGCCGGGCGTGCGGACGGCGGGTGGGACGGTGCCGGAGCCACCGGGAGCGGTGGTCGGGGTGGGCGTGGCGCGGGGTTTGAGTTGGTCGAGCCAGAAGCCGCCGTTTTGTTTGTAGGCTTCGAAGCCGCGGGGGGTGAGGGCGGTGGAGAGCTTCGTCGTCGCCTCCTGCTGGAGGGCGGTGAGCTGGGCGGTGCGGTCGGCGGGAGCGAGGGCGGTGTTGGTCTGCACGGCGCGCGCGCGGGCTTGGATGTCGGTCTGCACGGCGACGACCTGCTGCGTGGTGGCGGGTGGAAGCTCGAGGCGGGCGACGAGGCGGTTGACCTGCTGAGATTGCGGGTCGGTGGCTTGTTTGAATTCGGCGAGGCGTTCGGGCGAGAGCGCGGTGGCGGCTTGCGTCAGCATCGCGGCTTGGCGGTTCCGGTAATCGTCCGGACCGCGGGCGCCGCCCATTATGTTGGGGCCGTATTGCGCCTCGACGGCGGCGGCGGCTTTGAAGAGGGCTCGGAATTCGGCTTCCGAAGGATTGAAGCCGACGAGTTGGGAGCGGAGCTGGCTGGCGGTGTTGCTGGAGCGGAGTTGGTAGTCCTCGAATTCCTGTGGGCTGAGCGTCTTCGCGAGGTCGGCGAGTTTTTCTTTTTCGAGGAAGGCCAGTTTCTCGCGGTCCTCGGGAAGGAAGAGGCCGTTGGTCTTGGCGTAGATCTCCTGTTGAAGTTCGCTGTAGTCGGATGAGATCGCTTGAAGCTGGGTCAATTTTTCGGCGGGGAGATTGCCGAATTGGCGGCGCTGCCAGGCGAGCATTTCGTCGTTGCCGGGAGCGCCGTCCGGGCCGAGCAGGGATTTCATGAGGGTGGTCTGTTCCTTGCCGAGTTCGCGGAGGGCGGACTGCGTTTTCGGGTCGATGAAAAAGTTACGGGTGGTCTTCCAAAACGGTTGCTCCACCTGCTGGCCGATAAGTTCTTTGCGGCGAGCGGAGAACTGCTCGCCGACCTGCGCGGCGACGATGGCGCGGACCATCGTGGGGGAGAAACCGGCGGCGCGAAGGCGGGCGGGGAGGGTGCTAAGATCGCCGGACTGGAGCTGAGCCCAATTTTGGGCGGTGGGGGTGCCGTTCGCCGGTGAGGTGGCGGCACGCCCGGCCTCGATGGCGGGGCTCGATGCGGAGGCAAGGGAAGACGCGGCCCCGACGGCAACGCTGGACGCCGTGGGTGCGGGGGAGGCAGTTTTTGTGACGTAGAGGGCGAGGACGACGGCGTTGACCGCGAGGGAGGCGACGAGCAGGAGCGTGGGGAGTTTCATGGGAGAAGAACTGAGTTGGCGGGGCGGGCACTAAATGATGAGGGCGGAAATAAACGGTTCTTCGACTTAACCGCCGGGGCGCGAGGTGACGGATGCGGCTGTGCCGGAGGAGGGCAGGGTGGATGTCGGGCGGGGCTGGAGGGATTGAATCCAGAATCCGCCGTTTTGTTTATAGGCTTCGAGACCGCGCGGGGTGAGGGAGGTGCTGAGCTTCGTGGTGGCTTCTTGCCGAAGCGCGGTGAGCTGGGCGTTGCGCGCCTCGGGCGCCAGGGTGCGGTCGGAGCGAAGGGTGTTGGCGCGGGCTTGGATGTCTTGCTGGAGAGCCACCACTTGCCGGGAGGTCGCGGGCGGGAGTTCCAAGCGGGCGAAGAGCCGGTTGACTTGTTGATAGTTGGGGTCGGTGGCCAGTTTGTATTCGGCGACGCGGTCGGGAGGGAGGCTGGCGAGGATCGCGGCTTGGAGCTGTTTTTCAGCCCCGGGGCGGGCGGCCATTTTCTCGGGTGACGGCTGACTGTCTCGGACATTATATTGGGCTTCGAAGGCCGCTGGCAGTTTATAGAGCGCGCGGAATTCGGTCTCGTTGACCTCGAAGTGGGCGAGCTTCGAGCGCAGTTGGTTGGCGGTTGAGCTGGTGCGGAATTGGTGTTCCTCGAATTCTTGCGGCGTGAGCGCCCTGGCGATGTCGGCAAGTTTTTCCTTTGCCAGGAAGTCCAGTTTTTCGCGGTCCTCGGACAGTATCATGCCGTTGGCCTTGGAGCAGATCTCCTGACTGAGTTCGCCATAGTCACTGTTGATGACCTGAAGCTGCGCGAGTTTCTCGACGGGAACATTGCCATACACCCGGCGTTGGGAGCTACGCACTTCTTCCACGTTCTGGAGGTAATCGGCGCCGAGGAGAGATTTGAGCAGATCGTTCTGCTCTTTGCCGAGAGTGCGCAGCCCCGTCTGGAGTTTCGGGTCGCTGAAAGGGTTCTGCTGGCTCTTCCAAAATGGCCGGTCGTCAAGTGCGCTGAACAACTCCCGGCGCCGGGCGGAAAACTGCTCACTGACCTGCGCGGAAACGATGGAGCGGATCATCGAGGCGGAAAATCCGGCGGCGCGGAGACGGGCGACGAGGGTGGCGAGGTCGCCGGATTGGAGCTGCGACCAGACTTGGACGAGCGGGTCGTGGGCCGCCGCAGTGGCACCGCCGTCGGATTTACCGGTGCCGGTCGTGCTGCCCGTGACGGAGTTGTTGCTTACGGTGGGGGAAGAAGCGGTGGCGGGGTCGGCCGGGGAAGCGGCGGGCGACTTCGAAAAATAGAGTGCGAGAACGGCGGCATTGACCGCGAGCGAACCGACGAGAAGCGGCGACGGGAGTTTCATGGCAACCGGGGGTGGGGTGACGCTGACGTTGGAGATGAGGGAGTAAAGCGATGAAGCGACCTCGGCCCACGTATGACGAGGACGACGAGGATTTCTTAGGTGACAGGGGCGAGGGAGAAGTTGCGGCGATCCGAAACGGGGTGACGGGAAGGCGGATCTGGGTCTGTGGCGATGGATAGAGGTTCCGGATATATCGGTGTTCTGCGGTGGGGGCGCTCGCGGGTGTTTGCCGCCAATTCGCTTGGCGGTGGCGGAGGCGGTCGGCACGATCCGCGGTTTTTCGCTCTGCCATTCACCCCGCCCATGTCGCACGCTCCCTCTCCCCAACGCTCGCGGGCGCTGCTCATGCTCCTGCTCGCGACGGTTTTCTGGGGGCTGAGTTTTCCGCTCATCAAGACCATCCTTTTCCTGCATGGGCAGCTGGTGCCCGAGGCGGGTTCCTGGTTCTCGGCGATTTATACGGTGGCGCCGCGTTTCCTGCTGGGGATGCTGGTGCTGGTCGCGTTGAAGCCGCGGGCGTGGCGCGGGCTCACGCGCGGTGAGATTAAGCAGGGTGTGGTAATCGGCCTTTTCGCGGCGGCGGGGATGTTGTTTCAAAACGACGCGTTGCAGTTCACCGCGGCGAGCACCTCGGCGTTTCTGACGCAGTTCTACGCGATCATGATCCCGATCTATCTCGCGGTGCGCGCGCGGCGCAATCCGGGTGCGGTGGTGTGGACCAGTTGCGCGCTGGTGCTCGGAGGGGTGGCGATCCTTGGGAATTTCGACTGGCGGGAACTCCGGCTCGGGCGCGGGGAATGGGAGACGTTGCTCTCCTCGGTGTTTTTCATGGGCCAGATCCTGTGGCTGGAGAAAAAGGAATTTGCGGCGAACCGCGCGTTTGAGCTGACGCTGGTGATGTTTGCGGCGCAGGCGCTCGGCTTTGCGGTGCTGGCGGGCGCGACGGCGCCGGATGTGGCGACGCTGATCTTGCCGTGGACCTCCCCGGCGTGGCTGGTCTGCACGGGCGTGCTCACGGTCGTGTGCACCCTGGGCGCTTATGGCATCATGAACGCGTGGCAGCCGAAAATCACGGCGACGGAAGCCGGGTTGATCTACTGCGTGGAGCCGGTCTTCGGCTCGGTGATGGCGCTGTTCTTGCCGGCGCTTTTCTCGGTGTGGGCCGGGATCAATTATCCGAACGAGACGGCGACGTGGACGCTGCTGGTCGGCGGCGGGCTGATCACGGCGGCGAATATTTTGATCCAACTCAAACCGCCGGCGAAAGGGTGAGGGCGGAAAACAGAGAGCGAGGGGACGGGGGGCTTCGCAAACCAGATTGAGGAGTTTTTTAATGGGTAAGCGGAGGCTGCGTTTGCGATGCGTGACGGCGGCGCAACGTCATGAAAATTCGGAGGTTATTTTTTACCACGGAGACACAGAAACACAGAGACAGATAGAAACAGAGGTCGGAGAGGGAGGGGGAGAGGTAGGGAGCGTAGTGCGAAAGGCGCCCGTGAGGGTCTTTTGCGTTCCATTTTTTTCCTCTCTCCGCGTTCATTTTGGGGTTTCGGTGCCTTTGTGGTTCAACTCCGACGGTTGGGCGCGACAGGACGTCGGGGTGTGAATCTCGGAGGACGGCAGAGCCTGCCATAAACTTTTTCAAAGGTGGCGTCGTGACCTTGTAGCACCACTGGGCAAGGGCAGCTTGCTTGAAGCCTCTGCCCTTGGCCAGTGGTGCTACAAGGTCACGGCTCTGCCTCAAAACGGCCCGCCGTCTAAAAATTAAATGACGTTGGTGTTAGCCGCACTGAGTTTGCCGGGGATGTCGCCATCGTCGAAGAAGAGTTCCCGGGGGTCCGGTTGCTCGACCGAGGCGAAGAACGAATCGAAGTCGACGGCCCGGGCGCGAAGGGCCATGGGGAAAGTTTTGTGATGGGAAAGTTGCCGTAAAACGGGGTGGCACTTGACGCGGCGCGCTAGGTTAAACATGGATGTCAAACATGAAAACGGCGACTATCCGGGAACTGCAGCACGGGTTGAACGCGGTGTTGGAGCGCGTGGCCGGCGGAGAGGAAATCACGGTCACGAGACGCGGAAAACCCGTGGCGCGCATTCTTGCCTCCGTTTCTGCCAAGAAGGCGAAGAAACCGGTGTGGCCGGATGCGATGGCGCGGCTGAACGAGCGGTTTCCCGACGGACCCCCCAAGGGCAGACCGGCCAGCGAACTGGTGGCTGAGATGAGGGGCCGCGATTTGTGAGCGCCTATTTCGACACCAGCGTGCTGATGCGATGGTATATTTTGGAGACAGGGTCGAAGGCGGCGGTGGCGCTGCGGACCCGCTATGCGCCGCCCATTCCGCTGTCGCCGTTTCACCGGGTCGAGCTGACGGCGGCGTGTCGATTGAAGGTGTTTCGGCGCGGGTTGGGAAATATGGCGGCGACGCAGGCGATCATGGATTTTCAATCAGAGGTGGAGGCGGGATTATTTGAAGCGGTCGAACTTTCCACGAGCGCGCTTTGCAAGCGCGCAGAGTTTCTGGCGGATTCATACCCGGACCAACTGGGCGTGCGCTCATTGGATATATGGCACGTGGCGACTGCGCTCGAACTAAAGTGCAGGGAATTTATCACGGCGGATGCGCGGCAGGGCGAGCTGGCGAAGGCATGCCGGCTCAAAGTAATCAGCCTCTGATCTCCCATGCGCATCGCGGTCATCGCCGACACCCACGACGAATTTCCGGCGACGTTGCCGGGGCGGCTGAAGGACGCGGATGAAATCTGGCATCTCGGTGATGTGTGCGCGCCGGATACCCTCGCGGAGTTTCAACTGTTGGGGAAACCGCTGCAGGTGGTGCTCGGCAATAATGACCGGAATACGGGGTGGCCGCTGGAGCTGAAGTTGGAGCGCGAGGGATTTAAGTTTTATCTCACGCACATCCCGCCGCGGCATGCGCCGAAGGGATTCGCGGCGATTTTGCACGGGCACACGCATGTGCCGCGCGACGAGTTGGGCGCGGGGGCGAGGTGGCTGAATCCGGGGTGCATCACTGCGCCGCGCGGGTTTCCGCCGAGCTTTGCGTGGCTCACGCTGCAAAAGGGGCGGGGGTGGCAATGGAAAGTGATGCCGCTGTGAGCGGGCGGGACTCGGCACGGGGATAAAATTGAGGCAGGATTTTCTACCACGGATTACACGGATGAACACGGACGACGGAAAAATAAACAGGGGCGTGGTGATCGAAGCGTTGGGCGCGGTGCCGTCGGCACGGGATGGGGCGGAGCTGGCGGATTTATTGACGGCGTGCGTCGAAGGCGGGGCGTCGATCGGGTTTCTCGCGCCGCTGCCGCGGGCGGAGGCCGATGCGTATTGGGGGAAAATCGCGGGTGATTTGTCGGGTGGGTTCCGGGTGCTGCTGGTGGCGCGCGACAGGGTGGGCGGAAAAATTATTGGGAGCGCGCAGGTGATGTGCGAGGCGAAGGCCAACGGGCGGCACCGCGGCGAGGTGCAGAAAGTGATGGTCCATCCCGCCTATCGCCGGCGGAGGATCGCGGCGCGATTGATGGCGGAGATCGAGCGGATCGCCGTCACGCGGGGCCTCACGCTGCTGTTTCTCGACACAAGCGACAGCCACGCGGGCGCCCGCGTGTTCTACGAGCGACTGGCCTACGTTTACGCCGGCGGCATTCCCAACTACGCGCTTGATCCGCACGGCACGCCGGAGAAGAACGCGATTTTCTACAAGGTGCTGGCGGCGAATTAACGCCAACGGCTCCGAAATTTTAGACTGTGGGCCGTTTGAGGTGGAGCCGCGACCTTCGGACGCGGTTGACCGGTAAAACCTCCGAACCCGTCGCGCCCGGAGGTGGCGACGCCACCCGAAAAGTCCAAATCATACCAGCCGCCGGTATAAGGTGGGGCGAAGGAGGATGCCGCCCGGGAATTCCAGAACGGCGCGGAAGAGTTGATTCGATGTGTAGCGGGCGCGGCCGCGGCTTGATTTTCATGGCGGTCTATTCGCGGCCATTTGCGTGATACCCGGGGCTGCACGAAAAGACCGGCCGAACCCGTCGCGCCCGGAGGTCGCGACGCCACCGCTAAAAGTCCAAATCCAATCTGGTGCCGGTGGGATTCGCGGGTGACCGGATCAAGGCACCAGGGGCGGGGCAGCGAGAGCGGCGAGCAGCTTCCGGCGGCGGGCGCGGGTGGTGGGATCGGCTAGGAATTCGAGGCCGCTGGAGAGCACGGCGGCGGCTTCGGCGCGGCGGCCGTTTTTCAACTGGAGCAAGGCGACGCGCAGGCCGAAGCCTGCGTAGCGGCGAAAGAGCGGCACGGCGGCGACGAGTTTCTCCAGTTCGGCGGCAGGGATGCGTTGTTCGCAGCGGAGCCAGGCGTCGAAGGTGAGGAGAAAGACTTCGGGTAATGGCGGGAACTGCGTGCGGGCGGTTTGGAGGGGGGCGAGGACGGGTTGGAGTTCGGCGACGGTGAAGATCTTTTCAGGAGGGGCGTTGCGGGTGAGTGCCTCCCAGCGCAGACGGGCGGTTTCGAAGTAGACGCGCGGCCGGACGACGTTGGCGGCGCCGGCTGCCTCCAGCAGCGGGAGCGCGGCGGCGGGGTCACCGGCGTCGAGTTCGCAGAGGGCGACGGTGGCGAGGAGTTGCGGGTCGCGTTCGCCGCGGGAGGTGGCGCGGCGCAGAGTGAGGCGGGCCTGCGCGATGTAGCGCGGCAGGAATTCCGGATGGTGCTGACGCACGAAGGGGATTTCCAGCCGCTCCCATTCGCCGCGCAGACGGGCGACCTGCGCGACCGTGGCGGTCTTGATCTCGAAGCGCGGCAGCGGGGGCAGTTCTGCGGGCGCGAGCTTCACGGAGGCTTTGACGGCGGTCGGCAGGTAATCGCTGAGTCGGTCGCGGAGGTCGGAGTAGCCGAAGCCAAAAGATTCGGCGAAGATGGTCTCGGTCATGGGCTCGCGGCTGACGCGTTCGGCAAGCCGCCAGAGGGCGGTGCGGGCGCCGGGTTGGGCGGGATCAAGCGCCCAGCGCACGAAGAGCGCGCACTGGGCCGACCAGACCTGGCGGCGCACGGCGTGGGTGTGGTCGGGTCCGATCACGGCGTCGGGGGCGAACAGTTCGTTGCCGGGTAGGAGCGGGCGGCGGCCTTCGGGGTCGCGTTGCAGGCCCATGCTCTCGTCGAACGAGAGCCAGATCAACGGCGGCAGCACCATGGGCACAGCATGCTTGTAGGCGTGGTCGTAGATGCGCACGAGGCCCTCGATCAGCCAAGCGGGGAGCATCGGCGTGCGGCGAAGAAGAAGGGCTTCGAAAAAATCCTCGGCGACAATCAGGCGTTCGCCGCTGAAGTTGGATTCGTCGAGGAAGTTGAAGACTGCGGTCATGTCATGGTCTTCGAGCCGCTGGTTGGGCAGGAAGTGGACGTTGGCCGACTCGGCCAACCGACCTTGCCGGAGATTGCGGAGCACGGCGTCGTCTGGGCCTGGCATGGACGACATGGGAAGGACGAGGACGATGAGCGGCACGGAGGTCGCGAGAAATTCCGGCGGCACGAAGCCGCGGAGCGCGCGGTGAATTTCGAGCTGGGTGGTGACGAAATCCCTGGTGATGGATTTGGAACAGCGGGAGAGAAACTCAGTGTCGCCGGCGGCGACGTAAAGCCACGGCTGAGCTTTGAACGGCTCGGCGACGATCATCGGGGGCAACGCTACGACTGGACCGCTGGCGGCAGGGCTTGGTGTCGTCGGGGTGGCGGCGCGGAGACCGAGGGGCAACGCGAGAGCGGTGGTGATGCAGAGGAGAAGGAATTGGGCCGTGGAGATCATTTGATTTCCTTGGTGGGGCCGACCTTCACGCCGTAGTCGTAGAGGTTGAGGTTAAAAAACTCGCCGATGCGGCGGAAGGTTTTGGCGCGTTCGAGGGGGAGATCGGCGGCGAACGGGTTGGCGGTCTGGAGGAGCTCGGGGTCGAGGCCCTGACGGGAGAGCTTCGCGCGGAGGAAGGCGTTCTGGAGGGCGATGGGGTCGTCCTCAGGACGGTTGACGATGAGCATGACGGGCTTGGTCAGGGTCTCGACGTGGCTCAACACGGAGGTGAGCTTCGCGGAGCCGCCCAGGAGAAAAGCGCGGCGGACTTCCTGTGCAAAATCGATTGGCGGCGGCGGTCGGGAGGAAAGTAGGATCTTGTAGTCCGCTGCATCGGCTTGGCTCCCTGGCCCGAGGTCCTCGAGTGGCGGCATTAACCAGAGTGCCGGCGCGAGCGGCGCGTCGATGGCGACGGCGCAGCGGAATACGTCGGGTTCGAGTTGGAGGGCGCGCAGCGCGAGGTAGCCGCCGAGACCGCGGCCGAAGGTGGCCATGCGCTTGCGGTCGATGGCGTGGTGACCGGCGATCCAATTGATGGCGGCGAGGGCGTCGTCCACGGGCACGCGATCGCCGCCGTCGCGGAAAGCGTTGCGATGGGCGAGGCCGAAGCCGGACATGCCGCGGTGATTCACGCGGGCGACGATGAAGCCGAGTTCGGCGAGGACCTGCGCCTGACGATGAAAGCCGGGCTGAGCACTGCCCATGACGCCGTCCGAGAAGTCGATGAGCAGAGGCGGCGGATTGATCCGGGGTTTGCTGGGAAAAGTGAGGTAGCCGGTGAGGTGGGCGCCGCCGGGCGTGTCGAACGCGAAGGTGGTGCCACGGTGCAGGTCGGCGTTGCGCAGCCACGGGGCGGAGCGGAGCACTTCGACCATGACGTTTTCGGGCCGTTGGAAGACGTGGTAGCGGCCCGGCTCGATGCCGCCGGTGACGCGTAGCAGCAAGCGCCGGCGGGCGTCGTCCCATTGCAGAAGCTCCACGGTGCGCTGCGGGAATTTTTTCTCGAGGTCCTGCTGGAGGGTCGCGAATTCGGGATCGATCCAGCGCGTAAAGGGCGCGACGCCGACACCGCGCACGCCGACGAGCTGACTGGTGATCGGATCAAAGACGAGGGGGCTGGGGTCGCCGGGCTCGGGTAGGGCGAGATCGACGTGGGGCTCTTCCACGGCGAACGGGGTGCGTTGTTTTTTCCGGACGTCGAGCGCATAGATGCCGTAGGTGTCGCGACCGACGTTGGAGGCGTAGTAGAGCAGGTCGGGGTCGACGTCGAAGCCGAGCGGGAACGCGCGTTCACCGTGGTAGTTTTCGGGCGTCACTTTGAAGGCCTTGGTGAGGGGGCCGCCCCAGGCTTCGTCGAGGGTGATCCAGCGGTCCCAGAAGCCGGGTTTCTTCAGCTCGAAGATGCGGGTAGTCGCGTAGCGTGGCTGGGAGTAGAGCAGGTGGAGGTTGCCGCCGGGGTGAGGGAGGTAGCGCCCGTAATTGGTCTCCTCCGCGAGCTCGGTCTTTTTGCCGGTGGTGACGTCGATGGCGACGAGGGTGGTGGGCACGTCGGTCGCGTAGGGCATCGGGGCGGTGCCCAGCGCGTGAATCAGAAGAGTTTCTCGATGACCGGGAGCAAAGCCGACGATGTGGATAGAGCGCTGGGTTAAACGCTCGCGGCCCCCAACGCCGGGCGGAGCAAAGGTGACGGTGACCGCAAAATCATCCGGCGCGGCGAGGGTCATCGGGGCAGTGCCGTCGCGGTTCACGGCCGTGATGGAAGTGAGCGCGTCCGCTTTAGGAACGGGTGCGAACACGAGACGGGTAGGTGATGCCCACGCGAGGAAGCGCAGGTAGGCGGGCCGTAGCTCTTTCGCGAACAGCACGGGCTGGTCGTCGTCGGCGATGATCTTGAATTTTGGCGCGGGGCGGGACACCGTCATTATCTCAATGACGAGATTGCCGGCCTCGTGGCGGGTGTAGGCCAGGTGCTCGCCGTCGGGCGAGAGGGCGACCTGCTCCGCCTGCCAAGGACGATAGAGGTTGGTGACGAACTTTTCGAACGGGGTGGGCGCGCCGCGGGCGAAGGGCAGGCACGCGCCAGCCAGTAAGAGGAGGAAAATAAGATGGCGGCGAGACATGCTAGCGTGGGCTGCGTCGGTCGGCTACGGAGTCGCCGTGGGAGCTGCTAGGCCAGCCAGCGCTTGTTGGTAGCGGCTGCGCGCACTTGGCTCGCCGAGGAACTGCAGGCCGGTGGTAAGCGTGGCGGCGGCTGCGGTGCGCTGGCCGTTTTTGATCTGAAGCAGGGCGAGCCGCAGGGCGAAACCGGGGTGACGTCGAAACAGCGGTGCCGCCTCGACCAACATGGTTAGTTCGCCGGGCGGCGTGGGTTCCTGACAACGCAGCCACGCGTCCATCGCGAGAATATAGACCTCGGGTAGTGGCGGTGATTGCCCGATGGCCGTATGCAGAGGTTCAAGAATCGGTTGTAATTGGCCGGGGGAAAATTGCTGGTCTTTCGGCGTGTGGCGGGCGAGCGCGTCCATGCGCAGACGGGCGACCTCAAAGTAAACTCGGGGGCGAAACACTTTTGCCGCCATCGCGGCTTCGAGTGAGGGGAGGGCGGCGGGGATGTCTCCGGCGTCGAGTTCGCAGAGACCGAAGGAAGCGAGGAATTGCGGGTCACGTCCTCCAAGAGCGATGGCTCGGCGGAAGGTGAGGCGGGCCCGGTCGATGTAGTGGGGTAGAAACTTGGGGTGGTGCGCGCGCACGAACGGAATCTCCAGCCGCTCCCACTCGCCGCGCAGTCGGGCGATCTGGAACTTGGTGGCGGGCGTAATTTCGAAGAGGAGTAGATCGGGCGTCGGCTTTAGAGAAAGGCCGGCGGAATACTTTACCGCATTGGGCAAATAGTCGCTCAAGCGTTCGAGAAGGTCGGAGTAGCCGAGGCCGAAGTATTCTATAAGGATTTTTTCCGTCATGGGCTCGCGACTGACCCGATCGGCCAGCTTCCATAGCACGTCGCTGCCCCGGGTGTTGGCGTGATCGAGGGCCCAGCGAACAAAGAGGGCCGCTTGCAGGCGCCATACGATTTCGCGCGTCGGGTGCTGGTGGTCGGGACCGATGAGGGCGTCGACGGCGAAAAGTTCTTCGCAGGACAGAAGCACGCGGCGGTTGTCGGGACTGTTACGGAGACCGACGGTATCCTCGGGCGAAATCCAATTGCCGGGGACTACTGCGGCCGGACCGGCGCGGATGATGGTCTGTTGATAGAGCAATGTGAGTCCCTCGATCAGCCACTGGGGGAGCATGGGTGTGCGACGCGCGAGTAGGGAGCGGACGTAGTCTGGCGCCACGATCATGCGGTCGCTGGCAAAATTCGATTCCTTCAAAAACGTAAACGCCGCCATCGTGTCGCGGTCTTCCAGTCGTTGGTTGGGCAGGAACAGCACACGTTCAAACAGGCTCGGCTTAGAATGTTTGTCATCGAAGGGAATGACCCCGCGGGGGGTCGGCCGACTGGCGTCGGCCACCATGGCGCGGAGCACGGCGTCGTCGCGGATGTTGGAATGCTCAATGGGCAAGAGCAGGAACACGCGGGGTATGGCCGTCGTGGCGAGAAACTCCGGTGGGATGACATCGCGCAGGGTGTGATGAATCTCGAGCTGCGTGGTGATGAATTCCCGCGTGATCTCCCGCGAGCAGCGGGAGAGGAATTCCGTGTCGCCCACCGACACGTAGAGCCACGGCACGGCATCGATGGTATCCGTGATGGTCATCGGCGGGAGTTCGATGATCCGGTCCGGGGGGCGGGGGACAGATTCAGCCGCCCAAGCCCCGGCGCCGAGTGCGAGGAGGAGAACGGGCAGACGTGGAAGGATCGCGTTCATTTAACCGGTTTCGGAGTCCCGACCTTCACGCCGAAGTTGTAGAGATTGAGATTAAAGAACTCACCGATCTGCCGAAACGTCTTCACGCGGACGTCGGGCAGATCCGCCGTGCCCGCGGCGACGTGGAGGAATTCCGGAGGGTGACCTAGAGCAGTAAGCTTGGAGCGCAATGAGGCGTTCTGGATCGCGATGATGTCGGTGTCCGCGACGTTGAGGATGAGCATGACAGGCTCGGTCAGGGTCTCGGCGTGGCTTGCGACCGGGGTGAGCTTCGCCGAGCCGCCCAAGAAAAAGGCGCGTTGGGTTTCCTGCGCGAGATTTATGGGCGGAGGCCGACGCAGCGGACCAAGCGGACCGTCCTGCGAGGCGGTGGGCGAGGAGTCGCTAGAAGACGACGACAGCGCAGCACTCACGTCCGAGCCGCGGCCGAGATCCGCCCGCGGGGGTGGCTGCAGCCAGAGTTCTGGCGAGAGCGGTGCGTCGGTGGGCACGGCACAGCGGAATACGTCGGGTTCTAGTTGAAGTGCGCGCAGTGCGAGGTAGCCGCCGAGACCGCGGCCGAAGGTGGCGATGCGTTTGCGGTCGATAGGGTGATGATCGGCGATCCACTTGATCGCGGCGAGGGCATCGTCCACGGGCACGCGGGCGCCCCCGTCGCGGAAGGCATTCCGATGCGCGAGGCCGAAGCCCGACCGACCGCGGTGATTCACGCGAGCGACGATGAAGCCGAGCTCGGCCAAGACCTGTGCCTGACTTTGAAAGGAAGACTCGGCAGAGCCCAGGACCCCATCGGAAAAGTCGATGAGCAACGGGGGCGGGTTAATGCGCGGCCGGCGCGGAAACGTCAGATAGCCGGTAAGGTGGACGCCGCTCGGGGTATCAAATTCGAAAGCCGTGGTGGGATGCAGGTCATCGGGGTGCAGCCAAGGGGCCGTGCGCAGCAGCTCGACGAGAACGTTTTCAATTTGTTGAAACACGTAGTAACGGCCCGGGGCGGGGCCGCCGCCGACGCGGAGGGGAAAGCGCCGCCGCGCCTGGTCCCATTGCAGGATCTCCACGTTACGGTGGGGGAACTTGCGATCCAGGGTGAGTTGCAGCGCGGCCAACTCCGGGTCGATCCACCGCGTGACGGGTTTGGCCCCGGCGGCGCGGACTCCGACGAGTGCGCCGGTGTGTTCGTCAAAATGAAGCGGGCTGCCCGCGCCCGGTTCTATGAAAGCCAGATCAACGTGCGGGTCCTCGATGGCGAAGGTGGTGCGCTGCCGAGTGCGTAGATCCAGCGCATAGATGCCGTAGGTGTCGCGACCGACGTTAGAGGCGTAGTAGAGCAGATCGGGGTTGGCGTCGAAGCCGAGCGGGAAGGCGCGCTCGCCGAAATAGTTTTCGGGGGTGACGGTGAACGCTTTGGCTGCGGGACCGCCCCGAGCTTCGTCCAAGTCGACCCAGCGATTCCAGAAACCGGGAGTTTTTAGACGAAAAGACCGGGTGCGCTCTAGGTCGGGGTGGGTGTAGAGCAGGCGCAGGTCGCCGGTCCGGTCCGGAAAATACAGCGCGAATTCGGGTTCTTCCGTGAGGGCTTTTTGTTCCCCGGTCACGACGTCGATGGAGAAGAGCGTGGTGGGAACGGCCGCAACCGGTGGAAAGCGCCTCCGGCCCAAGGCCTGAACCAGCAGTTTCTCGCGATGGCCGCGGAGAAATCCGACGATCTGGGTCGTGCGATCAATAGGCTTGTTGGCATTGGGATCCAGCAGTGAAAAGTTGGCCGCGACGGCCAAGGTCTTAGGTTCGCTGCCGTCCAGGTTGACGGCGAAGATCGAAGCGATGGTCCCCGCAGGAGTGGCATAACTGGTGGGGGCAAAGACGAGGCGCGTGGGAGAAGACCACGCGAGAAAGCGCAACCGCGCGGGCCGTTTTTCCTTACTGAACGCCACGGGGCGATCGTCCTCCACTGCGATCTTAAATTTCTTTTCGGTGCGGCCGACGGCCATGATGTAAATCGAGAGTTCACCGTGCTCGTTGCGATAGTCGGTGATCCGGTCGTTGTCGGGCGAGAAGGCCGTCGAAGGTTCGCCGCTCGTGTGACGGGTGAAGGCGATGTGCTCACCGTCGGGCGATAGGACTACCTGTTCCGCTTGGCGGGGCCGGTAAAGATTGGTGACGAACTTGGCGAACCGGTCCGTCGCGCCGCGGGCGGAGTCGAGGCAAAGGCCGGCAAGCAGCAGGAAAGCGAGGCGTGGGGCAGGCATTCAGTGGGGCCGACGCAATTGAGAGCTGAGAGTGGAGAGCTGAGAGACCGATCCTCCGGTGCGGGAGCGGTGCAGGGTCATGGCGCTAGCCCGCATACATCACACTCGAACGGCCGAGGCATGCGTCACAGAGGATACGGAGCTCCGACACTGAGAGCACAGAGCAGACAGGGTTTTGCTCCGCGTCCTCGGTGCGGGGCTCTATGCGCTCCGTGACAAAGAATTCTTTCATGAACGTGTGATGGATGCGGACTAACGGGTGGACGACGGGTCGGGGGACAACGTGAACTGGGTGGGATTAAGACTGCGGAGCGTGGAGTCGGCGTCGCTGCGCAGGGAGGTGATGTGCGAGGTGAAGCCCCGGCGGTCATCGTTGTTGGCGGCCGCGTATTGGGTCCGCTGCTGCGGCGACAGGGCATTCCACTGGGCCTTCGTCAGGCCGGGTGGGATCGATGTGCATCCAGCGAGGAGAACGCTGGCGCAGGTGATGAGGATGAGGGTGGCAGATCGTTTCATGGGGGTGAGGTTGGGAGTGTCTTCAAACGATTGTCATCGCGAGGTGCGCGAAGCGCGCCGTGGCGATCCAGCTGGATTGCTTCGTCGCCGCGCAGAGCGCGACTTCTCGCAATGACAGGTTTGAAGACACTCCCAAAGAGTTTGAGCGAAAATTTTTTTGACAACGGGGACGGTCTGCGGAGCGCGCGTCATGACATTCTATGGATTCAGCCCGCCAAGGAGGCCAGGCTGGCCCGCGCGCGTCGCGTGCTGCTGGATCACCGCTTTGGTGGCGGGCGATCCATCGAACTGGAGCAGCCGCTCCGCGAATTTACGTGCTTCTGCGAGCTGTCCGGCCCCGGCCAGCACCTCGATATTTTTAGCCGCTGAGTTGATGGCCACGGTGCGCTGCACCTGACGAAAGGCTTCGGATCTTGGCGCGCTCTCGGGAAGCGGTCGCTCCTTGATGTGGGACTCGAAGGTAGCGAGCATCACCGCGTAGCCCCGGGCTTGGACCGCATCGGCATACCGTTGGACAGAAACCAACTGGTCATAGGCACCGGTGGCGAGCGTTCGCCGGCGGGGATCGGTGGGTGGCAATTGATCGTAGATTGCGATGGTGAAATCGTCCTCTTTCAACGTGCGATTGAGCGCGGCGAAATCGGAAGCTGCGTCAAAATCAGATGAGCTCGCAAAGACCCGCTTTTGTGCTCGATCCCGGCGCTCTTGCAGCGCGGGGACGGCGCTTGGTCCCAGCTTCTCGATCTCGCTGAGCAGGAAACTTGCCCGCACGCCGGAGAAGCTGCGCACGCGAATCATGCCCTCGTCCAGACACCAGAGATATTCCGCGAGCGCTTCCGCCGTCTGACCGTTGCGCGCCAAATCCTGGCCTCGCTTGTAGCGGGCTTGGACGATGTCGGACGTGATCGGTTCCGCGGCGGTTTCCGAGGCTTTCGGAACTTCCCCGGCATTCGTGGTGACTCCCACCACCGGGGTGGTTTGAACCTGAATGCGCCGGTTGGCGGTCTCTAACTGTCCCGACATCGCTCGCAGTTGGCCCCGCAGCGCGACGGTTTCCTGGTTCGCGACTTCGAGCGCCGTCTGGTTTTTCTTCAATTCCCGGGCTTCAAAAAGCGCGGTCCCAATCGCAACGCAGGCGGTGAGGCCGACTCCCGCCACGAACAACTTCGAGGTGCTCAACGCTCCCAGAAAGGTCAGCCCTGCGGCGGTCGTTGCACCGGCCAAAGCCGTGCCTGCTACCGTCGCCGCCAAGCCGACCGGCGCAGCCACCGCGGCCTGGGTGCCCAACGCCAAGCCCAAAGCCGCCGAGGTGGAAGAGATCCCGCGCTTCCTGAGCAGGCCATGCAGTTTGTCCAAAGCCCGCGACACGCGCACCCGGGCCGTATCCTCGCTCATGGAAAGTTTCGCGCCCACCTCGGCGAACGGCTTGCCCTCGAAAAACCGGAGCAGGATCGCTTCGCGGTCACGCTCATCGAGGGCGTGCATGGACTCGTCGATGATGGGACGCAGTTGCTCCCAATCATGGGTGGTGGGGGAAGCGTGGGTCACTTCATTCATTTTATAGGCCTCTTGTTCGCGGTTTTGGCGGCGGCGGCCGGTGCGCTTCGCTTTGGTCGCGGCAAAACGAGCGCTCGTGTAGAGCCAGCCGGAAATGGCGGGGCGTCCCAGTAGTGAGCCCGCTTTCTGTGCAAGATCGGTGAAGACCGTCTGGGTCGCGTCCTCGGCGAGAGTCTTGTCGTTGGTCTGTCTGAGCGCGGCGTGATAGACGAGGCTCACGTGCCGCCCCACGAGTTCGGTAAAAGACGCTTCGGAGCGTTCTTCGACGTAGCGACGCAGCAGGGTAAGATCGTCGGTCATGGGGATGATAGCCACTATCACCCGCCCGGCGCGGAACCGGACAGAATTTTTTTTGGAGGGGGCGACCTACTGCTGAATTCGGCGGTGGCCATAAGGGCGGTAGTCCGGGCGGGCGTGGGACGAGCCGATCGTCCGGACCGGGGGCAACGCACTCCGAGGCCTGCGGCCAAGGAGAGTAGCGCCGGGACTCCGGCCCCGCCGGAGCGACGCATGACCTCCTACTCCGGCGCGCCCGCAGGTCGCGCCGCTACCTTTGGAAAAATGCATGACAGGCGCTACAAGACGCTGGCCCCGCGCAGGCGAATGGCTTTTGTCGGGGGCGACGTGAGCGCGCATGAGCAACAACAGGATCTTTTTGGGCTTTTCACGCCGACCGCGGGCGTGCATCGCGCGCCGCCGGCGGCGGTGGGCGTGACGACTGGTCTGGGGGCGGCGGGGAATTTCACACCGCTGCCGGAGATCGAACCGGAGCAGCCGGAGATTGTTTTTGAGCGGAGCCTGAAGGCGCGGAATTACCGGCTGACGTTGCGACGCGATGGCGTGGCGGTGGCGACGATCCCGGCGCGCGGTTCACAGCGCGAGGCGGAGCGGTTCGTGGCGCAGCAGGGCGAGTGGCTGGAGCGCGCGCGGGTGCGGCAGCGGCGGCGGCCGAGGGCGGCGGAGGTGTGGCCGCTGGGCGCGCGGGTGCTCTGGCGGGGGGAGCTGGCGGAGCTGCGCGTGGCGGCGGTGGGGGAGAAGCCGCAGGTGTGCCTCGCCGCGGACGTGTTCCGCGTGCCGCGGCTCGAGGGTGATCTGCGGCCGACGCTGGAGGCGCAGTTCGCGCGGCGGGCGAAGATCGAGCTGCCGGCGCGCGCGTGGGAACTGGCGGCGACGGTTGGCGTGGAAGTGAAGCAGGTCGTCGTGCGCAATCAGCGTTCGCGCTGGGGGTCCTGCTCGGCGACGGGGACGATCTCGCTCAACTGGCGGCTGGTGCAGACGCCGGACAGTGTGCGCGACTACATCATTTACCACGAGCTGATGCACCTGCGGGAGATGAACCATTCGGCGCGGTTTTGGGCGCGGGTGGAGGAAGTGTGCCCGGCGTGGCGCGAGGCAGAGCACTGGTTGAAGCGGAACGGGAGTCTGGTCGGGCTGTAAAGAGGGCGGGAGTCCGCAGCGCGACGGGTCCGGAATTTTTTTCAGGGGACGGTGGGCCCGGTAAGAACGCGACGGACTCGGCGCGCCCCTCAAGGAGAGTGGCAAAAACTGCCCGCGAATTACGCGAATTCTAGCGAATGGCAGAGGGCACTGAGGGGAGGGTAAGGGACTGGGAGTTGTCAGCTGTGGTGAGATCTCGCCGCTGATTTCAGCAGCGATGATCCGCGTAACACGAGGGGCTGGCTGAGCTCAGGCTTTAACCACGGATTTCACTGATGACCACGGATGACGGAAGGATTGGCATCCGCGGACATCCGCGTAATCCGTGGTCAAAAAACTCTGTCCAGAATAAGAGGCAGAGGACGTAGCGGGCACATCGCGAATGGTGGAACGGGAGCGGCGCGCCGGGGAGATGCGCCCGGCTTCAGCGGTAGTCGATGAGTTCGACTTCGAAGATGAGCGTGGCTTTGGGCGGGATGGTGGGCGGCTTGCCCTTTTCGCCGTAGGCGAGCCAGTAGGGAACGATGAGCGTGCGCTTCTCGCCCTTGCGCATGGTGAGGAAGGCTTCGTCCCAGCCGGCGATCACGGAGCCGATGCCGATGCGGAAGGTAAAAGGGACGCCGCGTTGGTAGGAGCTGTCGAAGGGCGTGCCGTCCAAAAGGCGGCCGGCGTAGTGGGCGATGACTTCGCCGCCGAGGCGCGGGGTGCCGTCACCGGTGCCGGGGGCGCGCTCGACGTAGCGAAGGCCGGAGGGCAGTTTTTTGGCGGTGCCGTAGGTCTTTGCGAGCAGCAGAGCGTCGTCGGTGCTGAGTTGCGGGGCGTTCTCTTCCATGGCGGCGCGCATGTTGGAATTGATGGGGCGGCCGGGATTTTTGCGCGCGAGCATGCCGGAGCGCACGACGATGGCGATTGTGGCGAGGAGGACGCCGAGGAGGGCGAGGTAGAAGAAACTGCGGAGCGGGGAGGCGGGCATGGCGAAAGGGGTGGATGCGCGGAGAGCGGGGAGGAATGCGGAAATGGCGAAAGCGGGCGGGATTATTTTTTGGCCAACAGCTCGAGGGCGGCGGCGGTGAGGGCGGTGACGCCGGTCTTGATGGCGGGCTCGGGGAGCGGGGCGAACTTGCCCGAGTGCAGCGACGGCAGCGGTGCCCCGGTGCGCTGGCTCTCGGCGAATTTTTGCGGATCGACGGCGCCGACGCGGAACATGCAGATCGGGATTTTTTCCGCCGTGCGGCCGAACTGGCCGAAGTCTTCGCCGCCCATCTCGGGATCGATGGTTTGCACGGCGGCGGCGCCGAGCCATTCGGTGAGGGCGCCGCGCACGCGGCGGGTGAGCGCGGGGTCGTTGTAGGAAGCGGGGGTGAATTCGCCCTCAAGGATTTCGACGATGGGCATGAGGTCATCGGGGATGCCGGCGGCAATGGCTTCGCCGCGGCAGATGCGTTTCACGGCTTCGATGGTGTGCCGGCGGACGGTGTCTGAATAGGAGCGTAGGGTGAGCTGGAGTTTCACCTCGTTGGAGATGACGTTGGATTTCGTGCCGCCGTGGATGGAGCCGACGGTGACGACGGCGGGTTCGACGGGGCGCGTCTCGCGGCTGACGATGGTCTGGAGCGTGGTGACGATGCGGGCGGCGAGGACGATGGGGTCCTTGGTCGTCTGCGGGTAGGCGCCGTGGCCGCCGACGCCGCGGACGGTGATTTCCGCGGTGTCGACGTTGGCCCAGTTGAAGCCTTCAAGGATGCCGATGGTGCCGGCCGGCAGGGTGGCGCTGTCGTGGACGGCGATGGCGAAGTCGGGCTTGGGGAATTTTTGGAAGAGGCCTTCCTTGAGCATGGCGCGGGCGCCGATGCCGCGTTCCTCGGCGGGCTGGCCGATGAAGACGAGGGTGCCGGCCCAGCGGTCGCGGTGGGCGGCGAGCTGGCGGGCAGTGCCGGTGAAGATGGTCATGTGCAGATCGTGGCCGCAGGCCTGCATGAGCGGCACGTCCTTGCCAGTAAGATCGGTGACGCGGTCCTTGCTGGCGTAGGCGAGGCCGGTCTCTTCGAGGACGGGCAGGCCGTCGAGATCGGTGCGCACGAGGAGGGTCGGGCCGGGGCCGTTTTCGAGGACGCCGACGATGCCGTGACCGCCAAATTGCTCGGTGACCGCGAAGCCGATGGCGCGAAGTTCGACGGCGAGCTTGGCGGCGGTTTTTTCCTCCATGAGCGAGAGCTCGGGGTGCGCGTGGAGATCGGAGTAAAGAGCGGAGAGGGACGGATAGTCGGCGGCGAGTTTTTGGGCGACGGCGGTCGAAGCGGTGCCGTCGGCGGCGCGGAGAGGCGCGGTGAGGGCGAGGGCGGTGGACAGCGAAAGG
>JACMRG010000049.1 GCA_014376585.1 Opitutaceae bacterium | reverse complement strand
TCCTCGACGAACCCAGCGTCGGCCTGCACCCGCGCGACATCGACCGCCTCATCGCCATCATCCGCACGCTCACCGATGCCGGCTACACCGTCGTCGTTGTCGAGCACGACGAAGCCATGATCCGCGCCGCCGATCACGTCATCGAGATTGGGCCCGAACCCGGCGCGCGCGGCGGGCACATCGTTTTTCAAGGCGATATTCCTGCGCTCCTGACTTCGCCCGCCAGCCTCACCGGCGCCTACCTTTCCGGCCGGCAGTCCATCGCGCCGCCCGCGACCCGCCGGCCCGTGCCCGCCGCGCACCCATCGCTCCATTTCAAGAACGCGACGAAGCACAATCTCCAGCACCTCTCTTTCAGCATCCCGCTCCAACGGCTCGTTTGTCTGAGCGGCGTTTCCGGCTCCGGCAAATCTACGTTGCTCGACAACGTCATTCATCAGGGCCTCCTCGCGCAACGCCACCTCCTCAGCGAGGACCCCGCGGTCATCGAATCGATCACGAGCGACCTCACGTTCTCCGAGATCGTCCTCGTCGATCAATCGCCGCTGTCGCGCACCCCGCGTTCCAACCCCGCCCTTTACACCGAGGCCTGGGAACTCATCCGCGAACTTTTCGCCGATACGCCCGCCGCCCAAGCCGCCGGTTTCAACGCCTCCTCGTTTTCCTTCAACTCCGGCGAGGGCCGCTGCGATCACTGCCAAGGCCTCGGCTACGAACGCGTCGAGATGCAGTTCCTCTCCGACGTCTTCGTGCCCTGCCCCGTCTGCGAGGGCCGTCGCTTCAAGCCCGAGGTCCTCGCGATCCGCTGGCGCGACCGCTCCGTCGCCGAAGTTCTCGGCACGAGCGTCAGCGATGCGCTCCCCCTCTTCGCCGAGCATCCCGAAATCACCCAACGTCTCGCCACCCTCGACTCGGTCGGCCTCGGTTACCTCACGCTCGGCCAACCGCTCAACACCCTCAGCGGCGGCGAATCCCAACGTCTAAAACTCGTCCGCTACCTCAGCGCCTTCCACACCGCCCCGGGCGCTCCACCTTCAACCTCCCACTCTCCATCCGCACCCGGCGCCGGCGCCTTGTTGCTCCTTGATGAACCGACGACCGGTCTGCACCGCCATGACGTCAGACGCCTCCTCATCGCGCTCAACGCACTCGTGGACGCCGGCCACAGCGTCGTCGTGATCGAGCACAATCTCGACGTCCTAAAATCTGCCGACTGGCTCCTCGAAGTCGGTCCTGAAGCCGGTGCCGCCGGCGGCCGCATCATCGCCGAGGGTCCGCCCGAACAGATCATCCGCACCGAGACGGCCACGACGCCGTTCCTCATCCACGCCCTCGCCGAGGCCGAGCGCCCGCCCCTCGCCGCCGAAGCCGCCGGCCCCTACGACGCCGGCAAGAACCCGCGTCTCTCCCCGCTCAAGTCCCAGCTCACGATCACCGGCGCCCGCGAGAACAACCTCAAAAACATCTCGCTCAATATCCCGCACCGCCAGCTCTCGGTCGTCACCGGCGTCTCCGGCTCGGGCAAAAGCACCCTCGCGTTCGACATCGTCTTCGCCGAGGGCCAACGCCGCTTCATGGAGTCCATGTCGCCCTACGCCCGCCAGTTCGTCGAACAGCTCCCGCGCCCCGATATCGACAGCCTCACCGGCATTCCTCCCACCGTCGCCATCGAGCAGCGGGTCACCCGCGGCTCGCGCAAGTCCACCGTCGCGACCATCACCGAAGTCGCCCAATACCTCCGCCTCCTCTACGCCCGCCTCGGGGTGCAGCACCACCCCGACACCGACCAGCCCGTCACGCCGCTCTCGCCGGGAGCTCTGAAAAAACTTCTTACCCGCGTGATGTCCGCCACACCCAGGGCGAAGAAGGCCAAACACCTTTATCTGTGCGCCCCGCTCATCCGCGGCCGCAAGGGCCATCACCAGCCCATCGCGACATGGATCGCCAACCAAGGCTACGAACTCATGCGAGCCGATGGCCGTCTTACGCGCGTCGATGCGTTCCAAAAACTCGACCGCTACAAAGAGCACGATATCGAGGTCGTCGTCGCCGACCTCAAAAAAGAGGCTCACCCGGGTGCCGCGCTCGATCTCGCACTTCGCATCGGCAAGGGCTCCTGCTTCCTCCTCACCCCTGACGGCACGATTCTTTCGTGGTTCTCCACCACGCGCACCGATAGCGAGACCGGCGAAAGTTTCCCCGAACTCGATCCCAAACATTTTTCCTTCAACTCCCCCCGCGGCTGGTGTCCGTCGTGCCGCGGTCACGGAAGGATTTTTCCGTGGATGCTCGAGCCCAAGGATGACGACGAAAAGGACGACTCCGCCACCCGCCTCCGTGAGTTGGGCGTGGAATCGCCCGACGACGTCGCCGACGACGGCCAGCCCTGCCCCGAGTGTCACGGCGAGCGTCTCAACCGCACCGCCCGCGCCGTCAAACTGCACTTCTCCGGCAATCAAAAATCGAAAATCAAGAATCAAAAATCCCCCCCCCTCTCTCTCCCCGGGCTCCTCCGCTGCACGCCCGCCGAACTCATCGTCCATCTCCGCGCCCTCGAACTCGACGACCGCGGCAAGCTCATTACGCAGGACATCGTCCCGCAGATCGCCGAACGTCTGAAGTTCCTCGACCACGTCGGCCTCGGTTATCTTTCGCTCGAGCGGCCCACCGAAACCCTCTCCGGCGGCGAAGCCCAGCGCATCCCCCTCGCCGCGCAGCTCGGCACCAATCTCGCCGGCGTCCTTTTCGTCCTCCACGAGCCCCGC
>JACMRG010000405.1 GCA_014376585.1 Opitutaceae bacterium | reverse complement strand
GCGAAGGTCTCGATCTGCCCGAGGTGGCGCTCGTGGCGATCCTCGACGCGGACAAAGAGGGTTTTTTGCGCAGCGAGACGAGTCTGGTGCAGACCTCGGGGCGCGCGGCGCGGCACGAGAAGGGGCGGGTGATATTTTATGCCGACAAGGAGACGGACTCGATCAAGCGGACGATCGCGATCACGACTTATCGCCGAGAAAAGCAGATCGCCTACAATCTGGAGCACGGCATCACGCCGCGGGGGGTGAAGCGTGCGGCGCAGTCGAGCCTGCACCTTTACGACGGCTCGGGACGGAAGGACGAGGAACCGACGCTGGGGGAAGGCAGCGCGGATGACGTCGCGGCGGTGATTGCGGAGCTCGAAGAGGATATGCAGGCGGCTTCGGGCCGGCTGGAGTTTGAACGGGCGGCGTTGCTGCGCGATCAAATCACGGCGCTGCGCACGGGCGACTACCGGAAGATGGCGAAGATCGAAGCCAAGGATTATCCGACGCGGGGACGTGCGGGTGGGAAGAACGCGGCGGGGAAGGCCGGCGGCCGGCGGAAGTAGGTAAAACGCGGGCCGGGCGGACGGGCGGCGGCAAGCGACGCCCCTGTCCTAAGCTTTGATTCGCGCGGGATTCAGGACGCCGATGCAGGGGAGGTTGCGGTAGCGCTCGGCGAAATCGAGGCCGTAGCCGATCACGAATTTATCCGGGATTTTGAAGCCCACGAAATCGGCTTCGAACTCGACTTCGCGGCGGCCGACTTTGTCGAGGAGGACGCAGGTGCGGAGGCTGGCGGGATGAAGCTTCTGCACGAGGCCCGCGACGAGTTTCATGGTTTTACCGGTGTCGAGAATGTCGTCCACGATGAGCACGTGGCGGTTGCGAATATCGAGGGTCAGGCTGGCGACGACCTGGGGCGTGCCGACGGATTTGGTTTTCTCGCCGTAGCTGGAGATGCGGATGCAGTCGAGGCGGACGGGGTTGTCGATTTGCCGCATGAGATCGGCGGTGAACATGATCGCGCCGTTGATGAGCGAAACGATGGTGAACTCGCCGTCGCCGTAGGTGGCTTTGAGTTCCTGCGCGATGGAGCGCACGCGTTTTTTGATCTGAGCCTCGGTGTAGAGCACGCTTTCGAGGTCGGGGTGGATGGCGGCGCGTTTCTTCGTGGATCGGGTCGGCATGGGTGTGGGGCGAGCGAGACAAACGCGAGGGGGCGAGGCAAACGGTTCCCGTAGGGCTTCGAAAGGTTTATTACTTTGACTTGGCCCATAGCGAAATCTTGCCTCCGCCGCACGTCCACGCGCGGCATGATTTCCATCAAAATTCAGCAACTGACGAAGCGTTTCGGAGCCGTCACGGCGCTGCACCAACTGGACCTGACCATCGAACCGGGGGAGCTGTTTTTCCTGCTCGGGCCAAGCGGTTGCGGGAAGACGACGCTGCTGCGGAGTATGGCGGGATTTTATATTCCGGAAGAGGGAAGGATTTTATTCGGCGACGAGGACGTGACCCGGCTGGCACCGCACAAGCGGAATACGGGCATGATGTTTCAGAGCTACGCGTTGTGGCCGCATATGACGGTGGCGGGGAACGTGGCGTTCGGTCTGGAAGAACGGCGCGTGGAGAAAAGTGAGATCAAGCGCCGGGTGGGCGAGGCGCTGGAATCGGTGCGCATGGGGAAATACGCGGACCGTAAACCCAACCAGCTTTCCGGCGGGCAGCAGCAGCGCGTGGCGTTGGCACGGGCGCTGGTGATCCGGCCGCGGTGTTTGTTGCTTGATGAACCGTTGTCGAATCTCGACGCAAAATTGCGACTGGAGATGCGCACGGAGATCCGGCGCGTGTGCAAGGAGTTCAGACTGACGACGGTTTACGTGACGCATGACCAGAAAGAGGCGCTGTCGGTGTCGGACCGGATGGCGATCTTGGAGAGCGGGCGCATTTTGCAGGTCGGCACGCCGCGCGAAGTTTACAAGCGGCCGACGCGGAAGACGGTGGCGAATTTCATCGGGGAAACGGATTTCATCACGGGCAAAGTGACGGGCATGCACAATGATTCGGCGACGGTGGAAACGGCCATTGGGCGCTTCGACGGTATTATGGGCGATCCGAGCAGGCCGCCGGCGGTCGGGCAGGAGGTCACGCTTTCCATTCGGCCCGAGTGCTGGGAGCTAAGCCGCGACCGGACCACGGATCGGAACTCGGTGCGCGGGACCATTGGCGGTTTTGTTTACCTCGGTGAGGTCGCGCAATACGACCTCGTGGTGCGGGATCGGGTGCTGAAGATTTTTGAACGCAATCCGCGGTTTGTGGACGGCGCGTCGCGCGGAGAACTCTTCGCGACGGTGGCGCCGGAGGATGTGGTAATCCTGGTGGACTGAGCGGTCTCATGCTGCGCCAGACGATCATCATCTTGGCGCTGGTGGCGACCGTGGCGCTGCCCTTCGCGCTACGGCCGAAGCAGGTGTCGGCGGAGAAAGCGGACGAGACGCTGGTGTTGGTGACGCCGCACAATGAGGCGATCCGGCACGAATATGGGCGCGGATTTCGCGATTGGTATCGGGCGAAAACCGGCAAGACCGTGGCGATCGACTGGCGGGTGATCGGCGGGACGAGCGAGATCGCGCGTTTTCTCGAAGGCGAATACGTGGCGTCGTTTCAAAACATCTGGACGCAAAAACTCGGGAAGCCGTGGAGCGTGGAGGTGCAGGCGGGATTTCAAAATCCGAAGCTGCCGGCGGATGCGCTGGCCATCGTGAAGGAGGCGCGGGCGGCGTTTCTGGTGTCGGAGGCGGCGTGCGGGATTGATCTGTTTTTCGGCGGGGGCACCTACGATTTTGACAAGCAGGCGAAAGCGGGACGGATCGTGGACAGCGGGATTTTAAAGAAACATCCCGAGTGGTTTACGGATGCGGTGATTCCGCGAAGTTACGCGGGCGAGGAATATTGGGACAAGGAGGGTCGCTGGATCGGCTGCGTGCTGAGCGCGTATGGGGTGATTTTTAACCGCGACTCGTTGAAGCGGCTGGGCATCGAGCATGAGCCGCAGCAGTGGGCGGATCTGCAGGACCCGCGGCTGATGGGCGAGGTGGCGCTGTGCGATCCGACGAAGAGTGGGTCGATCGCGAAGGCGTTTGAGAACGTCGTGCAAGAGCAGATGCAGCGGCGGTTGATCGCGCTGACGAAAGAGAACCCCCAGGGCAATGCGAAGGTGCGCGAGGCGAAAGCGGTGCGCGAAGGCTGGCTGGCGGGGTTGCGGCTGCTGCAGATCGCCGGGGCGAACGCGCGCTACTTTACCGATACGTCGCAAAAGCCGCCGATCGACGTGGCGGCGGGGAATTGCGCGGTGGGCATGTGCATCGATTTCTACGGACGGCAGCAGGAGGAGGCGGTGAAGCGGCGAGGGTTTTCGGGGCGCATCGGCTACAGTTCGCCCGCGGGCGGGTCGGTGAGTTCGGTCGATCCGGTGGCATTGCTGCGCGGCGCGAAGAACAAAGAAGTCGCGGTGGCATTCATCGAATACGTGCTGTCGATGGAGGGGCAGAAGCTGTGGAATTTTCAGGCAGGCGCAGCGGGCGGGCCGGAACGCTTTGCGCTGCGGCGGTTGCCGGTGCGGCGGGATTTTTATGCGCATTCGGAGTGGGCTGCGCTGCGGAGTGACCCTGAGGCGCAGCCGTTTGAGCAGAAGGAGCAGCTCATTTATCGCAACGAGTGGACGGGCGGAGTTTTCCGCGAGATGGCGTTTGTCATCCGCATCATGTGTCAGGACACGCACGGCGAGCTGACGACCGCGTGGCGCGCGATCAACGCCGCGCCGCCGAAGGCACGGGCGGAGGCGCTGGCCGTTCTGGGAGATCTATCGACGGTGGACTATGATCGCACGGGAAAGGAAATCCGCGCCGCGCTGGGTTCGAAGAACAAGGTCGATGAGATCCATATGGCGAACGAACTGGGCGCCACGTTTCGCAGAAATTACGAGCGGGCCGAGGCCATCGCGCGGGCGGGCACGCGGTGATTTCAGGATGGAGCGCGGCGTTGCATGTGCCACTCGGGTTGGGCGAGCGGGGTGAAGCCGCAGTGCGCGTAGAGACTTTGGGCGTTTTTCGTCAAGAGGTGGAAGTAGCGGACGCTTTGTAGCAATGGATGCGTTTCGATAAAGCGCAGGGAGCTTTCGCGAGGCCGCGCTGGCGGTGGGCTTCGAGGACATAAACGTCGCAGAGGTAGGCGAAGGTGGCGTAGTCGCTGATCACGCGGGCGAGTCCGATTTGTTCGCCGGTCGGCGCGTAGAGGCCGATGCAGAGAGAGTTTTCCAACGAGCGGGCGATGATCTCGCGGGGGCGGGTGGCAGCCCAATAGCTACGCGCGAGGTAGGCGTGGATGGCCTCAAGATCGAGGCGACCGGGATCGTCGGAGATCGTGTAGCCGGCGTAAACCGTTTCGTTAGGCATGGTCGTGGGCGGGGGAAGAAGCGGATTGACCGCCGGAAGCAAGCGGGCCGACTTGGCATCGGCGAGCGACGCCGTCACGACCAAAAAGGGTGGGACGGCAGGAAGCCGCAGCCACGGGAACCTTCAGTTGCGGTAATCGAGGGCCGGGGCGCGGTTGCCCACCATCGGCTCGTATTTAAAATCGGCGCCGCGGCGTTTAAGAAACTCGGCTTTTGCTTGGGCGACGACTTCGGGTTGTGTGAACAGGTCCGTGGCGGTGAGGGCGAGAGTTTTGGCGGCGACCTGCATGCCTTTGAGACCGATGCCGGTGCCGCCGGCGGCCACGGCCTGCCAGCTGTGGGCGGGTGTGCCCGGGACCCACGTGGCGGCGACGAGGCCCATCGTGGGGACGGTCCAGCTGACATCGGCGGCGTCGGTGGACGCGTTGCCTACGCTGGAGAAATTGCTGAAAGGCGCGACCATGGACGCGAGTTCGAGCACGGCGGGTTTTCCCCCGGGGAGGGTGCGTCCGATTTTTTCGGCGAATGCCTTCTCGGCGGGTGTGTAGTTAACGCCACCGACGGCCTCGAGGTTCTTGTGCATGACGCGGCCGAGGGTCTCGTTGGACAGGAGTTCGTAAGCGCCGCCGGTGATTTCCCAATCGACGGTGGTGCCGGTGCCGAGCGCGGCGCCGTTGGCGGCTTTTTCCACGCGGCTCCAGACGTCCTTCACGATGTCGCGGCTGGGACTGCGCACGTAGTAATAAACCTCGGCGAAGGCGGGGACGACGTTGGGGGCCTCGCCGCCGTGGGTGATCACGTAGTGGATGCGCGTGGTCTCGGGAACGTGTTCGCGCATCATATTGACCATGTAGTCCATCGATTCGACGCCATCGAGGGCGGAGCGACCGCGTTCGGGTGCGGCGGCGGCATGGGAGGCGACGCCGTGGAAGCGGAATTTTCCGGATTTGTTGGCGAGGGTGCTGCCCATGCGAACCTCGTTGCGGTCGCCGGCGTGCCATTGGAGGACGGTATCGACATCATCGAAGAGGCCGGCCCGCACCATATAGACTTTGCCCGAGCCACCTTCTTCGGCGGGCGTGCCATAGAAGCGGATCGTGCCCTTTTGGCCGGTGGCAATCATCCAGTTTTTGACCGCGACGGCGGCCTCCATCGAGGCGGTGCCGAAAAGATGGTGGCCGCAGGCGTGGCCGGCGACCTGGCCGGGGATGGGCTTGAGTTCGGGGACGGCTTCCTGGGCGACGCCGGGAAGCGCATCGAATTCACCGAGGATGCCGATGATGGGGTGACCGCTGCCGTAGCTCGCGATGAAGGCGGTGGGAATGGCGGCGACGCCCACATCGACCTTAAAGCCTTCCTTTTTGAAGTGCTCTTGGAGGAGGGCGGAGCTCTTGGTCTCGTGGTAGCCGACCTCGGCGTAATCCCAAATTTTAAGGGCGATGGCGGAGTAGGCGGCCTCGCCGGCATCTATCTGTTTGATGATCTCCTCTTTCGTGCGCTGTCCAACGGCGCTCAACGCGCTTAAAGACAGCGCGGACAAATAAACGAAGATGACGCAGGGATTTTTTCTCATGAGGTGGGGTGGGGAAAATTACGCGAATGCCTTGAGCGAGATTGAGCACCTGCCATGCCGTGGGCGGACGAGCGAGGGGAACCGGGGCTTGAAATCTTTCTCCCGCTACAGGCGTGCGAAGGCCTGCACGAAGGCGGGCTTGTCGTCGGCTTTGAAGAAGGAGGTGCCGGCGACGAAGGTGTCGGCGTCGGCGGCGCGGCAAAGCGGGGCGTTCGAGAGATCGATGCCGCCGTCCACTTCGAGGCGGAAGGACAGGTTGCGCTCGCTGCGCCAAGTGGCGAGTTGCGTAAGCTTGGCCAGCATGTCGGTGCGGAAGGGCTGGCCGCCGAAACCGGGCTGCACCGTCATCACGAGGATGAGATCGACCTGGTCCAAGAACGGCTCGACGGCAGACGCGGGCGTATCGGGATTGAGGACCAGGCCGGCTTTGGAGCCGAGGGCGCGGATGCGGGCGAGGGCGGCGGCATGATCGTAGGCGGGCTCGATGTGAATGCTGATCTGATCGGAGCCGGCGCGGGCGAAGGCCTCGACGTAGTGCTGCGGTTCCGAGAGCATGAGATGCGTATCAAGAAACAGTTTGCAGCCGTGGCGGCGGAGGGAAGCGACGGTCTCGGGGCCGAAGGCGAGGTTGGGGACGAAGTGGCCGTCCATGATGTCCACATGGAGCCAAGAGAGGCCGAGCTGCTCGACGAGGGCGGCGCTGGAGGCGAGGTGGGCGTGGTCACCGGCAAGCAGCGAGGGGGCGAGAATGGGCGCGTGCGTCACGGGTGGCAGAAAAACGGGAATGAGACGCGGCGCAAGACGTGAGCGTGGGCTGGCGCGGGCGTTCACAGACATGGGCAATATCCCCGGGCCACTTTCCTGAGATCACCAAACGTCGAGAACGGCGTGGGCGACTTTGGCGGCGAGAGCTTCCGCGAGGAGCGGGAGGGCCTGATATTCGGCTTGGAGCTGGCCGCTGACGCCAACGCCGGAGGGGAGGGTTTGACCGCTGTCGTTGTAGGCATCGCGGCGGACGGTGATTTCGCGATCGGTGAAGAGGGCTTTGCCCGCGCGGCGATCGGTGAGGGTGCAACGAACGCCGAGGGTGAGGGCGAATTTGCGGGCCAAGCCGGTGTCGTCGCGGCGTTGCGTGGCGACCTCGCGGCGGTAGTCGGTGATCGCCATCGACAGCGTGGCATCGGCGGCTTCGGGGGAATTGACGAGGGTCACGCGGTTGTCGCGAAGAAAGGCCTCGCGGACCTGAGTTCCGATGATCGCCTGGGCCTGAGGGAGGAGAATCTTGGTCGTCGCCGGCTCCACGAAGAGCGTGGTGAAAGCCAACTTGCCCGCAGTGCCCAGCTGGTAGTTCGCGCAGCCCGCAGGCAGGCCGATGAAAATGGCGCAGGCGAGCGAGGCGAGAAGCGGCCGAAGCATCATGGTGCTGAACCGCGCGACGGGAGAAACCTTAGAACAACCAAAAACGCTTCTTCTTGGCGTCGGCCGGCAGGGGCTTGCCCTCGGCGCTGGCTTCGACGGAGACGAGGCGAACCTTGGCGCGTTTGGCGACTTCGGAGTCAGGATAAGCGGTGATGGCCTCGTTGTAGAAGACTTTGGCGGCTTTGAAATTGCTACGTTTGTAGAAATAGAAGTCACCGATCTTCATTTTGCTCTCGGCGAGCATGGCCTTCATGCCATCGAGGCCCCTGGCGGCGGAGGCGACGTTGGGATCGCTCGGGAAGAGGATCATGAAGTCTTCGAAATAAGTGACGGCTTCCTTGGTGGAGGCCTGGTCATAATAGGCTCCCTCGACGAGGTTGGCGTGAGACTGGGCGAGCTTCAAGTAGGCATCGGGGGCGAGCAGACTCTGCGGGTAGGTATTGATCATGCGATCAAGGGCATCGATGGCTTCTTCGGGCTGGCGGAGCTTTTGGTGGCCGCGGGCGATGTTCATGAGCGCGAGCGGAGCGTAGTCGCTGTAAGGCGCGTTGAGGAGAATGTATTCGAAATATTCGATGCCTTTCTCGCGGTTGCGGAAGCCCGGGAGCCAACCCCAGGTGCGGTTACGGGCGCCGTCGAGAAGGGCGCTGGCGATGCGGTATTGTTCGCCGATGATTTCGGAGAAGCGTTTGCTGTTTGGATAACGGCCGACGACGCCCTGATACGACTCAAAGGCCTTGAAGTATTCCCGGCGGCCGAGACGGAGCTTCGCGGAGCGATAGAGGGCCTCGGGAGCGTAAATAGAGTTGGGGTATTTCTTGGAGACTTTGCCGTAGGAACTGAGCGCGGAACCGACGCTGCCCTTTTCCTCGGATTCGCGGGCCTTGTTCATCAGGTCGAGGGCGTTGCGACCCTCGGTGCCGAGGAGCCCGGAAAGGGCGCCACCGTCCACCCGCCAGCCGGTGGCGGGAGTCCAGACAAGATCGGCCGCGAGACGGGCGGGAAGGGCGAAAAAGACGGCCGCGAGCGTGAGCGCGAGGACTGGCAGGCGGCGGAGAAAAAGGTTCGGCATGACGGCGTAAATCACCAGCGAAGCAGCGCGCTCCCGTAGGTCAAGCCCGCCCCGAAAGCGACGAGCAGCGTGAGGTCCCCGGACTTGATCCGGCCGGAGCGGCGCGCTTCATCGAGCGCGATGGGAATGGAGGCGGCCGAGGTGTTGCCGTAGCGGTCGAGGTTCACGAAGAAGCGTTCAAGCGGCAGCTCAAGGTATTGGGCGATAGCCTCAATGATGCGAAGGTTGGCCTGGTGGGGGATCACGAGGGCGATCTGAGTCGCCGGAATGGAGTGTTGTTCCAAAATATCCCGGGCGGCTTCCTCCATGCCGCGCACGGCGTATTTAAAAACTTCCTTGCCCTTCATCTTGATAAAGTGGTCGCGGCTGGCGAGGGAGGAGGCGGTCGCGGGGGCGTTGCTGCCGCCGCCGGGGATGCAGAGCAGGTCGACGCAATCGCCATAGGCGCCGAGCTTCGTGCCGATGAGGCCGATGTCGGGCAGGTCGCTGGCGCCGATCACGGCGGCCCCGGCGCCGTCGCCGAAGAGGACGCAGGTGGTGCGGTCGCTCCAATCCACGATGGCGGAGAGTTTTTCCACGCCGATGACGAGGGCATGGCGATAACGGCCGGAACCGATCATCGCGCATGCGGTGTCGAGGGCGTAAATGAAACCCGAGCAGGCGGCGTTAAGATCGAAACAGGCGGTCGAGGTGGAAAGACCGAGCTTGTGCTGAATGATACAGGCCGTGGCGGGCATCGGCAGGTCGGGCGTGATGGTGGCGACGATGAGCAGGTCGATGTCGGCCAGGG
>JACMRG010000404.1 GCA_014376585.1 Opitutaceae bacterium | reverse complement strand
CCCCCCGCCCGCCGAGTGTGACGATGTCAGCGGCGTTTTTGACGGGGAGAACTTCGCGGTAGCGCCAGAGGGATTTCTCGCGGGTGCGGAGGGATTCCTTGGTGAGCGTCTTCGCGGCGGCGACGAGATCGTAGTGAGCGAAGAGGGGCTTGCCGCAGGCGGTGCAGACATTCTGGGGAACCGTTGCGTCGTGTTCTTTGGAGCAGGCGGTGCAGGCGAGGTGCGTGAGGTGCATCGACGGCGAGCAAAGCGGGCGGCGGGCGCGAGGCAATCGTGCGGAGGGCGGGTCGGGGTCGGGGGTCGAAAGACTGACTGGTGGCGCGACGGAGCGCATCGGCCACTTGGGCGGCGGCTATGGCACTTGCTCACGCTCGCAACTACGCGGCGGGGCGATGTCGCGGAAATACGGTGTCGCTACAACTAGCGTGGCGCGTGGCGGGGTGACGCGGGGCCGGGGGATTCTTTGAGGTAGGCGGGCGGAGGGTCGGGGCGGGTGGGGTCCATCGGAATGAAATCGTCGGCGATGAAGCGGGCGAGGGCGGGGACGTTTTGGCGGATGCCGGCGACCATGAGTTTGGAGAGGAGGTAGCCGCCGTAGCTGCTGAGGTGCGTCTGGTCGGAGAAGGCGGTGCCGACGTTGGGGCCGAGGGCGGTCCAGAGTTGTTTGCTGGCGGCCCACTGGTCGATGAGCGGGATTTTTTCCTGTGAGGCAAATTCGCGCATGGCGCGAGCCCAAGGGCCGACGGTGTCGCCGTTGGCGCGTCGCTCCATCGGGGTGACGAGGACGAGGGTGGTGCCGCGGCGGCGGGTCTCGGCGAGGATCACGGAGAGGTAGGCTTTGAAGGTGGTGGCGGGCTCGGTGTAGCTTTGGGGCCACTGGGGTTTGGAGTCGTTGTGGCCGAATTGCACGAGGAGGAAGTCGCCGGCTTTCATTTGGCTGAGGACTTTGTCGAAGCGGTAGCCGGTGATGAAACTCTTGGTGGTCTCGCCGCCCTCGGCGGCGTTGCAGAGGGAGATTTCGGGTTTGAGGAACTGGCAGAGTTGCGTGGGCCAATTGCCGCCGGGGCCGCGGCGGGGATCGCCGACGGTGGAGTCGCCGGCGACCCAGAGCGTGGGCACGCGGTCGTCTTTCACGAGCTCGAGGGCGGCGAGGCAGGGACGGGGGCCGTTGAATTCGAGGGTGAGTTTTTCGTCCCAGTGGCGCGCCTCGTCTTCGCCGGCGAGGAACATGTGGACGATGCTGCCGCCGGGGGCGTTTTGCGGGGGCGGAGGGAGCTGGGGGCGGCGGACGTTGGCGTAGAAGGTGCGCGTGATGAGCCGGCCGGTGGTCGTGGTGAGTTGCGCGGCGAGGAGGTGGGCGGACTCGGAGCGTATCGTAGTCGAGGATTCACCGTCGGGATCGCCGAGGGTGACGGTGATGCGGTAGTTGCCCTCGGGGATTTTTATGGAAAAGAAAAACGGGGCGTCGGCGGCGGTGGTGACGAAGCCGGTGTCTCCGCGGGTGACGGCGGTGACGGTGGCGCCGAGGTCGAAGCCGTGGCCGCGCTCAGGGGTGTAGAGCGTGTCGGCGGAGACGGCGGTGAAGCCGGAGGGGGCGGGCTGGGCGGGGGCGAGACCGAAGGCGAACTTGAATGCGACGGAGACGGATGGGGGTGGCGGGAGCGGTTGGTCTTCGGGGCGCTGGGCGTGGGCGGAGCTGGCGAGGAGGAATGAAACGATGAGGACGGATGGAACAGATAAACGGGATGGGGACATGGGAGCGGGCAAGGTTGGGGGATGCCGGTCAGCGGGGATTTCCGTCGGTGACGGTGGGCGCGGGTGGGAGCGTGAGACCGGTGAGACGGAGAACGAAGGCGTGAGCGTGGGAGGCGGGGGCGGTCGAGGGCAGCGTGATGGAGAGGCCGGCGGAGTTGCGCGTGGAGGTGACGGCGGTGGACGAGCCGAGGAGTTCGACGCGGGTGACGTTTTCGGCGGCGAGGGCGGCGAGGTTGATGGGCGTGGTGGGCCAGGGGCCGAGGATGATCGCGTAGAGGTGCGGGCCGTGGACGGTGTAGCGGACGTGCGGGCTGGAGTCGCCGCGGTTGCCGCCGGAGCCGAAGGTCTTCCAGGCGTGCGTATCATAGATAGCCTCACCGTTGACGCGGAGCCACGCGCCGATTTCGCGGAGGACGGTTTGTTGTTCGTCGGGGATGGTGCCGTCGGCCTGCGGCGAGAGGTTGAGGAGGTAGGTGCCGTTTTTCGCGACAGTGTCGATGAGGCGCGCGAGGATCGTCGCGGTGCTGGAGATGCGCATGCCGTCGGTGTAGCCCCAGGTGCTGCCGATGGCGTCGTCCACTTGCCAGACTCCGGGGCGAATGCCGGAGGGCGAGCGGGAGCCGACTTTTTCGAAATCGACGATGGAGCCGATCTGGCGGTCGTTGAGGCCGGAAGGGGCGAAGGCGGCTTTTTTCGTGGAGATGGTTACGGGCTGTTTCCACTCGGCGGCGCGGTTGTAGTAGTAGGCGGCGAGATGGAGCTTCAGCGGGTCGAGGTAGCGGATGTCGAGGCCGTTATCGAACCAGAGGAGATCGGGACGGTATTTTTCGATGAGTTCGACGTTGCGGGCGAACCAGTCGTGGAGGAAGCGGGTGAGGGCGGCATCGCTGCGGTCGGCGACGTTGTAGAAGGTGGCCCACTGGGGATCGTAGAGATCGGCGCGCGCGGCTTGGAGGTGAGCGGCGATGTCGGGCGAGGGATTGATGAAGGTGAAGTTTTCGATGCCGTGATTCGAGACGCCGAACTTGAGGCCGCGGGCGCGGATGGATTTGGCGAGGTCGCCGATGAGGTCGCGTT
>JACMRG010000403.1 GCA_014376585.1 Opitutaceae bacterium | reverse complement strand
ATCCTCGTGCATCGCATACCGCGCCCACGTCGCCCGCCCCGCCGCTTTCGCCCCGTCCCCCCGCCCCTCACCTCCCACCCCGCCCGGCTCACCTGCATAGTTCACCCCGAGCATGATCACCGACCGCGCCTCCGCCAACACCAGTGCGGGATGCACACGTTTCTCCGCCGTCCGTTCCATCCACTGCATGTCCGCGTGATGCCCGGCTGCGATCCACGCGCTCAACTTGTCGCCGCTCAACTCCGCCAACGTCGCAAACCGCACCTCGTCGAAACCGATCTCCGTGAGCCGGCGCCGCAACTCCTCCTGCCGCCCGCGCGCCGCCGCCGTCTCCGCATCCGTCGCAGCCATCGCGTTCACTTCGCCCCGCCGCTCGCGACCGGCGCACCGACGGCGCGCCCCTCCGCGCTTCGCGCAAACTCACCCGACTCCCGCCGCCACACGCGCAACACATGCGCGATAATGTCGTTCATCGGCCGTCCATCCGTCAAAATCACGCTGCCCGAGCTCCGGTAAATCGGCTCCCGCTCCGCAAAAAGCTTCCGGATGCGCGCCTCCGGATCTTCCACATTCAGCAACGGCCGGTTCTTCTGCCGCGAGGTCCGCGCCAAGATCGTTTCCACGGACGCGTGCAGGCACACCACCACGCCATGCGCCTTCAATCGCGCCAGCATCCCCGGCTGCACCACCAGTCCGCCCCCGCACGCGACCACCGTCCGCGTCGTGGAATGCCCGCCCTCGATAAACTCGCGTTCCATCCCGCGAAACGCCGGCTCGCCCAGCTCCGCAAAAATCGCCGGAATTTCTTTTCCCTTCCTCCGCTCGATCTCGTGATCGCTGTCGATGCACGCGAAACCGACCCGCTGCGCCACGGCACGCCCCACGGTGCTTTTGCCCGTGCCCATGAATCCGACCAGATAGAGATTAACATCCTCTGCCTTCATCCGTTTCGCCCGCGAGCATTCGCCCACCCCCGCCCATTGCCAACGTCGAAATCGGAACGCGGGCACCCTCGCTCGCTCCGCGTGGCCCCGGCACCTTGCCGGCTCCGAAAGTGGCTGCGGCATTTGCCGCAACCCCCTCTTTCCATCCTCTTTCCATCTCTACCCCCTGTCCCCGTCACCTTCACTCACGGCTTCACCACCGCCGTCCGCCGCCCCAGCCGCGAATGCAATTTTTCTGGCCCGGATTTCGCGAACGCCGCGCCGCGTATTTCTTTCAACGCGGCGGCGATGTTCATGTTCGGCAAGTTTCATCCCAACGCGCGACCCCTGCGCCCGGACGCCACGGAAAAAATCGTCGCCCTCCTCCGTTCCACCCCCGACGCTTTCCGCCATGGCCGCCCGCTACGACACCACGTTCGCCAGCGACAACACCGCCGGGATCTGCCCCGAAGCCCTCGCCGCCCTCAACGCCGCCAACGCCGACTCCGTCTCCTCCTACGGCGACGATCCCACCACCGCCCGCGCGCAGCAGATCTTCCGACAACTCTTCGAGACCGACTGCGAAACCTTCTTCGTCTTCAACGGCACCGCCGCCAACTCCCTCGCGCTCTCCGCCCTCTGCCACCGCCACCAAAGCGTCCTCTGCCACGAGATCGCCCACATCGACACCGACGAATGCGGCGCCCCCGAATTCTTCACCGGCGGCAGCAAACTCATCCCCCTCCCCGGCCCCCGCGGCAAGCTTGAGCCCGCCACCGTCGAGCACGCCCTCACCCGCGGCTACGGCGTCCATTTCCCGAAGCCCGGCGCGCTCTCCCTCAGTCAACCCACCGAGCACGGCACGCTCTACACGCCCGCCGAACTCCGCGCCCTCACCGACCTCGCCCATGCCCACGGCCTCTCCGTCCACATGGACGGCTCCCGCTTCGCCAACGCCTGCGCCGCCTTCTCCGGCCCCTCCGCACAGATAGCGCCGCGACCTCCCGGCGCGGCTTTGCCCACGCCCACCGCCTCCCCTGCCGACCTCACTTGGCGCGCCGGTATCGACGTTCTCTGCTTCGGCGGCACCAAGAACGGCCTGCTCACCACCGAAGCCGTCGTCTTCTTTAACAAAACCCTCGCCCGCGACTTCGCCTACCGCGTGAAACAATCCGGCCAGCTCGCCTCCAAGCAGCGCTTCGCCAGCGCCCAGTGGTGCGCCCTCCTCGAATCCGGCGCCTGGCTCCGCCACGCCGCCCACGCCAACACCCAAACCCAAAAACTCGCCGCCGCCCTCCGCGCCCTCCCCGGCGTCACCCTCCTGCAAGAGCCCGAGGCCAACGCCCTCTTCGCCCAACTCCCGCCCCCCGCCGCCGCCGCCGTGCTCGCCCGCGGCTGGCACTTCTATCCCTTCATCGGCGAACACGGTTACCGCCTCATGTGCTCTTGGGCCACCACCGACGCCGACCTCGCCCGCTTCACCACCGACCTAAGTTCCGCCCTAAACGGCACCCTTTGAGCTAACACACCCTCCGCCACCCTCGTTCTCTCTCCTCTTAATCTTTCTCTCCCCTCCTCCGCGACTTCCCAGCTTTTGAATCCCTACGCCCCCCCGGTTCCTATTCCCTGATTTCCAGATAAAACCTCTCCGCCGCCTTCCGTCTATTTCCCGCTCTCACTCGCATCTCGCATGTTTCTCCGCGCCACCCACCTCACCCGCTACACCTACTCGCAACCCGTCGCCTTCGCCCCGCACGCCCTCTACCTCCGCCCCCGCGAGACCGCGCGCCAGCGCCTGCACAACTTCGCCATCACCCTCTCGCCCACCGCGAAACTCATCTCCACCGGCGACGCCAACGAAAACGCCCTCGACTGGGCCTACTACCCGCCCGGCACGCTCTCCGCCACGCTCGAAATCCGGATATTGTCGCCGTCGCGGATATTGCCGTCGCGCAGTTCCTGGAACGCGACATACAAGGTCATCACCTTGGTGATCGACGCTGGAAAGCGCTTTGCATCGGCCTGGCGCGCGTACATCACTTCGCCGGTATCGCTGTTGATCAGGATGGCGGCATATTTCGGCACGGCATAAAGGCTGGCGGCAGACACCGGCGCGGCCATGGCAAAACCCAGCGCCGCAGCCATTATGGCGAACCTTTTGACGCGCAATGCGCAAATCCCTGAACAGCCCCGTCAAACCCCTTATAAACCAAAGCCGAAGCGTTGCGAAGCCGGCGCCCGACTCGAGTCACCGCGTCCAGCCGTCGCCCTGTCGCCTGACCGGCCGATTGGCGCCGCGGCCGT
>JACMRG010000402.1 GCA_014376585.1 Opitutaceae bacterium | reverse complement strand
TTCCCGCCCTCCGAAAGTGGCATGGGCGTCCCGCCCATTTCGGCCCCCCTCCCCCCCCCCCACACCGCCACCGCCCGCTGGGGCATCGCCGCCTCCGGCTTCGCCGCCATCCTCGCCCGCAAGCACGGCTGGTTTACCCCCAACACCGCTCACCCCATCGCCGCCTGCTGGAGCCGTTGGCGCGGCGTCAAAAATCTCGATTCGCGCGAGCTCGCCGAGAAATTCCCCGTCTTCGCCAAGCGCGCCAACGGCGTCCGCTACACCGCCACCAATCACATCGTCGGCCTCGGTTGGTGGTCGTGGTGGATTCCCCTGAAGGGTGGTGATTTCAGCGTCGGTATCGTTTACGACCAACGCATCACCGAACTCCCGCCCGGCGGCAAACTCGGTGAACGCCTCCGGGATTTCCTCAACGTCCACCCTGCCGCCCGCGAACTCCTTTCCGGCGCGTCCTACCAAACCGGCGACGTCCATTTCCGCCGCAATTGCGCCTACGTTTCCACGACGTTTGCTGGCGATGGGTTCGCGCTCGTGGGCGACGCCGCCGCCTTCATGGACCCATTTTATTCCCCCGGCATGGACTGGATCGGCTTCACCGCCACCGCCACCGCGAATCTCATCGACGGCTCCCTCCGCGGCCGCCCCGCCCCCGAGCGCGTCGCCCGCCACAACGAGCGTTTCAGCCTCAGTTACTCCCGCTGGTTCGAGGCGATCTATCGCGATAAATATTACTACATGGGCGACCACGAACTCATGACCCTGGCCTTCCGCCTCGACCTCGGGCTCTACTACCTCGGCGTCGTTTCCCACCCGTTCACGCGCGGCGAGTCCGCGTTGGAAGTCCCCGCCTTTGCCGGCCAGGGCTCAGGCCTCGCCGCCAAAGTCCTCGCCCTCTACAACCGTCGCTTCGCCGCCATCGCCCGTAGCCGGCTCGCCCGCGGCACATGGGGCCGCAAAAACACCGGCCGATATTTCCCGTTCATGAGTTATCAACTCGACCGCCGCCTGCCGTGGCGCGTGCTATGGGCGCTCGTCCTATGGGGCAAACTCGAGCTCACCGAGGGCTGGCGCACGTGGTTTGCCCCGCCCGTCGCCGCGCCGCTTCCGTCCGGCCTCGCCCCTGCCGCCGTCAATGGCCTCGCACCCTCGCAAGCTTGAGCCAAGTCCGCTCCTGTCGTTTTTCTCTCCCCGATGTCGTCCACGCCCGCCCCGCTTGATCCGCCCCAACTCGCCCGTTTCCCGGCCGATGTGCGCGCCGCCTATCGGTGCTACCGCGCCACCGGCGACGCCGCCGCCGTGCAAGTCGTCGTCCTCTCCGCCGTCCGCGAACACTGCCCGCGCCAGCCCACGCTGGGTTCCGACGACTCCGCCGCGACGATCAACCTGCACCTCGTCGACGACCTCGGTTACGACTCCCTCGCCATCGCCGAACTGGTGTTTTTTCTAGAAGATCTTTTCGAAGTCTCGATTTGCACGCAGGAGATTCAGGCCATCGGCACTGTTGGCGAACTCCGTGGTTTCGTCGCGCAGAAGCTCGCGGAGAAATCCGCCGCCGCGTGACCCCGGCCTCCGTTCAGGCCGTCATCACCGGCCTGGGTTTCATCACTCCCATCGGCAACGACCGCGCCACCGTCAGCGCCAGCCTTCTCACCGGCACCGCCGGCCTCGCGCCCGTCGAGTTCCTCGGCAACCCGAATCTTCCCGTCAAACTCGCCGGCACCGTCAAGGAATTCTCCGTCGATTCCCCGCACTGGCGCGACTGGCAGTGGCCCGCGCGCTACGACATCCCGCGCGAAACCATCCGCAGCCTCGCCCCCCACGGTGTCTATGCTGTTTGCGCCGTGATCCAAGCCCTCGCCGACGCCGGCCTCACCCCCGCCGACATCGCCGACGACGACCGCACCGGCCTCTTCTGCGCCTCCGCCGGTTCCGCGATGCTCCTCCATCACCATCTCGCCGCCATGCACGCCGTGCGCGGCGAACGCGGCAACCCCCTCGGCGTCGTCAGCTCCATCGCCGGCACGCTCAATTTCAACCTCGCCGCCCACTTCCGCGTCACCGGTGCCGTCGTCGGCTTCGTCTCCGCCTGCGCCTCCGCCAGCCACGCCCTCGGCTACGCCCTCGATGAACTCCGCCTCGGCCGCCTCGACCGCGTCACCATCGTCGGAGCCGAGGAACTCAACGCCGAGACTCTCCTCCCCTTCGC
>JACMRG010000401.1 GCA_014376585.1 Opitutaceae bacterium | reverse complement strand
GCGGCGGCTACGGCGGCGGCGGGGGTGGTCGGTCCGGCGGTGGGGGTGGCTACGGGGGGGGGGGGGGGGGCGGGGGGGGTGGGGGGGGGGGGGGGGGGGGTTGACGCCGTCGTGACCGGAGCGCCAGCCGCCACTGACGAGGGCGATGATGCCGTAGCCGTTGGCCGGCACGGCGGTGGGTTGGAGGACGTCGAGCGTGAGAGCAGTGCCGAACTTGCGGCCGTAAACGACGTCCTCGGTGCGCGTGTAAGGAGCGGCCGGCTTTGGTGCGGCGGCGGGCGCGGGTTGGGGGTGGGCCGGAGTGACGAAGGGTAGGGTGGCGAGGGCGAGGAGAAGGGTGAGGAGGCGGGGGAAATTCATGGGGTGGGGAATCTGGAACTCAGAAAATCAGAAAACGGAGAAGGAATTTTTTACCACGAAACACACGAAAGACACGAAAAGCGGAGAGGGAACGGAGGTGGGGCCCACGGAACACACGGAAAAGAGGAGAAGGGATGGGGAACTCAGGAGATCAGAAAACGGAGAGGGAATTTTTCACCACGAAACACACGAAAGACACGAAAAGCGGAGGCGGATCGGAGGGGGTGCCCACGGAACACACGGAAGACACGGAAAAGAGAGCGGGGAATCTGGAGCTCGCGAAATCAGAAAACAGAGAGAAGGTTTTTTACCACGAAACACACGAAAAGCGGAGAGGGACCGGAGAGGTTGCCGAAGAAATACACGGAAAAGGGGAGAAGGAGGGAAACGGACTAGGGCGTGAGTGGGCGGTAGGTGAGGCGGAGTTGTTGGACTTTTGGCGTGGCTTCGGGGGTGAGGGTGAAGAAGACATCTATCAGGCCTTTTTCGCACGTGAGGGTGAAGGTGCTGCGGAGTTGGTTTTCGGGGCGGAGCTGGCCGGTGGTCACGATGTGGCCGGAGCGGGCGAGGACGTCGCGGGAGAACGTGATCCAGTCGGCGCGGTCGCGATCAAGGAAGAAATTTTCGCCGAGGACGGCGGCGCCGAGTTGGGCGTCCCAGGTGGTGAGGAGGGCAACGAGGGCGCGTTGGCGGGTAAGGAGGATTTCGTTGGTGGGAATCGGGCGGGCGGGGAGCGCGGCTTGTTCGATGAGGAAGGGGGCGACCTTGTTATTGGCTGCCGACATGGGCGCGTAGGTGAGGTTGGCGAAGGAGATGATCGCGAGGCCGAGGGTCGGATAAAAACGGTAGTTGCTGCCGAAGCCGGGGAGGCCGCCGCTGTGGCCGATGTTGACGAGGCCGGTGGAATCCATGCTCCAGCGCAGGCCGTGGGCGTAGGCGGTCACGAAGGGGCGGGGCTCGCCGGCGAGGGATTTCGCGTCGGTGACGGAGGCGACGACGGCGGGCTGGTGCAGCTCGCGGAGCGTGGCGCGGCGGAGCGGGCCGGTGTCGGGATCGTCGCGGGCGGGATAGGCGAAGAGATGAAACGTCACGTAGCGCGCGAAGTCGTCGAGGGTGGTGAGGATGCCGCCCATCGCGCCGTAGGTGCCGTCGTGGAGCATGGGCTCGAGGCGCCAGGCGTTGTTTTCCCAGCGGTAGCCCAGAGCGAGTTTTTCCGGCGGGACTTCGGAGTATTCCCAGACGGTGTCCTTCATGCCGAGGGGCTGGAGGAATTCGCGCGTGATGTAGGCTTGGTAGGAAACACCGGCGACGCGGGTGACGATCTGGCCGAGGAGGGCGAAGCCGAGGTTGCTGTATTCGTAGCCGATGCCGGGGGCGTTGGAGAGGGAAAGCCCGGAGCGGATGAAATCGGTGAGCGCGGCGGGGGTGACGGCGAGCTGGCGGTCGCCCCAGGGATTATCCTCGGGAAAACCCGCGGTCATCGTGAGGAGGTGATGAATCGTGATCGGCGCAGCGTCGGTGGTGAGCGGGGTGACGGCGCGAAACTCAGGGAGGTATTTGGCGACGGGGTCGGTGAGGGCGAGTTGGCCAGCGTCGCGGAGTTTGTAGATCGCGAGGGCGGTGAAGCTCTTCGTCATCGAGGCGATGCGGAAGCGGGTGTCGGCGGCGGCGGGGATTTTTTCCGCGACGTTGGCGAGGCCGAGAGCGCGGGTGTGGACGAGATGGCCGTCGAGGAGGACGCCGTAAACGAGACCGGGGATGTGGCGCTCGGCGGCGAGATCGGCGTAGGCGCGGTCGAGTTGGGCGAGCGCGGGGGCGAGGCGCGGGTCGGGGACTGGGGTTTGCGCGGGCGCGGGCTGGGGCGGGGTGGAGTCGGCGGCGAGGGCGGGGCCGAGAGCAGGGGCTGGCGCGGGAACGGGAACGGGCGCGGAGTTGGTCGGAGTGACGACGGAGAGGGCGGGTTGGGCGGCGAGGGTAGCTAGGCCGAGGGCGAGGCACAGGAGCGAGGCGCGGAGGTGCATGGGATAAAGCGGAGCGCGGGAGGGGACGGGAGGCAAAGGGGAACGGGCGGGTTGGGTGTGGCGGGGTGTGATTAGCCGGGAAAATTTGCACGTGAATGAAGCCAAGGCGGGAATCACAGAGGACACGGAGCCCAGACACAGATGACACGGAGGAGAACAAGGTGATTGGCTCAGTGAACTCCCGGTTCGATCTCTGTGCGCTCTAAGACTAAAAGGCTTTCACGAAAAGTGTGATTTACGCGCGTTAAGGTTGTGCGGATGTGGCGAAGGAGGGGCAGATTCCCAATTTGAAACGCGGAGGACGCGTAGAAAGAAAAGAAATGAGACGCGGCCTGGCGTAGATTCAACCACGCTGGGCGGAGGATGGGAGCGAGTTCACCCGCTGGCGCTCGCGGCAACGGGGACGACTTGCGGAAAATGAATTTTCGGCTCGGCGTGGTGCGGCGAGCGGGTAGGGCTAGCGGCGCTCGGTTTTTTGTCGGCTTACCCCAACTCCGTCTCCCTATGCCCCAAACCCCAAACCCCAAACCCCATGGCAACCCTGCTGTTTGTTGAAGACGAATCGGGGATCATTGATTTGGGGAGCCGTAGCTTGGAACGAGATTTGCCGGGGCTGCGGGTGTTGAAGGCGGAGACCGGGGCTGAGGGGCTGGCACTGGCGCGGGCGCATCGGCCCGATGTGGTCCTACTCGATCTCGGGTTACCCGGTGTCCATGGGCTGGACCTGATCGCGCCGTTGCGGTCCCAGTCTGGTTCTGGTGCGCCGGCTATCCTGATTTTCACCGGGCAAACGGATGAGGCGACCTTGCTGCGGGTGCGGGCGGCGGGGGTCGCGGGGCTGATGGGTAAGATCGGAGTCACGGGAGCCGAAATGGCGATGGCGGTGCAAACGGTGTTGTCCGGCGGGCGGTATCTTTCCCCGAGGTTGGCGACACGATTCGCCGAAGGGGAATTGGTCGCCGTGCCGGCGGTGCGGTGCGTGCCGGCGGTGCGGGAGCGGATCGTCGTGGTGAAAGGAGACCGGTTGCGGGCCGCCGTGATCGCCGAGGCCGCGCGGGAGGCGTGCCCGGCTGGGGAGGTGATCGTGTGTCATTCAGCGGCGGACGCGGTGGTGGTTTTTGGCGCGGAGCCGGCGGCGCTCGGTCTGATCGGCCTCGATTTACCGGATCGGGACGGGTTGGATCTGGTGGCGCTCGCCGGGCGCGAGCGGTGGTGCGGGCGGCTCATGGTGGTGAGCGGGCGGAGCGACGAGCGCACGCGGCACGTCCTGCGGACCGCGCGGATCGACGAGTTTTTCAACAGCGCTCGCGAGGAGGTGGAGGGGTTGGTCCATGCGATCCGTCGCGTGAGGGCGGGCGGTTATTACCTGACGGCGGGCGCGCTCGATCCGGTTGAAAACGAGGTGGGCGCACTCGCACAGATCCTCACGGAGACGGAACTTCAGGTGTTCGCGGTGATCGGTGCCGGGCTCGACGACGCGCAGGCGGCCGAGGTTTTGGACATGGGCGAAGCGACGGTGCAGAGCCACCGGAAACACGTCATGAAGAAGCTACGGTTGCACCACCGCTCTGAGCTGATGCGAGAAGCCCTGCGACGTGGAGTGGTGCGGTTCACGCCGTCGGGTGAAGTGCTCACGCCGGGGTTGGGGGAGGTTCTGGCGGCGCGGGGGGGGCGCAGCCGCGATCGGTTTGGCCCGGCGAGGCCGAGCCGCGCGGCGGGGAAGTGAGCGGGGCGAGCGCGAGGCCCGCCTTGACTCAGTGCGCGGCCGCCCCGGACCAGCGTGAAGCCTTCGGGTGGGTTTCATAGGCCGCGGCGGCGGAGTGATCCAGGGCGCGCGGGCCGATCTCCCCTTTTTAGGGGAGGTGTCTCCCCTAAATTGGGGAATCTGCGCGCTGGGCAACGCTGCGGGGAAGCGTCTGCGTCGCGCTCGCCCTACGGTCGCACCGGCCGATTTGGGCGCTTTCTTCCAGCCCCGTTTACGATTCGTTACCCATGAAAATCCGTTTTCTTCCCCATCGTTCAAAAAGTCCTGTCGGTTCCGCGTTTGCCCGTGCCTCGCGAGCTGAGCGCACGCGGTGCGATGAAAGCGGATTTGGCTTTCGAGAACTGGTGAGCCTCTGCTCGCGGTCCTTTCTAACCGGAGCGGTTTTGGTCAGCAGCGTGAGCCCTTCTTTGCGGGCCTGCATCGATTGGGAACATCATGAAGGCGTCGTTTCCTCATGGCGCGACGGTGAGTCGGGGTGTTTGGAGACACTCTGGGAAGCTTGGGACGAGGGTTGGAGCCCTTCCACCGGCGTGTCCGTGGCCAATCAGGAAAATTGGACCGTGGAATCAGATTGTCCGCCAGAGCCAGATCCCGATTCCTGCCCTGAAGGGGCCAATCCATTCCGCGTGTATGACGGTAGCGTGAGTCGCACGGTTGACGATTTGGCCGTTCCAGGCGCAGCCAAGGGTAAGCTGGCGTGGAGTCGCCACCATAACACGGTGCCCATCGAAGACCTTTGCTATTTTGGCCGGGCGGGGAGCTGGCGCCACAGTTGGCAGTTTGACCTCTATGAACTTTCCGCGACCGGGCGCCGTCGTGCCGGCGAAGTGCTTTCGGGCTATGTCTTCATCTATCCCAATGGGATCTCACGTATCTTTCGCCCGAAAGCAGGCGGGGGCTGGGCATCCGAATCTCCTGTGCCCGAGCAATTCGCCGCCGTCGGCGACGGGTTTGTCGTGACGGATTCCGCCGACTCGACCCTTCGATTTGTCCGAAAAAATAGCGGTGACGGTCAAAACCGTTACGAAATGCAGACGGTCACCGACGCGTATAGTGCGGTTACGTCCCTCGCCTACAACGCTCGTGGTTACCTCACCCAAGTCACGGAACCCGCGGGCCGCTCTCTGCAAATCAACTATGTCACTAAGACTTTCCAAAAGGGTGTCTGGCGCGCGCTCGCCACGGTAGGCAACGCACCCGCTGCGGGGCAGTGGTTGGAATTCACGGTGCCGGCCGAGCTGCAAGCAAAGCAGTTCCGGCACCTGCGTCTGCGCACCGGTAAGGATAGCGCCACCTTGGCCGTAGCCGAAGTGCAATTTATCGCACCTGGCGGCTCGATTCCACTGCGCGGCAAGGCCAGCGGAACGGGTGACGCGGCTGAGGCGCTGTTTGATGGTGACACCTCGACTCGCTTTGTCGGTAAGCGCGCCTCGGTGAATGTAGTCGGGCTTGATCTGGGAGCGGGCGCGAAGAGCGCGGTGGCCAAGGTGCGGGTGCTGCCAGCGGCCGGGCAAGAATCCGCGCTCGCAGGGGTTTTGGTCGAGGCGCTGGAACTTGTGCCGACGACGCGTGAGGTGATCGCCACGGTGACGGGCAGCAACGGGCTTTCGGCCAATTACGACTATCAGTTGTTGGGTGAAGCCGGCACCGGTCATGAATATGCCGCGCTGACCGGTGTGCGCTACGGCGATGCCACGCGCGCATCCTACCGCTATGAATGGGTGACGGCCGCCAACCGGCCCCTTCTCGTGGATGCCGATGACCCGCGCTACCCTGAACGCGCCAAACGCATCCGTTATACCTATCACGATACGTTGGGGATGATCCATCAGGAGATCAACCCGGCAACGGGCGCAGTATATGCCAGTTTGGACGTCGATCCCCGGGACGCGAACGCCCGGATCGTGCGCTACTCTGATTTACGCGAAATCAGATACAAGTTTGTGCCAGGCATGGGCAGCGCTATTGCCGAGCGCACGGATTCACTCGGGCGCACCGAGCGCAGGGAACACGACGTCAAGGGCCGGATTTCGGCAAAAGTGGACGCCAGTGGACATCGCGAGGAATTTACCTACGACGCCAAGAATCGCGTGCAGACTCGACAGCGGCTGGGCCGCATGGAACTGCAGCGCGAGCGCGACGGGAAAGGCCGCGTGACCCGTGAAGTGGATCGGCAGGGCCGGGAAACGCGCTTCGAGCGCGACGCCAATAGTCGGCCCACTTTTATCCAACATGCTAATGGCGACTCTCGGGAATTTGCCTATGATGCGGTGGGCCGGGTCACGTCGTTCCGTGCGAAACGCGGCGGGCAGCACGCCTTCACTTATAACGACCGCGGGCTTAAAGCCACGTGGACGAACCCGGCCGGCTGGGTGACCCGCTACACCTACAACGCCAACGACCAACTGGTGACGATTACCGACCCTATCGGTCGGGTGGCGCGTAGTGAGCGCAACGAGCGGGGATTGATCACCAAAATCACTGCCCCCGACGGCACAACGAGGCAGTTCGCCTACGACACTTATGGGCGGAAGATCTCCGGGACCGACTCGCAGGGTCGCACCACCAAGCTCACTTACGATGAACTCAGCCGCGTTATCCGTCAGGAAGACCACGCGGGTCGCGTGACCACGCTCGACTACACGGAGATTCCGCAGGGCTGCAGCTCGTGCACACTGGTCCCGCATCCTTCGCGTATCGTCGCGCCCGACGGCACGGTGACGGCGATGCTCTACGACACCGAGGGGCAGTTGCTCTCGCGCACAGTCGCGCTGGGCACGCCCGCCCAAGCCACCGCGCTCTACGCCCACGATACCGACGGGAACATGACGGCGATGACCGACCCGCTCGGTCGTGTCACCCGCTTTACTTTTGACGATGAACACCACCGCCTGACGCAGACCGATGCGCTGGGTCGCTTGACTAAGTGGACCTACGACGACGACGGCAATGTGACCAAGGTTGTCGCGCCCGACGGGGCTGTGACGAAATCGACTTATGACGACGCGAAGCGGCTAACTGCCACCACCGATGCCGCCGGCAACACAACGCGCTATGTCTTCGATGCCAACGGTCGCCTCACCGCCACCACCAACGCCGCACGAGAAGTCACGCGTTACACTTACGACACCGCCAGCCGGAAGATCGCCACAACCTACGCCGATGGAAAGCAGGCCACGACCGACTACGATTCCGCCAACCGCCCTGCCAAGATCACTTCGCCCGATGGCCTCGTGATCGTGACGAATTACGATGCCGGCAACCGCCCGCTGATCGTCACGCGCACCGCGCCGGGCAAAGCCGCTGAGACAACAACCTTCACTTATGACGCGCTCGGTCACCGGCTCACCGCCGCTGATCCACTCGGCCGCAAGACCGCGTGGACCTACGATGCCCGCGGCAACGTGCTGACCGTGACTCGCCCCGACGGGATCGTCGGCACTCGCAACACCTACGACGCGCAGGACAGCCTCCTCACCACCTCCGATGCCGCCGGTGCGATTACCACTTACACCTACGACGTCGCGCGCAACCAGACGTCCCTCACCGACGCACGAGGCAGCCGCTACGCCTTCACCTACGACGCGCTCCGCCGCAAAACGTCGATGACCTACCCCGATGGCTCAGTCGAAAAGTGGGCCTATGATCTCGTGAGCAATTCGGTCGCCTTCACCAACCGCGCCGGCCAGACGAAGGCCACCGCCTACACCCCTGCCAACCAGCCGCTCACAGAAACATGGTCGTCTTCTCCATCGCCCCTCGCCCCGGCCCTCACCCCCCCGTTGCCGGCACCAACGGCCTATTCTTACAACGCCGCGGGCCGACTCAAAAAGGTCGATAACGGCAACGCCACGCTCACCTACAGCTACGACGAACTCGGCCGCCTCGCCTCCGAGACGAGCGATCTTTCCGCGCTGGTCCCCGGACTTGATCCGCACACCGTCGGTTATCGCTACGACGCACTGGGTCGCCGCTCCGATCTGGTCTATCCCGACAAGACCCAAGTGAGTTACGACTACGATGCCCGCAGCCGCCTCACCACTATCGACACCAGAGGCGGTGGTCGCACGCCGCTCGCCACCTACGCCTACGACGCCCAGGGCAGGATCACCCAGCTCACGCGTGACAACGGCGTGGTCAGCACCTACACCTACGACATGGCCAGGCAACTAACCAACGTTACCCATGCGAATGGCGGCATTGTGCTCGCCGGTTCCGTCTACACCCTCGATGTGCTTGGCCGTCGCACCCGCCAAACCCGCGAGGATGGTATCACCGAAACTTACGGTTACGATATCACCAGCCAACTTGCCAGTGCCGACTACGGCGCTGGTTCGCCTCTCGCCAAAGCCGCAGCCCCCGTAAACCGCGAAACCTTCGCCTACGACGCGGTTGGCAACCGCACGCAGGTAGGGCGCGTTGTCTCCAACGCGCCTTCCGAATCCGCGTCCTACACAGCCAACTCGCTCAATCAATACGCGCAAGTTTCCGGCGTTCGCTTCAGCTACGACGTTAATGGAAATCTGATCAACGACGGCAACCAAAGTTACCGCTACGATGCCCAAAACCGACTGATCGCCACTGAATCTATAAATGCAGTTACCGGCACTATGCGCGCAGAATTTAATTATGATGCCAGCAACCGCGCCGTGTCGCGCATATATTACACATTAAACAATACAGGCTCATGGGTGCTCGACACCAAAGCCAGTCGCGCGCTCACCTACGATATTGCTTGGAATCTCCTTGCTGAGCGCACCCTTGATGGCAACCAAGTCGGCGAATATATTAACGGTCAGCGTCGCGATGAGGTCATCCTTGCCCAACTCAAACTTGGCGACCTACCACCCACCACATATTACCCATTGCGCGACGCTCTCGTTAGCACTGTTGCTCTGACTGATGAAAGTGGCAAAGTAACTGAGCGATTCCGCTATACAGTTTCCGGCGAGCCCCTGCGTTTGTCGGAGAAATATCAGCCATCGAAGGTGACTACGCTTAGTTTCCGATTTCTATTTACTGGTCGCGAGTGGCTGGCCCCGTTGGGCCTCAATGAACATCGGAATCGATATTACTGCCCTAGTATAGGGCGCTGGCTGTCAACTGATCCGATTGGTCATCAAGGCGGAGTTAATTTGTATGCTTATGGATTTAATTCTGTAGTAAATATCATGGATCCACTCGGGCTATGCTGCGAAACGGAGGAAGCGTCGTATAACGCTGCTTACAGTGCGTGGCAAGCGGCGATGACTTCATTAGGAACTTCACTTGTGGAGACTGCGCTAGCAGCCGGGGGAGTGACTGTAAGTTTGTCTGGTCTTGGCTGGAGTGCTATCACTTTGAATGTTGTGGGAGCAATTATATCTGCGGGAGGTGTCATAGTTTCGGGAGGAACACTTTGGTGGAAATCGGGGCAACTGGAAACAGCAACTCAAAATGTCAGCAATACTCAGAGTGCATTGGTTTCTGCTGAGAACATGTTTCTAGCATGCGCCGACAGGAATGCTAACAAACCGTCTAATTGTCCCTGCCGATAACACGTTTTAATATGAATAAAGAAAAAATAAGGATTATAGGTCTTATTGTAGTGTTAATTTTATCTTTAACACTAAACTTTGTGGCGGTTTTATTTTGGTTGAATCAAGGTTTAAAAATTAGATCTCTAGAATCTGAAAATAAAGACCATGAGCTTAAGCGTAATGTAATCGAAAAATAGATGCTCCGAGAAGAAGAGCTGAAAGGAGTCATGTCGGAATGGCGCTGAGTCGCTAATTTAATGTCTGTTATTTTAGATTTCGGGAAGAGCAGTAAAAACGGAAGCAGTAAAAACGGGGTCAGGCTTTGGGGTTTGGGGTAAGAGCGAAAAGTGAAATTGTATAGCTGGGTGAATGGGCGAGCCGAAATTACTATATGAAATTCTATCGAGGATGCCTGGGGGTGCTCGGCATCCTGTTGATTTGGATGCCCACCGCGCAGGGTTTGCAATGGACGGTCGTCGAGGCGGTGCTGCGGACGCAGGCAGACGGTGTGATGCCGGTGGCGAGCTATGGGTTTCGCAACGATACCTCCGCGCCGGTGACGATCACGCGGGCAGTGCCGAGTTGCGATTGCACGACGGTCGAGCTGGTCAAGAAAGCTTACGGCCCCGGCGAGAGCGGGGTGTTAGTGGCGCGCTTTGATCCGACCGGCAGGAGCGGGACCGTGAGTCGGACGATCAACGTCATTACGGACGAGCCCGGTGGCCAACCACAGCTCCTCAGGCTCACAGCAGAATTACCCGAAGTGCTCACCTTCACGCCGCAAGACCTGCGGTGGGCTGCGGATGAAAAGGCTACGGCGAAGACGCTCGATGTGCTGGTGAATACGCCGGGCGGCGTGGAATTGGCGGCGGCGTGGGCGAATCACCCGGATTTCAAGGTAGAGCTGGTCACGGTGACGCCGCGCACGCACTACCGGGTGAAGGTGACGCCGCCTGAGGGAGCCAAGTCTCAGCAGGCGTTGATCCTCCTGCGCGCGGCGGGAACGGTGCCCGCAGGAACGGGGCTCACGTTTTATGCGCGGGTGAAGTGAGGACGGGGATTGGAGCCGATACCGGCGGCATTGCCTTTCGAAGTTTGTCATCGAGGTGGGGCGCGAAGCGCGTCGTGAGACGTGCTGGATTGCTTCGTCGCTGCGCTTCTCGCAATGACCGGAAAAATTTTGGTCAGCGGTTGTTATTGGTGGGAAGCGCAGGTGGCGGGCGGGGCGGAACGGTAGCGGGCGACGACGGGCCAGTCGGCGGGGGCGAGGGCAAAGGCGGTGAGTTCTTTGGGCAGGACCCAGCGGAGCTCGACGTGCTCGAGGGCGGCGGGCGCGGGACTGTCGGGTGCGAGGTGGCAGACGAAGGGAAACATTTCAATCACGACGCGCGTGTAGTCGTGCAGGAACGGCTCGAGCGTGCGGGTGATAACGGGGGTGCAGCCGAGTTCTTCGGTGAGCTCGCGGAAGAGGGCGGCGGCGGGGGCTTCGCCGGGCTCGACCTTGCCGCCGGGAAATTCCCAGAGCAGGCCGAGATGTTTGTCGGCGGGACGTTGCGCGATGAGGATGCGGCCGGTGCCGTCTTCGAGCACGGCGCAGACGACGGGAATGGGTGTGGAAGAGGCTGACGAGGCGGAGGAAGAAGGAGTGCCCACGGAATACACGGAATACACGGAAGAGAGAATCGGAAAAGGGGAAAGGCGGAGAGAGGAGAGAATCTGGAAATCAGGAACGGAGAGAGGGCAGAGATAGGACTGCAACTTTTCGAGTGGTGATGGGTTATTGAGGCATGAAAACCTTCCTTAAAGTTCTCCTGATCCTCATCGCGGCGGTCATCGTTGTTAAACTCCTCCCCGTTCTATTGGTAATCGGCGGCGTGGGTATCGGCGGGCTGTTGCTCGCGGGCTGTCTGCTGATCGCGGCGGTGGGTGTGCTGGCGACGCTCGGCCTCTCGGTCGCAGCGGCGGTGGTGGCCGTGGCGTTGATTGTCGCGGTCGCGCTCTCGCCAATCTGGGTGCCGGTTGCTGTGGTGCTGGGCATCGTGGCTCTCGTCAAAAAGACCTCGCGGACGACGGCGGCGTGAGTGCGAGGACGGACGGCGGGCCCGGAGGCCCGCCGCTACTTTCGGAACCAAAGGGCGGGCGAAGGCCGGCCCTTTTTTGCGGGTGAATGCGACGGGGGACGGGCGTGGAAGGGGCTTGAGAGGGCGGGTCGGAGACCGCGCCCTACTTTTGGAGTGGCGCGGAGGGATGGCGTGGGCTGAATCGGGCACATGGGAAAATCGGCGGAGAATCCGCGATCATTTATCAGCGAAGTCAGTCTGGTGGGGCGCGGCGGCGGAGCCGTGAAGGCGCTGGCGGGTTTCAAGAAATCGCACCACACGGTGCCTGATGCGGTGAACGCGGCGACGAGTGCGTTTCTCGGAAAACTTTGCGCGGAGGAACTGGCGGAGGAAGGGGAGAAGTTTTTCCAGGCGGCCAAGGCGGCCCTGGGTTACAAGCGGGCGCAGTTGTCGTTGGAGGTCGCGAGTCCGACGGCGGTGCTGACGGCGCGGGATTTTGTGTTGGAGCTGAGCTACGTGTTGGATGCGGCGGACCCGGGGAGTTATCTCGTGACGCGCACGCTGCACAGCTTGCGCAATGCGGAGCTGATCGAGGTGGCGGAGTTTGACGGGTTGTTTGCGGGGCAATTTTCGGCGCTGGTTTTTGCGTTGAAGAAAGGTGTGCGCGTGGAAGCGGTGATCGATGCGGTCGAGGGGCTTGATGCGAAGGATGAGGCGGCGGGCGTCGGGCTTAGCGTGGAATATCCGTCGGACTGCCGGCAGTGCACGTTGCACGCGGCGGGCGTGGATGCGGAGGTGGTGTGCGACGGGGCGACGTTGGAAATGCGTTTTGCGCGGAAGGGCTCGCCGCGGGAACTGGTCGCGGGCTTTGCGGAACTGCGGCGGGCGTTTGGGCTGACGAAGGTGCGGGTGTTGGCGGGGATGCTTTAGTGGGGCGAAGGGCGAGGAGTGAAGGGCAAGGGTGCGGGGCCTAAAGCGGAGAGCGGAAAGCGGAGAAACCGATCTGATGGGGGTTGGCCTGCGGGTGAGCGGCATCCGTGCGGAAAGATTTTTGGACAGGCTTTCACCTAGCATGAAAACGGCTATGACAGGTGTTGGCGGCTCTCTCATTTTCCAACTATGAACATCCTTTCGATCCAATCGCATGTGGCCTTCGGGCATGTGGGCAACGATGCGGCGGTGTTTCCGATGCAGCGGCTCGGTGTGGAAGTGTGGCCGATTCACACCGTGCAATTTTCAAATCACACGGGTTACGGCACGTGGAAGGGGCGCGTGTTTGACGGCCTCTCGATCGACGAACTGATGGAAGGCATCGCGGATCGTGGGGTGTTGCCGAAATGCGATGGCGCGCTCTCGGGCTACATGGGCTCGCCGGATATCGGGCACGCGATTTTGGGCGCGGTGCGGCGGGTGCGGGCGGCGAATGCGGGGGCGCTGTATTGCTGCGATCCGGTTTTTGGTGATGTGGGGCGGGGGATTTTTGTGCGGCCGGGGATTCCGGAATTCATGAAGGCGCACGCGGTGCCGGTGGCGGACATCATCACGCCGAATCATTTCGAGTTGGATTATCTGGCGGGCACCGCGAGCACGACGGTCGACGCGGTGAAGGCCGCCATCGAAACGGTGCGCGGGCTCGGGCCGCGCGTGGTGTTGGTGACGTCGGTCGTGACGCAGGAAACGCCGGCGGATGCGGTCGATCTGATGGTGGGCGAGGCGGGGCGGTTTTGGCGGGTGCGGACGCCGCGCCTGGCGGTGAGTGTGAACGGCGCGGGCGATGCGATCGCGGCGCTGTTTTTCGTGCATTACCTGCGGACGCGCGCGGCGGGGACGGCGTTGGCGGAGGCGGCGGCGAGTATTTATGGGCTGCTCAAGCGCACGCAGGACGCGGGCTCGCGGGAGATTTTACTGGTGGCGGCGCAGGAGGAATTTGTGGCGCCGACGCGGCGGTTTGAGTTGGAGGAGGTGTGAGCGTAGGGGGCGAGACGTGGGATGGCGGCGGGGCGCGGGTCGCAAATAAATTTGCTCCTACGGAGACGTAAAAAAGCGGCGGGCCGGTGGAGGCGCGCCGCTGAGAGAAGCAAAACTGAAAGTTCGCTTAGGCGATCATGTCGGCCACGAAGGCGCGCTCTTCGGCGAGCTCTTTGTTGGTCGCGGCGATCTTGGATTTTGCGAAGTCATCCATGGCGTAGCCTTCGATGACTTCGTAGCTGCCGGGAGTCGTGGTGCGGACGGGCATACCGGCCCAGACGTTGGCGTCGAAACCGTAGCGGCCTTCAGATTTAACGGCGATGGAGTGAATCGCGCCGGGGGTGACGAGCGAGCGGACGTGATCGACAAGGGCGTTGGCGGCGGAGGCGGCGGAGGAGAGGCCGCGGGCGGCGATGATGGCGGCGCCGCGTTTGCCGACGGTCTCGCAGAACGGACCCTGGAGCCATGTGCTGTCGGTAATGACGGCGGTGGCGGGCGCGCCGTTGATCGTGGCGTGGGCGAAGGCGGGGAACATCGTGGGGCTGTGGTTGCCGTAGATGAAAATGTCCTTCACGGCGGTGAGATCGACGCCGGCTTTTTTCGCGAGCTGGGTCTGGGCGCGATTTTGATCGAGGCGGACCATCGCGGTGAAGCGCTCGGGCGGGAGGCGCTTGGCCTGCGAGGCGGCGATCATGCAGTTCGTGTTGGCGGGATTGCCGACGACGGCGATGCGGGCATCGGCGGCGGCGACGGCGTCGATGATCGTGCCCTGGCCGATGAAGATGGCGCCGTTGTCCTTGAGGAGATCGGCGCGCTCCATGCCGGGGCCGCGGGGTTTGGCGCCGACGAGGAGGCACCAGTTGGCATCTTTGAAGCCGACGGAGGCATCGGAGGTTTGGACGATGCCCTTGAGCAGCGGGAAAGCACAGTCGTCGAGTTCCATGGCGACGCCTTCGAGGGCCTTAAGCGCTTTCTCGATGGGAGCCTCGATCAACTGGAGGATGACGGGCTGGTCGGGGCCGAACATCGCGCCGGAGGCGATGCGGAAGAGGAGGGAGTAACCGATCTGGCCGGCGGCTCCGGTGACAGCGACGCGAATGGGAGATTTCATAGGAGGGAAAGAGGGCGGGGGATGAAGAGGAGGGAAGGTTTAGCCCGCGGATTACGCGGAACACACGGAAGAAATTTCGGGAAACGCGGGTGTTAGGCCGTGTCTTCGAAATAAACTGGGCGAGAAGTATTTTAAATTCCGATACTGAGTGCTTGCAACGAGGCTGATGATATGTTCACATAATGTTGGGAAACAAGCGATAAGGTTCGTCCTGGGTGACAGGCACTGGGACG